>JAIRQE010000015.1 GCA_031256725.1 Propionibacteriaceae bacterium
ACTACGCAGGTCAAGCACCCGCCCTCGTCCACAACGCAGGAGAAGAGTACCAAGCACCTGAAATCTATATAAATGCAAGAGGACAGATGACAAATGGGTCAAGTACCATTAACTCACACTGGACAAGATTAAGGAGATTCATGGAAATCCTGATGAGATAAGAACAGGGTTCTGGAGTGGGCTTGGGGAAGAATTACCCAATGGAAGTAATGCTCGCGGTCCAGCGAGGTTCATCATACGCGGTAGTGATGTGGTGGTGACAGATCTTAGCGGAAATTTTGTAACTATTTAAAGGGTGGGGTAAACAATGGAAGTGTCAGCGCTGCCACAAGTATCTGGCCATGAAAAGGAACTAGATATTATGCAAAATGAAAATGCTTTTCTCGATTATGTAATTTCAGTAGCGGAGGGGGAGGGAAAGTTGTTTGTTTTGGACTGTGGTGAAGGCAGGGATTTTGTTGACCCTAAGACTGGATGGTATATAGAAGATCTGAGTGGATGGCTGATTCATCCTCAAGATAAAGATCGGTTTGCGCAGTCGAGAAAGGATGGCACTGCCTACAAGTCGTTTAGTGATTGCTATAATTTTGTAGTATGGTCCCTTGACTCAACTGGGAATATAAAGGTGTCTTTCCAAAGATTCAAATATCAAGAAATGCAGTGACTGTCAGGGGCGTTCCGTTTTAGTGGCTCCTCTCAGATTAGGTGGGGGTGGGAGGGGACACGCTGAGTGGGGTGGTGGTGGAAGGGGGTCGTGTCCTTGAAGAATTGATGGTGATAAATACGTCAATGGGAGACCGAAAGTGAATGGTGAAACTGTGCAGGGGCATCACACCTATCCGATTGCGCAACATCCTCATTTAGCTCATCGAGGCGAAGGAATCTGGCCTGCTACTGCCCGTGAACACCTGGCGGGTTGGCACGGCGGAAAATACACTAACAGCACGCCAGGCGTACCCATCAATCCCACTATAGTAGATTTCTAGAAAGGCATTGTTGTGATAGAAGTTCGAGCCACACACGACACCACCAGTAACGGTTCTTCAAAAGATCAGAGATTACCTCTCCAGGTTTGAGTGGTTTGTAGTTTTGTCCTGCGTTGTGGACGAGGACGGGTGCTTGACCTGCGTAGTAGGTGTGGTAGTCCTTGACCTCGAAGTTATATACAGTGATGGGAGAATCTTGTGGGTTGATAATGGCTTGGTGAACGATCACTGGTTCACCAGTAATTCCATGTAGCTGGTCTCCTGGTTGTAGGTCTTGGGCGTGGACGTAGGCGGGCTTGACGTTGACGATCTTCGTCCGCACGACCTCGCCCGCCTTCGGCGCTTCGCGGAAGCCGAGTTTCCACCACGAGTTCGCATCCGACGGCGTGGCCGACGCGAACCGGGCCGTGACCGGCGCTTGGATCATGTAGCCACGCTGACCGCGCTCAACCGACCGGCCCAGCGACTCCCACTGCCGGAACCCGGCCACGTAGCTGGGCCACGGTTCAGTGATGGAACCGGCTGCGTACCGCTCGGCGTGCTGGGCGTAGATGAGCAGAGTGTTGGCGAAGCTCCGGGAGCGGAACTGGGCGGCGAACGTCATCACCCTGATCCAGTCCTCGCCCGTGACCAGGCCCTCCACCGCTGCCGTCAGCCGCTCATGCAGAGCCTCCAACTTCGCCTCGCGTTCACTGCCCCACTCCGGGTTCGACACCATGAGACCTCCTTGGGAAACGTGCGAACATCTAGTAGGTGCGGGAGTGTTCCCACAGAGAAACGTCAGATCTGCCATTTAGAATGGTTTTGATGTGCGAGGTAGGAGACTCAATGACCGAATCTGGCCGTACGGCGATGATGCTGGAGGTCGCACGCCCGCTCGCTGTTGATCTGTTCGCCGGGGCTGGAGGGCTGTCACTCGGTCTTGAGCAAGCGGGTTTCGATGTGGCCGCTTCTGTGGAGTACGACCCCATCCACGCTGCCGTGCACGAGTACAACTTCCCGTACTCAACGACGTTCTGCCGTGACGTGACGACGATGACTGGCGATGAGATCAGGGAGGGTTCTTCCATAGGTTCGCGAGAGATCGAGATCGTTGCGGGTGGCCCTCCTTGTCAGGGGTTCTCGATGATTGGCAAGCGCGCCCTAGATGATCCAAGGAACGCACTACTAGCCGAGTTCGCACGCCTGGTCATCGAGTTAAAACCGCGCTATTTCCTCTTGGAAAACGTGGCCGGGCTTACGGTCGGCAACCATCGCCAGCTACTCGACGAGGTCATTGAAATGATGGGATCGGCGGGTTACGACACGTTGCTGCCGTATAAAGTTTTGCAGGCAGCAGATTTTGGCACACCTCAGTCGCGAAAGCGGCTGATCTTGATGGGCGCAAGGCAAGGACTCACGGTTCCTCAATACCCGAAACCACTGTGCGCTCCAAGGCGAATTAACGGGTCGTTTCCGTCAGTCACACTGTTCCCCAACATGCTGATTGGACCTTCTGTGGCTGATGCATTGGGAGATTTACCTGATGCAGATCAGTTCGACGAATTGTTAGCAGATGATTATGTGCGCGCGAACTTTGGCAATCCTTCCGCCTATGCTGCCCCTCTTCGAGCAATGGTAAGAGAAGACGACGACTATTCCCGCTCCAGAGACTTCCCCCCAGACGTGCTGACATCTTCGACTCGCACTGTTCACACGCCAGTGTCGATCCAGAGATTCGCCGCAACCGCACCAGGAACAACAGAGAAGGTGTCTCGATTCCTTCGGTTGCATCCAGACGGAATCTCCAACACGCTCAGGGCCGGTACAGCCTCAGACAGGGGTGCATACACCGCCCCACGCCCCATTCACCCAACGTTACCGAGAGTTTTGACTGTTAGGGAAGCCGCCAGACTTCACGGTTACCCGGACTGGTTTCGATTCCACGTCACCAAGTGGAACGGCTTCCGACAGATCGGAAACAGTGTCCCACCGAAACTTGGGCGCGCCATCGGATCATCAGTACTCAGCGCAGAAGGGATGACACCCACGAAAGGAGAACTGACTCACCTCGGTGACCCTGCTCTACTGTCTTTCAACGCCACCGAGGCGCAGCGGTACTTTGGCATTGACCACCGAGTCATCCCCCAGCGAAACAGAAAGGCTGTGTGACCAGCATGGCTGAGACAACCAACCGGTACGCGACGCTGATCGAGTGGGTCTTCTTCAGGAACTATATCGAGGGTGCTTCGCAGGTGCCCTGGGAACGAAAAGAACTTGAGGAGGGCGCCAAAGAACTCGGAATCGAATTGCCCAAAAACCTTGGCGACGTCATTTATTCAGTTCGTTACCGGACTTCCCTGCCCGACACCGTCATCGCCAAGGCACCCGAAGGTAAACACTGGATAATCCGAGGTGCGGGGAAGGCTCGGTATGAATTTGTGGCGTCCGCAGTCGCTAGGGTGCTCCCTCGTGTTGACCTGATTGTGACAAAGGTACCTGACGCTACTCCTGAGATCATCCGGTCATCGGCTCTAGGTGATGAACAGGCTTTGTTGGCTCTGGTTCGCTATAACAGGCTCATTGACATCTTCCTTGGTGTTGCTGCGTACTCGTTGCAGAACCACTTACGAACAACCGCTCCTGGGATCGGACAAGTTGAGGTGGATGAGGTTTACGTGGCCGTTGATCGCTACGGCACGCAGTACGTTCTCCCTGTTCAAGCCAAAGGTGGGAAAGACGAATTGGGCGTAACCCAGGCTGAGCAGGATATCGCCGTGTGCGCCGCCAAGTTCCCAGAACTCGTGCCCTTCAGCGAAATCACCCCACAGGACAGGGCTATCTACAGCCGCATGTCTCAGCGGTAGTAGCATGCACAACTGGCGCTCCACACAGACCCCTTCAGTGATGAGGTGAGCCTTCATTCTTTGCCAACAGCAGGTGCATAGTGCTTTGTTGACAGAGAGGGGTGGTGCGGTCGTAGCCGCACTTGTTGCAGGCATGGCAGTACGAACTCAGTCGCAGTTGTCTACAGCGATAGTCGCCGCGTACTAGTCGCGCCTACCTGATAAGAAAGTCCTAGAAGCGAAGCTTCGTGAACTCAGCGAGATTGCGGAACTGGAAGTCTCCGAGGATCAGGAGCGCCAACAGCCTTCAATCGATAAGTAGAAGGGGAACTGACGTCACCAAATTGAGATTTGGTCTACTTCTCGTTGCGTACGCCCTTGTGCTGGTCTGGACTGCCGCTCATGATCCTCCCAGTCTCGGCGTTACGCTTGAACCAGGTTCCATTATGCTTGAACTCCGAGCAGGACCTGATTGCCCCGACCCGATGCCCGTGGCCAGTGTTCTTTACCATGAGAGCTACCTCCATATCGTTTGTAGCGAGGTGCCTTGGCGGCATCTCGTCCTCTCACCCAGTAGTCGATTGAGAGAACGGATTGTTTGGTTTGCAACAATATAGGATATCTATGCACTCGTCGCCGTGGGGAAGCTGGATGCGAGAGCAGAGTACCTTGTCCCCTTAGATCCCAACCCCATCATCCATGGGGATACTAGCGACTGTCTCATCGCCGACATCACAGACTGTGAGCATGATTATCAGATTGGTGATCTTGTACTTTTCCGACCGAAATATCACTCTTTGCTTGGAGCCATGAATTCCCTCTACGTAAAGAAGATAATTATATAGATAGTGTCAGGTAGGAGGAGTGGGATAGGTCTATTCTAGATGCGCTCACGCAGTTGTTTCCTTTGGAAACAACTCCTCCGTTCGGGGATACGATCCAGAACAGACCTACCTGACACACCATTTTGCTTAGAGCATTTTACAGTGACGTCACTCCCCAGATGTTGGAGATGTACTCCCTCATGGAACGGTCGGAACTGAAGAAACCGGTACGGGCCACGTTGAGGATAGCGGAATGGATCCAGGAAGCCTGATCGGCATACTTCGCATCCACCTGGGCTTGGGTGGTCATGTACGACTCATAATCGGCCAAGGCCATGAAGCGATCTTCGTACAGGAGATTGGAGACCACAGACTCAAAAGCGGAATGATCACCATTGGAAAAGACTCCAGAGGCAATGAGTTCCATGGCGGCCTTCAGATCAGCATTGGATTCATAGAAAGCTGAGGGGTGGTACCCACCCGCAAGAAGAGCCTCGACCTCGGGTTCACTCATACCGAAGAGGAAGAAGTGGTCGTCGCCAACGAGTTCACGGATCTCGACATTCGCGCCATCATCGGTACCAATAGTCAAAGCCCCATTCAAAGCGAACTTCATGTTGCCCGTACCCGATGCTTCCTTGCCCGCAAGCGAAATCTGTTCCGAGAGATCAGCCGCAGGAATCAAATGCTCCGCCAAGGTGACGTTGTAATTCGGTGGGAAGATCACCCTCATGACATCGTTGACGCGCTTGTCAGCGTTGATCGTCGACCCCACGGCATTGATCAGGTGAATGATCTCCTTCGCCATATAGTACCCAGGTGCTGCCTTTGCCCCGAAAACGAAGGTACGTGGTGTGACCTCATCAACCGTCACCCGCCCGTGAATGAGCTTCTCGTACATGGTCACAATGTGGAGTATCTTCAAGGACTGGCGTTTGTACTCATGGAGTCTCTTCACCATACAGTCGAGCATATGCCCTTGTGGGAGTACTATTCCATCACGGCGAGCCAAGATATCCGCAAAAGATGCCTTGTTCTGTGCCTTGATTTCCGCGAACGAAGTACGGAACTCCTCATCATCAGCGAAGGGTTCCAATTCACGCAGTCTTTCCAGATCGGTGAGCCACCCAACACCGATCGCATCCGTGATGAGCTCCGACAAGCGTGGGTTCGACAAGCGTACAAACCGGCGTGGGGTCACACCATTGGTGACGTTCGTGAAGCGCTCAGGCCAGATCTCAGCGAACTCAGGAAGTACCTTATCCCTCAACAACTGTGAATGAAGTTCAGCAACCCCGTTCACCTTGCTCGCAGCCAAAGTCGCAAGATGGGCCATTCGTACCGCTCGAACAGGATAATCGGAGATGATGGACATTGCGCGTACCCTCATCTCGTCCCCAGGGAAAAGCTTGCGTATCTTTGCGCAGAAATGGGTGTTGATCTGGTCGATGATCTCCATGTGACGTGGGAGAAGGCGACCAAGCAGATCGACCTCCCAGGTTTCCAGAGCCTCAGGCAGGAGGGTGTGGCAGGTGTAGTTGAAGCAGCGACTTGTGATCTCCCACGCCTCATCGAAGTCAAGGAAGTACTCGTCGACAAGGATCCTCATGAGCTCCGGTACCGCGATCACAGGATGGGTGTCGTTGAGTTGGAAGGCGATCCGGTCCGGGAGATCGTGAACATCGAAGCCTTCCTCCATGTGGTTGAGGACATCCCGAATCGAACAAGCCACAAAGAAGTACTGTTGCTGAAGTCTCAACTCCTTGCCCTGCGGGGTCGAATCCTCGGGGTACAACACCTTGGTGATATTCTGAGCGAAAGTCTGGGCCCGTACCGCTTCGGCATAGTCACCAGAGTTGAAGATACCCAGATCGAACGCATGGGTTGCCTCCGCACTCCACAGACGCAAGGTGTTGACCCACCCGTTCTCAAAACCGGGGACCATGTAGTTGTAGGGTACGCCAATGACATTCCAACTCGGCACCCAACGGGCACGTTGAACTGCCTTGTCATCAATGTATTTCTCCGTATGACCCCCAAAATCTACACGAACAGAATGCTCAGGGTGCGGGAACTCCCACGGGTTACCAAGGGTCAGCCACGTATCTGGCTGCTCAATCTGGGCACCATCCACGAAAGTCTGGCGGAAGATGCCATACTCGTAACGAATCCCGTAGCCAATCGAGGGTACACGCAGGGTCGCCAAAGAATCAATGAAGCAGGCAGCCAGTCGCCCGAGACCCCCATTGCCGAGCCCCGGTTCGACCTCCTGGGATCGCAGGGTCCTCAGCGAAATCCCGCAGGATTCAAGGGCCTCCTCTGCAATCTTCTGCAGATCAGTGGCCAGCAGGTTGTTGTCGAGTTGGCGACCAAGAAGGTACTCCGCGGAGAGGTAGCCGACCATCTTGGGTCGGGACTCAAAGATCCTACGGTTGGATTCAAGCCAACGGGCCATCAGATAGTTTCGGACGGTACGCGCGAGGGCAAGGTACTGGTCGTTCACAGTCGAGCGGGCCAGGCTCACACCCTGACCCATGTTCAACTCGGCAAGAAACTGCTTCACGAAACCGTCAACTGTGTTCTTGGGGGACTGTACTGGGCCTAGGACGAGAGGATTCTTTACATCAAACTCGGGTCCGCGGCGTATACCTAAAACTTGAGCCTCAATAGCAAGAATTTCGGGGGCACCGTGGGGGAGATCACTAGCGTTCACATAGTTCGTCACACCACCAAGTTACCGACTCCTTGGTCGCTAACCTAATCAGGGTGCACATGGTGATACAAAACAGGACAAGAAATCTTTCCCCATCACGGTTTCAACGTCTCTTGTAGGGGTCTATATGAGTTGAGAAGGATTCCGTAATGCGGACTTCCCCAGGTAATCCGGGTATGGCCAAGTCGCTTAAAGACACGGTACAGGTAAGAGCGACCGAGACAGTACCTCCGCGACCCACTCCAAAATCCAGTGCAGCTGTGTTCGAGGTCACACCCACACTGCGACAGGGAGTGCGATTGTCGTTCAGATGGGATGCAATCACCTCATGAGCCACAATGTCCGCAGATCGTGCGCTGGGATATTGGGCAGCAACCCGGGTTGCACTCACCACAGCCGCGTGAACATCCTGCCCCACCATGGCAGTACGCCCAATCCCTGCAAGTAAAGCAAGAAAAAGCAGGAATACTGGAATGACAAGTACTGCCTCAATCGACATCGATCCTCGTGTGCTGTATGTATCGCAGAATCTAGACTTTTGTGTTTTGAAATCCGTGGTGGGTGTGCGGAGAGGGTGGGACACATCTATTCCGGGCACACTCACGGATTTCTTTCCCTGCGGGAAACAAATCCTCCGTTCGGGGGGACGTCCCTGAACAGATGTGTCCCACCCTCTCCGCAGTCGTACAGACATGTCTTTGGAAACTTGTGCTCCCATTTTAACCTCCATTTAGGGGCAGGGTTGCGGACTCTTGTACCTTCCAGGTCCACCCAGGGATCACAGACTTAGCTTGGCCAGTGATCTCCAGTGTGAGGGTAGACCCAGATCTGGTTGTGGTGATCCTCCACTCTTGACCCACTTTGCGGGAATCCAGTATTGCTTGAGCCAGACGTTCACCCTGGGTGGAGGAACTGTAGGCGGCAGTCGCGTTACGTACCCCATCTAGGGCAGCTGCTTGGGCTACCGAGGAAGCATGGATCCACAAGGAGACCTGCAAGATCAGGAAAAGGGTGAGCAGGAAGACTGGTAGAAGAATGACCGCTTCTATCGACACTGATCCTTGAGTGTGAGCCCGAAGATTAGTATTCGTCTGCCGCCCACGTTTCCTGGTCATAGTCCCATTAGATGGTTGGAGTGGTTCGTCACATAGTAGGTGATCGCGGCAACAACAATCGCTGCGATAGCGATCACAGCCAGGGCCCAAATGACGTTCTCCATGGTGACGGAGCCTCGCTCCTTCATGGGGTCACGTGGGTACCAACTGGTGAGTGATGTAATGATCTGAGGCATGAGCCTTCCTTTCTTTTTCATGGTTTAACTAGGGAAAAGAGATTGCCATCGATAGTAGAGCTGGGCCAATAAGAATAGCGAGAAAAACGATACCGAGTACAGAGACAGGCAGGCTCATCTTCTCGTTCGCCTCATGAGCGCGAGTCGTATCGGATAGGAGGAGTCCCTCGCGAATGCTGCGAGCTTTAGCGCGAAGGATGCGATAGATCCCAGCACCCTCATTCGAGGACAGGGTGATGATGTCGGCGACCTCACCCAGATCTGTCGTACCAAGATCCTTGGAGAGTTCACGCAAAGCATCGCCACTGGTGAGTCCAGCCCAGGTTGCTTGGTCGAGGGACTCCCTGAGTCGGGCGAAAACCCAGGAGTCGCCCACGTTCGCTGCAACATCAAGTGCCTGTTTGGTACCAGACCCGCAGGAGCGTTCCAAGGCCACAAGGTTCACAAAACAAGCCAGGGTACGCGAGAACTCCACTCGTGCATTGGAGGCTTTCGCCCGTACCTCCATATCGGGGACCATGAAGGCTACGGCTGCCAGAGCCAAAGCCAGGACAGCAGGGACAACGAAAGGTACAGCGAGGCCAAGGAGGATGACCACAGTAAAGACCACACTCGGCAAAAGCAGACCCACGAGGGCGTAGGCAATCTTTTGGGCAATGAAGTGTGCTGGGGTCCTGGATAGAAGTGCCAGGTCTTGGGTTGGGATGGGCCTGATTTTCTCGGGTAGTTTCCTGATCCCCCAACTACCGACGGCATCCCAGCCTCGGGTTTCCTCAACCGTCTGGTTGTGTTGTACTGCTGAGAACATGGCAAGGGTTTGGGCGAGGTTCGGATGGGCTGGGAGAAGACGGATAATGATGATCCACAGCCCACATCCTGCGATGGCCCCGGCAAGGATTGCCCATTGGAATGCCGTCATGATGCCTCCTGGGCTGCATGTTCACCAAGGAAACGCAGACTGGGTTGCCCGGATGCGATCTTCTTCATCCACACGAGTACCCCAGCATAAGCAGCGAGCATCGCTAAGAGGATGACCTGACCAACCCCTGTTTTGTAGGGAGCAACATAGTCCCCAGTGAAAAACAGGGCTAGGAGTACAACACCTGTAATGATGGTGACCCATCTGGCTGTGGCTCGTGGTTTGGCGGCATCGGCTTCCACGTGGCGGCGGGCCCGAATGTCGAGGGCCACAGATTCGGCGAGGTCTTCAAGGATGGTGGCCAGCCCATCGCCACGACGTTGGGCCCCTAGGAGAAGATTCGCGGCAATAATGTCACCCGTGGGATCATCAAGGTCATCTGCGAAGGCTCTCAACGCTGAAGGTGTTGTCCATCTGGCCTTGAGTCTGATAACGAGCCTTGTCACATGGGGTTTGAGTGGCCCTGGAGTTGAGTTGAGGGAGGCAATGAGTGCCTGTTCGAGGCCAGCTCCAGCAGTGAGAATTCCTGCGAGGGAGCGTGTCCACTCTTCCATGGCTTCCATCTTGGCAATGTCGCTTGCAGTTTCTGTTGTACCAATGAGGTACGGAAGCCCCAACCCGATCATGGGAAGGATGACGATTGCAACAGTCCACCCGGTGAGTACTGTTACAACCAGCCCTACTCCCGCGAGAAGGACTGCGATCGCGATGGGGGAACGCCAGTTGAAGCGGGGCCACTTGAGGTTGATTCTTCTGCGGTGAACGGAACGAGCCCCCTGGATGACGAGAAGGATTCCTGCCGCTATAAGGCCTCCAATGAGTGCGAGGATCACGGACATGCCAGATTCCTCAACTCTTCCATGGGGTCGAAAGCCTGGAGGTACCCGTCGGGTACAGTTTCCATTCCAGCGACTCGTTGACCCGGGAGGGTGGAGAATAGTCGAGTGGTAGCATAACCGCGAGCTGAATCGCTGGCCTCCACTGCGATGATCTCCTTGACCCAGCGGTGGCGCTTGAAACCCTGGGCAGTTTTCTCGGTAGAGACCTCCATATGTACGACGAAATCAATATCTTCTGCGACAGCGCGGGTTGCGTATTCGCTTGTCACATGGGGTCCGGCTTCCATCGCACAGGTGATGAGTTTGCGGATCGCTGCCTCAGCGGAATGACCATGCGTGGTTGACAGTGATCCTGACCCGGATTGCATGGCTTTGAGCATTGCGAGGATTTCTTTGCCCCGTACCTCACCGACAATCTGGCGTGACAGGTTGAAGCGGAAGGAGTCGTACAGGGCATCATCGAGAAGGAACTCACCTGCCCTTCTTCCCATGGCATCCATTTCTCCTGAGCCTGGTCGTGCCTCCCATGCATAGACGATGTTGTGCCTGTCAGGCATGAGATGGAGGTGGAGTTCATATTCAGTCTCGAAGGTACCAATCACTTCAGTGGGTGGGATCTCTGCACACAGCGCTCGCATGAGAGTGGTTTTCCCTGCGCCTTGGGCGCCAGATACCACGATGGATGCTCTTCGCCGTACTGCTTCGGCGAGGAATTTTGCTGCAGGATAGGCGAGGGTGCCACAGGTAACCAGGTCATCCAGGGTGACCCCCTGGGCTCGGTGACGCCGGATCACCACGGAGGGCCGGGGGGTCACCCATGCGGCTGCAGCGAGTCGCGCCCCAGAATCGAGGCGCATATGTAGTCGCGGTTCCGCTGGGGAGAAGGAGCGTTCATTCGCTTCGGAACGCGATGCGATGAAGCTCAGAAAGTCGATGAGTTCCGCATCAGAGTCAGCCACTGGTGTACCACGGGTGAGTCTGCCATCACTGGATTCGATCCACACGTTATCAGCACCACAGATGATCACGTTCTCTATCGAGTCATCATCAACGAGCCCTTGAAGACGCCCGAGACGGAAGAGAGAGTCGAAGACGGCTTGACCGATTCTGGCTTGGTACTGGGAAGCCCAAGGGGTGGTACCGTGGGTGATCGCCTCTGAGGTGTGCTCGTCAAGAAGGTCAGCAATAATGACCCGACCAAGTGCTTGCTGATGGTCAGCATCCTCGGACCCTAGTCGAGCACTCAGTCTCTTGGAGGCAGCAGTACGCATCTGCGCGACCGCCTTCCAGTCGATCTCTGATTCTGGGGACCATGGGATCGTGGCGGGGGTATCAACGGTGTACATCGGTGGTACATCCAGTCGTTGATAGGGAGCCTGTACGGGACCGCTTACCCAAGGTTGTGGTACAGCCACCTGATGGGGGTTGATGTGTGACAGGTTCGGGTGGGAACTGAACAGGGGCAAGCTCGACAATGGTTGAGTGTCGCCATAAGGAACCTGGGTCATGATGCACCTGCCGTGAGAAGCTGAGATGAGATGAAGGTATGGATCTCGGTCACGCAACTGGTGAGACTTCGAGATAGACGGGTACGCCCCTTCACCCTTGTACCTTCAGAGAAGACCTTGGCGCCCTTGGCATCAAGGGTGAGTGTGGAAACCACAGGCAAACCAAGGACATCCAAGACCTCTTTGCTGGAGTACGGATTCCCCGACCCAACCAGGAGTACACCCCATGGTGGGGTCTCTGGATGAAGGTCACGAGTTTCATGGGCAAGATCTGTCCACTGTTTGGCGCCCGCCAATGATGGTAGATCTGAGCGTGTCACCAGCAACACCAGATCCACGAGTGACAGGAGTACATCAGGGTAGGACTCCATCGCAAGACGCCCCGCATCAATGAGGACATCTGTACCTTCACAGCCCAGGGTTGACCAGATCAGACTCAGTGGTTCCCACAGATCCTCTGCAGAGCGAGCCTGAGCATGGGAGCGCGGACCAGGCAAAACATAGGCCTGTGTTCCAGGTACAGGGATCAGCGAGTGGGGGAACTGTTCGGCGAGTCGGTTGTTGCGTCGGGCCAAAAGGAGGTCGACCACTGATTGTGGTGGAGCCTGGAAGCCGCCGAAGAATCCCGCCAACATGGAGGACCCACCCACAGGATCGGCTTCCACTGCAATGGCGGGCCGTGGCCACGAGCAAGCCAGACCTAGGGTTGTCGTTGTGACTCCGGGTGCACCACAGGCGGAGGTGAGAAGGATGACCGTCATCAGTTCTCCCTCGTAGTCAACACAAGTGCAATACGGTTGGAGGCCGACAGTACCGCCAAAGTCGCAGCATTCGCAGATGACACTCTCACCGTTGCCACAGCCATAGCATTGTTCTCATCAGTGATGGTGACCAGAGTTCCCGGATAACTCATCGGGGTTGTCCAGGTTTCCGAATACTCTGGCACTGCGACAAGAAGTACCTTGTCACCTGGGGTAAGTTCGTTGTTTGGATACTCTCCTGGAATGAGCGCGACCCCGATTTCAGCCTCACCTAGAGCAGGGCTTGGTCGATCTCCAACAGCATCACTAACCAGAAAGGAACCAGGTACAAGGTCAGCACTAGCATATTGGCCGACAACCTGATTGAGCTGAGAAGCGGGTACCGGTTTCAAGAGTGCATCGAAGCCAACCTGGACGGTAATCAAATCACTGCGTTGGATCTGTTGGCCGCGAGCCACTGGTGCGACGACAGCAATGACTTCTTGGGTTTGGCTGAGTTGGGTATAGATACCAACTGATACAAGTGCTCCAGCGATAACGAGTACGACACCGGAAATCACCATCATGGGGCTTCGTCTGGCTTGTGGGCTGGTCATCAGATCACCTCCCCTGCATAATCTGCATGGTCGCTGTACCCTTCAAAGGCAGACGGTTGATCATCAGAATTGAGAGCAGCTTGGTGTCATAACTACCTCTCACCTCGACAACAAGGTTGCGCCCTGACAGGAATACCGTACCTATCGTCCCTGTTCGTGCCAGACAATTCTGGGCCTGGGCGACAGCTAGTACCGTGGACGTTGCACCCATGGTGATCTGATTCGACCCCTCGCGAGCACAGTACCCTGCCTGATCTCGAAGTTGTTGTTCTGCCAGTGTCTGTCCAGAGAAATCCACTCCAAGGCCAACACACAATAGTGCTGCCAGGGATGCCATGGGCACCATGGCCACGATCCTCCCGGCCTCCCGATCTGCCTTCCGCATGGAAGGCCTTCGATCCGATTGCGAGGAAGCACGCCCAAGTTTTTTAAAGGATGCAATCAACGTCATGGATTAAGCCTTGCGGGTTTCAGACCCTCATAGGAAGTTATCCACAGGTTTTTTGAATTGGTTGTTGTTCCTTTGGCATGAGGCCGTTATGAGGAGGTTGTGATCTCCGCAACCTGCTCTGTGTACATTTGCTGTTCGTCGTTCGACAGTACAGCCACAGCAGCTTCAGCACGGAAGGAACTGCCCGTTGAAGGTTCGATAACAACGAGTGTTGCAATACCCTCATCAGAGACCTCCAGGTGTACCTGGATGGGGTCACCCTCGTTCATGGGGGGAAGACCGCTGATGGTTGTGGTTACCCCAGATGCCATGGGCTTGTTCATCTTAGGATCTGGTGATTCAACATTACCTTCTTGCTCGAAGAGGGGACATTCGACACTTTGCTGTCCATCACGGATGATCTGAGCCTCCAAGACCCTGGGCGGATCCAAGGGGATCCTTTCCTGAGCGTGAGCAAGAAACTCAATGTATTCCACCCATGCCCCGTCATTATTCTTCTTCACGAGTTGAACACCGAGGCCACGAGAAAGAACATTGGTCACAACCGTACGTGCAGGAACCGCCTGATCATTCGTCCACGGTACTTCGCCTTGCCCATAGATGGCTGCACCCTTAGCAACCGACAGATCATAGTCGGTACGCTCCCATGCGAATCCTGCATCCGTCAAAGCCGTTTCAATCATCGGCATACGCGAGGATCCACCAACGAGAAGGAGCCGATCAATGGTGAGGCCTGGTACCTTCTTCTGGGCAATACCCACAACCCTCTTTGTAATCTCGATGGTCTGAGTGACGAGGTCGGCGGCCGCGGCTTCAAACTCTTCGCGAGTAACCTCGACGTTCTCCTTCTTGTCCTCATAACGCAAAAGCAACTTCCATGAGTTGAGCTTGGTGAGCATCTTCTTGGCCTCTTCAACACTGAGCCTCAACTCAGTCATGAACTCCTCATCTTGGGAAGGGTCCTTATCTGGACCGAGTCCTGCTTGGGCCTTGAACTTTTCGAGGTACACCGACTCAAGACATGCATCCCAATCGGCCCCACCAAGAAGACGGTTCCCATCAATAGCAATAACGTCGACGCTTCCAGCCTTGGCGTTGAGGATGGTGGTGTCGAAGGTACCTCCACCCAGATCGAAGATCAGGAATGTTTGCTCCTCTTCCTGACGGGTACCCAAGGAGATCGCAGCAGCAACCGGTTCCGGGATGATCCCCACAACCTCAAGACCAGCAATCTCGCCAGCTTGTTTGGTGGCCTGCCTCTCCTGGATACCGAAGTATGCGGGAACAGTGATGACCGCTTTCGTGATGTCGAGTCCATTTTGACTGTTGGCGTTACTGACCAACTCTTTGAGGATGAGTGCCGAAATGGATTCGGGGGTGTGTACCTGGCCTCGGAATTTCCGAAGGTATTCGGTACCTATATGACGCTTGATAAGGGAGCAAGCATTTTCCGGGTCGCTCACCTGGACATGCTTGGCTTGGGAGCCGACCACGACCGTACCGTCTTCGTTGAAGTACACAACAGAAGCCGTCGTATCGTCCCCCAAGAAATTCTTGACGATATTAGGAAGTACGCCATCATTTACTAGGGCTATGGCCGAATATGTGGTTCCTAGATCAATTCCGTAAACCTTGTCACTCATATTGATGATCTCCTTCTTGACCGGGTTGCGGGTAGACGGTTGATTCCCCGGGCTCCTGCCCTGGGAAAGAGGATAGCGTCTCCAGTGATTGTACTGTCTGTTGCCACTGAGTTGGTTCATCTGGCCACGAAGATGGCTGATTCCAGTGGGTTTGCGCCTCTTCCATTGGGGCAGGGGGATTGTCGTACTCGGGTTGGTTGTCGTATTGATGGGGGTCGTGAATCTCGCCCTCATTCACACTGGGAATAGGTACCTCTGAGGCCGATTCGGGGTCGAAACGATAGACCGCAACCTGTGCTGGGAGGAAGGCCTGCTCGGAGCCAACCGATATGAGGCCTTGTCGCGCGACTTTCGCGATAGTCCAGTCCTGGTCTTCGTGGGCCGTAGGTACGGTTCTCATCGCGGAATGAACAGTTCGGTCGAAACCAACCCCGATTCTCGCGCCCACTGAGTGGACTCCCATGAGTTCCAACGTGGCTTGAAGGGTTTCGCGGAAATAGTCGAACTCCACTTCGGCCTTGTACCCCTCACCATGGCTGCGTGCAAGCTCGGCAGCATCCGCGCTCTGGGTCAAAAGGATGGCAAGCCTTTGGAAAGCCGGGCTGAGAAGCTGATGTACCTGATCAGTCTGAAGGGTTTCAATCCTGGACTGGAGTTGCTGTACGAGATTTTCATAAAACTCTGCACGAGCAGTCGCCGCCTGAACGCTCGCTTGGGTCGCCTTGATAAGCTCCGCGAGGTCAGCATTCGTGACCTCTTCTAGATCCCAAGAATCATCGTAGGTATCGGTGTCTGGATTCTCATCCGTTGTAGTGTCGATTTCGTTTGTATCGTGGGTTTCGTTCTCGGTGTTGTCACCGTTTTCCGAGTCTAGATTCTCGTTGTTTTCCTCAGTACCGTTTTCTTCAGTACCGTTGCTTTCTTCAGTACTACCCCACGGGTCAGGCTCGGCCACGGTACTGGGTTGCTGAGCTTCATTCCATGGCTCATATGGCTGATGATTCTCGGCATGGTTGGGTTGTTCAGCTTCATTCCACGGTTCGTAAGGCTGGGAATTCTCGACGTGGCTGGGTTCGTTCCACGGTACAGGCGCTGGATGTTCGTGAAATTCATTCGCAAATTCATTTCCGAATCCAGGCTCGTGATTATCCTCCATGGGAGTTCCTTACTCGTTGTATCCCCATTTTTCTTGAGTCAGAAGGACTCTGCGTCAGCTGTACCGCAATTCTGCTGCCCACCGCCGTACAGGGGTCTGACACACATAGAATGATACTCGAATCCTTTAGGTGGAACCAGATCCGTGGACGCCCATGGATGATGCTGTGCCTTGGATTTGTGACAATGGTTTAGGCCCATTCAGCGCGGGTACTCCCGAATGCTCTTCTCGTGAGGTTATGATCGTTGTATATAAGTTTCCTTGAAAGGTATCATAATGGATCACATCGGACCCCAGAAATATGTAATCCCAATAGGGATCGTTCTAGTCATTTCATGCGTTTTCGGCGTGATGATGTACCCGTTGTTGAACTCAGCTCCCAAAGAGGTACCGTTGGCAATCCTCTCCCTGGATAAGGGTATGACCACACCTGCAGGCGACGTCAATATGGGTGAAGCCATGGTCAATCAGATGGTTATGGGTGCTGCGACCAGCGAGGATGCGCCCATTGCATGGAGCAAGTTCGATACCCAGGCATCCCTGGATAAAGCTATGGATGACAATGAATTCTATGCTGCAGTGATTATCCCGACTGAATTCACAGTCACGAAGATCGCCTCACAGGCGTCGGGAGCCACACCTGAAATACCTCAGTCGACACCATCTGAAACTCCGACTTCGACACCAACGGATTCCGTCACACCAAGCACCCCGACTTCCACTCCATCAGGTACCGAGACCCCATCATCGACTGAAACTCCTCCTAGTGCCACTGAAACCCCGGCAGCTCCAGCAACAACGAAACCTGAAGAGCCGGTTGAAGAACCCGCATCACCGACTGCTCCTGCGACTTCCCTGCCCGTGAAACTGATCATCAACCAAGGCAAGAGTCCTATGTTGGCTGCCCAGATGCAATCCGCACTCACGACTCAGCTTGCACAAACTGGACTCACGGTTGAAGTTGAGACCATCAATGCAGCCAATGTTGGTACAGGATTTGGTGCGATGATGTCTGGCAATATTCTCACCATGCCACTGTTCATGATGAGCGCAATGTGTGCAATCCTTCTGGGTCTGATCTTCCGCCCGAAGCCCGGATCTGGCCCTGGGGGCCGCCTCGGGCAGTACTTCCTACAGATACTTTATGGCGCTGTGGTTGCGGGCCTCATCGGTGCAGCCGGTGTTGCGATCCTCAAATGGGCAGGTGGGGTGGACGTACCCCTCATCCCATTAGTGACCTTCCTATCTGTGGCAAGCATGTGCCTGATCACCTTATTCCAGGGCTTCTTCAATCTCGCGCGTCCGCTCGGTGTCTTGGTTGTACTGACCTGCTTCGCCTGCGGCATGTCCACCGGTATGCTTCCCCGTGAGATGCTCCCCGAGTTCTGGCAGAACTGGGTCTATCCTTGGGCCCCCCAACGCTATGTCAGCCAAGGCGCTGGCTCCATCCTGTACATGGGTAAAGGTGCTTTGAACCCTTCAATCATTCCTTTGATCATCATGGGGGCCATTGGTCTCGTACTCATGATCCTTCGAGGCGCTATTGGCCGTAAAGCTGTTGAGTCCACGACGTCCAGTTAGAACTGCCGTCTATAGTTGTGGACCCATGGAAGGAATCACAACAGGGACAAGAGTTCCTCTGCTCCCGATAGTACGTAGTCCGAACGGAAGGGGAAGGTCTCGATATCCGCCTCGCTCGTGACCCCGGTGAGTACCAGGACGGTTGTTAGCCCAGCTTCCATACCAGCGATGATGTCGGTATCCATGCGATCCCCGATCATGACCGTGGTTTCGGAGTGGGCCTCAATCTGGTTCATTGCTGAGCGGAACATCATCGGATTGGGTTTGCCCACAACATAGGGTGTACGGTTCGTGGCAGCTGTGATCATCGCAGCCACAGCACCAGTGGCAGGCAGTATCCCATCCATACTGGGCCCGGTGGTGTCAGGATTCGTGGAGATAAACCGCGCGCCATCACAGATCAGACGTACAGCAGTGGTGATTGTCTCGAAAGAATAATTCCGAGTCTCACCCAAGACCACATAATCCGGATCAGTGTCGGTCAGTACGAACCCAGCATCATGGAGAGCTGTGGTGAGACCCGCTTCGCCGATTGCATACGCGGTCTTATTTCCGTGCTGTTTCTTAAGGAAGGAGGCGGTTGCCATTGCCGAGGTCCAGATGTTCTCCTCAGGGATGTTCAACCCTGATCGCGCGAGGCGCGCAGCTAGATCACGAGCAGTGAAAATCGAGTTGTTTGTAAGTACAAGAAAACGACGGGAGGTGGCCACCCAGCGATCAATCAGTTCTATAGCTCCAGGTAGGGGCGTCTCTTCGCGGACAAGTACCCCATCCATATCGGTCAAAAAGCATTCCATGTCGGCAATCGTTTTCATGCCCCTAGTCTTTCACCTCTACCCAAGCAAGCACCTAATTCTCACGATTCCCACGCACTCACGCGAAACTGGATTGGGACCAGATGTTGATCCCAGCATCAGCAGAATGAGCATCAATACGTGCAAGAGTTGCCTCATCAAGATCCAGATTCTGGAGGGCTCCCACGGTGTCTTCAAGTTGCTCGATACTGGAGGCACCCACGAGCGCAGAGGTCACAACCTGTTGACGCAGTACCCAGGCGATCGCCAACTGGGCTAAGGTTTGCCCACGCTCGGCAGCAATCTCATTCAAGGCCCGTACCAAAGTCAGATTCTTGTCGCTCAGCATATCGTCGCGCCAGCTTGGTGACCCGGTCGCACGGGAGCCGGCTGGTACCCCGTGAAGGTAGCGGCCTGTCAGCAGACCCTGTGCCAGCGGGGAGAAGACGATCGCGCCCAACTGTTCGTCTGCAAGTACGTCCACCAGTGTCTCGCCACGGCTTCCATCCTCACCCGGATGGGGTTCCTCAATCCAGCGGTTCAGAATCGAGTACGAAGGCTGATGGATGAGTGCGGGCGTACCCAGATCCCTGAGGATAGCTAGGGCTTCTCGGGTACGCGGCGCCGAATAGGATGAGATACCAATATAGCGTGCCTTGCCGGATCTGACGGCATAGTCGAGTGCGCCCATGGTCTCCTCTAGGGGAGTGTCCGGGTCGAAGCGATGAGAATAGAAGATGTCAACATAGTCGAGTTTCATGCGGCACAAAGAGTCGTCGAGCGAATCCAGGAGGTACTTGCGCGAACCCCACTCCCCGTAGGGTCCGGGCCACATCCTGTACCCTGCCTTTGTAGAGATCACCAATTCGTGACGGTACGCCGCGAAGCTGCGTTGCATGTGTCGTGCGAAGTTCGCCTCAGCTGCCCCCGGTGGCGGGCCATAGTTGTTCGCCAGATCAAAGTGGGTGATCCCCATGTCAAAGGCACGACGCAGGATCCCTTCTTGCACATCGAAGGCCACCCCGTCCCCGAAGTTCTGCCACAATCCGAAACTGATTCCTGGAAGCATCAGGCCACTACGCCCACAACGCCTGTACACCATCTGATCATATCGATGATCCTTGGGAAGATAAGCCGATGAGATAAGCATCCAAAACTCCTTGTCGCACAGAGGTTAGGCGAGTACACATAACCAGAGTTCTATAGTACGAGCAACTGGCCTTCGTGACAATGAGAACTCCGAATATTGTTGGTGGTGTGTGCGACTGTGCTCGCTGCGGACACAAGACCAAATCGCGAAGCGATTTTGTCGAAGTTAAGAGAGCCGGTGGTACGCTTGCGACCACCGAAGCGAACCTACCCCGCAATGAGTAATGAATTACAGTCGCACACCCACCACATGGGAAATATGGGGGCTCAGGGGACTGTATCTCCTGACACCCATCAAGATCTCCTGACACCCATCAAGGTGGACATCTGTGTCTTGCAAGAACCAATTTCGGTATCCTTGAGGTCCGAGAAAGTGAATGTGAGCCTTTGTGAATATTGTCTACCTTGTCCTTGGCCTGATGGCTTTGATCATTGGCGCGCAACTTGTGGTTCGATTTGGGTCTGCGTTGGCGCGGCGGTTGAATATGTCGCCCATCATCATCGGCTTGACGATCGTATCCATTGGTACCTCCCTGCCTGAGTTTGCGGTCAGTGTCCAGGGGATGGTGATCGGCTCAGGGGATCTCGTACTCGGCAACATCGTGGGTACTAATATCGTTAACCTGTTACTTATCCTCGGGTTGGCGGGGCTCATCCGCCCCATTGACATCCATCACGGTACCCTCAAACTCGACCTACCAGCCATGGTGGTCGCCTCGCTACTGCTGTGGGTTGTCGCGATGTGGGATGGGGATCTGACAACCATTGAGGGTGCGATCCTGCTAGCATTCGGCATCGCGTACATCTGGCGCGTGATCGCCACAGCCCGTTCGAGGAATGTACTCGTCAACGGCGCTGAGCCTGAGCATGAGTTCGACAACAAGCCACTTCATCCTGGGAAGAAGTACGCCCTCCTTGACGTGGGCCTGCTCCTGATCGGGCTCGTCATCATCGTTGTTGGTGCGGAGTTCATGGTTGATGGTGCTGTGGGTCTCGCCAAAAACCTTGGGCTATCGGAGACATTGATCGGCCTCACGGTGGTCGCCATTGGTACCTCAGCTCCCGAACTTGCCACCACGATCATGAGTACCATCCGTGGTGAGCGTTCCATCGCCATCGGCAACCTCATCGGTTCCTCAACCCTGAACCTCACGATCATCCTCGGCGGGGCTTTGATGTTCGGACCATTCAGCATACCCATCGATCATTCGCTGATCTTCTTCGATCTGCCCATCATGGTTGGCGTCGCTGTGGCATGTGTACCGATTTTCATCCTGGGCAAGAACGTCAACCGCATCGAAGGCGCCCTCATGGTCGGGGCCTACCTTGCGTACCTCACCTTCCTAATTGTGAAAGCCACGACTGGGTAGTCAACTATTGTATCAATTTCCATAGTATGAGGCTAAGAGTGCGGATTTTAGACCTTCTCAAAACAGATGTATCTTATCCACTAGGATTAATAAGACTAGTTTCAGATGAAGGAGAAATATGAAGCTCAGGAAATTCGCAGCATTGGCCCTTGGGGCAACATTGGTGATGGGCTTATCCGCATGCAGCAGTACAACCACTGAGGACGAAAGTACAGACCTTGGTACAGAAGCCCCAGTGGAGGTCACTGGCTTGATTGGTATCTCTCTGCCGACGCAGAGCCTCGAACGGTGGAACAAGGATGCAACCAGTCTCACTGCGAGTCTGACAGAACTTGGTTTCACCACCACTGTGCAGTATGCAGATAATAAGGCCGACACCCAGATCTCCCAGATCCAGGAGATGATCACCAAGGAAGCTAAGGTTCTGGTTATTGCAGCCGTTGATGGAAATGCGCTCGCTCCTGTACTTCAAACCGCTGCTGATGCAGACATCACAGTTATTGCTTATGATCGTCTGATGAGCGGATCGAACGTTGACTACTATGCAGCCTTCGACACCTATAAAGTTGGCCAACTCCAGGGTGAATTCATTGTGGAGGCACTAAAACTTGAAACCGCAGCGGGACCCTTCAGCATTGAGCCATTCGCGGGGCCCTCAGATGATGCTAACGCTGAAGCCTTCTTCGCGGGTGCCTGGGATATCCTTCTTCCCTACATCAAGTCAGGCAAACTGGTTGCCCAATCCGGTATGGCTCCAGCTAGTACCAAGGATTGGGCCTCTATCGCCATCCAAGGTTGGAGTGCTGATAGGACACGATCCACGATGGAAAGCAGGCTTACCTCGTACACTGACGGAGCCAAAGTTGACGTTGTGTTGAGCCCCAATGATTCGATGGCCACGGGTATCACTGAAGCCCTTGAAGCTGTTGGCTACACCCCTGGTACAAACTGGCCTATCATTACCGGATATGGTGGCGATATTGCCAGCGTGAAGAATATTCTCGCTGATAAGCAGTCCATGACATTATGGAAGGACACCAGCGCCTTAAGTGCTCAGGTTGCCACCATGATTGACCAGATCCTTCGCGAGCAAACCGTTGATGTGAACGACAAATCCAACCAGATTCCTTCCTATCTGCTTGCACCTGAGGTGATTGTCAAGAACACCGTCGAGTCGATCCTTGTTGAGAAGGGTTATTACACCAAGGATCAGTTGGGTCTGGCCGACTGATTAATAACATCGACGAAACCGTTATTTCGCATAGTCGCAGGATTCACACATATCTTGGATCCTGCGACTTTGCTATTTCGGACTACATGTTTGTTTCCTTGATAGGAAACAGTTGGACTCACAGGTTGTGTATCAAGGATTTCCGCTAGGCTCAGGACATGCCTGTTTTTCGCCCCTTCCCCGCACTGCGTTATTCATCAGACCTTGATCTGAACCTCGTCCTTGCCCCCCCCTATGATGTTCTGTCTGAGGATGATGTACACGAACTTCACGAGAGCCATCCCCATAACATCACCCATGTTGATGTACCCGAAAATCAGGATTACTCCTATGCAGCAACGAAGCTCTGGGATTGGATTGAAGAAGGGATCCTCACTGCTGATAAGGATTACACCTTCTCGATCTATCGAATGGCTTTCACTGATCCCACGGGTACCCCCCGTGAGATTGTTGGTGTTCTTGGTGGGCTTGAGGTTGTTGATGATCCACTAGCACCCACAGATGAGTCGACCGAGGATCGAGGTACAACGGTCCTTCCTCACGAACGTACTACCCCCAAGGCTTCAACTGATCGTCTAGAACTCATGCATGCCACCGCAACAAACTCATCCCCAGTATGGGGTCTCTCCTTGGCTACTGGGTTGACTGCTGAACTCCATGAACCAGGCGAGGTCCTTGGTTCCGTGGTGGTTGATGGGGCCACCCATACCGTTGAGCGTATCTCTGATCCTGATCGTATCGCCAGGATTCGTGAGATCATCGAATCCGATGACGTACTCATCGCAGACGGGCATCATCGCTATGGTGTTTCCAGAATCTATCGTGATGAGGTACGAAACAAGACTGGGCGTCACAACACTCGCGCAGAGCGTACCCTGACGTTCATCAACGAACTCATTGAAGACCAGCTTTCTATCCAAGCCATTCACCGCCTGTACTCTGGGGCAAGTCCTGAAGCTCTTCGGTCTGGCTTGGAAACATGTTTTGACCTCTCACCTGTTACAGTGACCACCACCATCCTTGCTGAGATGGTTGACTTGGGGCGTTTGGTACTCCTGTGGCCTGACGGGTCAGCCGAGTGGCTCACACCTAAGCCTGGCGCATTCGATCATGTACGCTCCCTGGATGGGCTCTGGCTCGAAACTGCCCTAGAGGGCGTTCAGGTTGATGTGACCTACCAGCATGGCCTCGACGAGATGCGTGACTGTGTTGCAACAGGTACCTTCACTGCTGGGGTACTCATCCGCCCTACATCGATTGAAGAGATCCGACGTACCGCCCGTGAAGGGTTGCTCATGCCACCCAAGTCAACCTTCTTTACACCAAAACTTCTTACTGGATGGGTTCTTCGTGCCACTGAACCGCTGAAAGACTAGCTGAATACGAACAATACCCGTGATTGTCTTTCGTTGAAAGACCCATGTGTTCTAGGCTTGACTGTGTGAACCCCAGCCTAGAATCTGCAGGTCCCACCTTAGTGGGGCTAGCAAGGCACATTATTGCTGAAGCCCTCGGTCTGCCGACTAAGGCTGTGGGTATCCCCCCATGGATGCATTCCCCCGGAGCCAGTTTCGTCACACTCACTATCGACGATCAGCTACGCGGATGCATCGGTTCGCTGACCGCCTACCGGCCTCTCGTTGATGACATTCGCTTCAACGCTTTCGCTGCCGCTTTCGAGGATCCTCGCTTCTATCCGTTGACCACTGAAGAGTACGACAAGGTTGCTGTTGAGGTCTCCCTGTTATCTGTACCCGAAACAATGCCATCCTCTAGCCGCGATCAGGTTCTTTCTAGTCTTCGTCCTGGGATCGATGGGGTTATCTTGACCAGCCGACGTGGACGCACCACTGTTCTCCCGCAAGTCTGGGAGGACTACCCCACTCCTGCAGAGTTCCTTGATTACTTGCTGACTACAGCTGGTCTGAAACCCGATTATTGGGGCAACGACATCAGCATCGAACGCTACCATGTTTCCATCTATGATGAGGGCCACTAACCTTCACTCAGCGAGAAAACCCGCGACAAGTGCGATCACCTCACTGCCATAGCTCTCCAGCTTCGCAGCCCCCACTCCAGAAACCTGGGCAAGGTCCTCAACAGTCGTGGGCTTCTTGGCAGCAATTTCTTTGAGCGTGCGGTCATGGAAGACCACATAAGGTGGTACTGCTCTGGTCGTGGCCTCCTGTCGGCGCCACACCCTCAAAGCTTCAAACAAACCAGGATCGAAAGGATCCTCGACTTGTGAACCTCGAGGAGTCGACCTGGGCTTTTCTTTCACACTTGCTGCCTTGCGATGTACGTCCTCCCTCAAAGGTACTGCCCGACTCCCTCGAAGTACCTCCCAACCCAAGTCAGTGATCGCCACCGTGGAATGCTGGGCCAAAGCCAGATCGCCTCGGGCCAATAGTTGGCGAGCCACAGAACGCCATTGGGCAGTGGAAAGATCTGTACCAATCCCCCAGGTTGTGATCTCAGTGTGGTTGTACTGTCGGACCTTATCGGTACCATTGCCCCGTAGGATATCAACAATATGGGTTGCACCAAAGCGTGGACCATGCCGTTGATCAAGACGTACGACGGTGGACAGAAACTTTTGTGCAGCCTGTGTAGCATCCCATTGCTGAGGCTTGGTCATGCAGGTATCACAGTTTCCACATGGTTCGGAACTCTCACCAAAATAACTCAACATGTTTTGACGTCGACACTCAACCGTCTCACATAGAGCAAGCATCGCATTGAGGTGGGCTGTCAGTTTCATTTTATGATCATGGTCACCCTGGGACTCTTCGATCATGGTTCGCTGTTTCATGACATCACCTAGACCATAGGCCATCCAGGCTGTTGCAGGTTCACCATCTCGTCCGGCCCGCCCCGTTTCCTGGTAGTACCCTTCGATGGACTTGGGAAGATCAACATGGGCAACGAAGCGTACATCGGGTTTGTCGATACCCATCCCAAAAGCGATAGTGGCCACAACAACAAGTCGGTCCTCATTCAGGAAGCGAATCTGGTTGTCATGTCGAGTGACGGGATCCAATCCAGCATGATAGGCAAGAGCGGGTATCCCTGCCCGAGTTAGTTCCTCGGCAAGCTTCTCTGTGTTCGCCCTCGTCAGTGTGTACACAATCCCGGCATGATCTGGGTGTTCCCGACTAATGAAACTGATGAGTTGCTTCGTCACCGAATCCTTGGGTTCGATACGGTAGGTGATGTTGGGCCGATCGAAGGAGGACACGAAGTGTCGAGCCTGCCCTAAGCGCAGTCTCTCAGTGATCTCGGTGTGCGTGGCTTTGGTGGCGGTTGCTGTGAGTGCGATTCTGGGTACATCAGGCCACAGCTCCGCAAGAATGGATAAGCCCAAATAGTCTGGCCGGAAGTCGTGCCCCCATTGGGATACACAGTGGGCTTCATCGATAGCAAACAGTGAGATCTTTGTTCGGCCTAAGAGTTCTTGGGTACCAGGCATCGACAATCGCTCGGGGGCGATGTACAGCAGGTCGAGGTTTCCGGAAAGAAAGGTGGCCTCCATGGCAGATCTTTGATCACTGTACTGGGTCGAGTTAAGAAACCCAGCTCTGATCCCCACCTGGTTAAGAGCATTCACCTGATCTTGCATGAGCGCGATCAGTGGGGAGATTACTACCGCAGTACCCTCCCTCAATAGCGCAGGAATTTGGTAGCAAAGAGACTTGCCCCCACCAGTGGGCATGAGTACGACTGCATCACCACCACTGATAACGTGATCGATGATCTCTGCTTGATCCCCTCGGAAGCCGTGATAGCCGAAGATGGTACGAAGAACCTGCTCAGCGCTGGTGTAGGGTGCCATGGTTTGACCCTAGCGTCTGCTAGCGACACCTATGCGGTTATCCACAATTCATCGTCGCTCGTGGTGAAGCTGATGGTGACGCTGGTTGCGTTTGCGAACTAGTTTCACGATAAGCAGAATCAGACCAACGATAACCAGGATTGCGCCGATACCAGCAATACCGATCAGACCGAAGAATGAAATCTGAGTAATAGCACTACCTTCGCCTTTGAGGCCCGCCACCCCAACGGTGGCGCGGATCGTACCTGTGAAGAAATCGTTTTGGTCGCTCCATTTGACGGTGGAAAGCCCAACACTTTGGAAGGCTACTGTTCCCTCATTGACATCCAAGATGGCATTACCGGGACCCAAACTCCACATGACGATCCCTGAATCTCCTTGGGTGGCTACCAGCTTAGGCAGTTCCTTGATCTCCTTGGGATTCGGTGACCATGTGAGCACCTGGTTGGCGAGGGAGAAGATGGTGACCCCCTTGCCTATTTCTTCCTGCTGTGGTGACAAGACCGATTCAACCAGGTCAAAGCTGAGGGCAGATGCATCGGTGATGGCATTGCCCGTCAAAGTCCACGTAATACAGGGGTTGCCCCGATCATTCACGCAATTGACGAGATCAGTAAGAGGAGCCAGATCAGAGATCCGGTTATTGTGAAGATAGATTCCTTCGCTTGGGCGAAGGTGGGCGATAGGTCCAGGATCCTCAATAAGGTTTCCAGACAGATCCAGGAAATAGAGTTTCGAGAACTCAGCCAAGGGGGTCACGTCTGTGATCTTGTTATTGGACAGATCCAGGTTCGACAGGACTGACAGGGACTCTAGGCCGGTGAGATCCTCAAGATCCATACTGTGCAGGGAAAGAATCTGGAGGTTGACCATAGTGGACAACAATGAGAGGTCCGTGACCTTATTCTTCCCCAATTCCAGGTGGTACAACCGTGTCAACGATGCGAGACTGGACACATCTGAAACCTGATTACCCGAAATGTCGAGCATCCCCATGCTTTGCATCCCAGCCAATGGTTCAACATTGGACACCTTGTTGTTGAGAAGAGAGAGCCGCTGTACTGCGGTCAGACCCGCCAAGGGAGTCAGATCAGCAATATCATTGGCCCCTAATTCAAGCTGCTCGATCCCCGTTAACCCACTTAACGGCGTAAGGTCAGAGATGTTATTCCCTGCCAATGTGAGGTTTTGCATACCGGTCATGGATGCTAGGGGAGTGATGTCTTTAATTTTGTTTCCCAGCAGGGAGAGTTCCTTCACCTTTGTGAACCCTGCTAGGGGCGCAATGTCGGTGATGCGCCCTTCTGTGAGGAGAACAGATGTGAATCCTGGTTCAGGGATCAGTTGAAGACCCTCAACAGAGACAACACCTTGGCACTCTAGACGACGAGCACCCGTGAGTAGATCCAAGTCAGCCTGATTCACTTCAGTGAGGGCCCGCTGATAATTGGCTGTGTCGGGTTTGTACTCATCGGAAACCGTTGACAGTACATCAGCAATACACAGTCTCAAGGCTTCATCTTCAATCAGACCAACAGCATGGGCATTCGTACCTGGTAGACACATGCCAATGGCCATCGCTATAGCAAATGCAAAGCAAGCCCATCGTGATTGTGGGCGCGTTAAGACCCTCCCCACGTGGACTTCATCACAAAGATGAGTTGTCGACACAATCAGCCTTTTCTTCTCAGCAATCGGGAATCCCAGCCTACTCCATGGAATCGGGTCTTGAACACCGATTTTATATCCCCCTTCGAGACACGGGCCTGTGCAAGCTCTGTCCCATGTACAAACCATGAGAAGATAGTGAGACTCACGACCACCTGTTCACGCCCATACGTGGGTCCTGGGGAGGAAAGGATATCCATGTCTGACCATGATCTTGTCATCATAGGTTCTGGGCCCGCAGGTTACACTGCCGCCATCTATGCTGCTCGTGCTGGACTGGCACCAGTAGTACTCACGGGTACCCTCACTGCTGGTGGGGCCCTGATGACCACCACTGATGTGGAAAACTTCCCCGGATTCCCTGAGGGTGTCATGGGTCCAGATCTGATGGATAAGATGCGCGCCCAAGCTGAACGTTTTGGGGCGATCCTGGTTGAAGAGGATGCCATATCTGTGGATCTCGAAGGTCCAGTGAAAACCATCGTGGACTCCAACGACGCGACGTATCATGCGAAGGCTGTGATCCTGGCTATGGGTTCCGCTTATCGCAAACTGGGTATCCCTGATGAGGAACGTCTTTCTGGGCGTGGGGTCTCATGGTGTGCCACCTGTGACGGATTCTTCTATCGCGACAAGGATATTGCTGTAATCGGTGGAGGGGACTCAGCCTTGGAGGAGGCAACTTTCCTGACTCGTTTTGCTCGCACAGTGACCCTCGTTCATCGCCGTGACGAGTTGCGTGGATCAGCCATCATGCAAGAGCGCGCCCGTACCAATCCCAAGATCCGCTTTGAACTTAATGCTGTTGTGTCCGGGATCACTGGAGAATCCGAGGTTGAGGGCCTCCAGGTGAGCGACACTGTCACTGGGGAAACCCGAAACATTGAGGTACAAGGGGTTTTCGTGGCTATCGGACATGAACCTCGCAACGATTTGGTACGTGACCAGGTTGGGCTCGACGAAGCTGGATATGTTCGCGTCGCTGATCCCTCAACCCACACCTCGATTTCTGGGGTCTTCGCCTGCGGAGACCTCGTTGACCATTCCTATCGTCAAGCTATTACCGCAGCCGGCTCTGGGTGTCGTGCTGCATTGGATGCCGAACGCTTCCTCGCCTAGTTAAGGAGAATCATGTCTGTAACCGCTATCTCTTATGCCGATTTCCAGCAGGACGTACTTGAGAGTCCTGTACCAGTGCTCGTCGACTTCTGGGCCAACTGGTGTGTACCGTGTAAGAAGCTTGCCCCCATTCTTGAAGAACTCTCCGAGACCTATAGCCAGGTAAAGTTTGTGTCGGTGGACACCGAGGAGAATCCGGACGCCATGTTGGCTCACGACATTCGTACCCTGCCAACGGTTCTGATCTTCCGTGGCGGTGAGCTCGTGGAGTCCTTCCTGGGTGATGTACCCAAGCTGAAACTTCGCGCAGCCCTCGACTCTTTGTAAGAGACCTACAAGGTACGATTCGCAGGCTGATCTGAGAGTTGGATTCCGGGTCGATGAAACCATTCGAGACGGTTGTACATCCATGAGGCCAAACTTGAGAAGGTGAGCCTGTAGCGCTGGGCCGGGTACCTTATTGGCTGAAAGCCCAGACTAAGCAGAAGGCTGGGTGCAGGGGTTAACACCGTGTGGGGTATTCCTGGTGGTGAAGCCTGGGCTTCAAGGCAGTTGACTGTGGTACGCAGGTGTTTGACAAGAACCTGACATAGTTTTTTAGCTATGGGGATTGGGATGCTCTCACTGGCTATGAACACAGTCATGAGTGCGGCTGTATCGTTATTGATCCCAGATGCTGATACAGGATGTGTTCTGGGGATTCCGGTCGACGACGTGACGAGAATTACTCCCATCCATGTCTCATCACCTGGAATACCAACCCCACAAAATCCGAAGGAATCCGTGGCTGACTTGGCCATATGTTCACGTTCTATCTCAATTATTGGACACACCATAGAGTCGAGAGCCATCACGTCAGCAGCAGACAGTACCCGCGTGGTACCCCATTTGTGAGGCCCTGGATTGGTGACCAGACTGTGTGCCATACAAGCATCGTAGAGGTTTTTCGGGCAAAGTTATCCTATGACTGTCCCCGAAAAGAGAGTAGAGACACGCCTCGACCCCTATGTCGACGTGTATGCACAGCGCACCCAGGGCCTGCGGGTCTCTGCTGTACGAGCTCTTTTCGCCGTCGCCAATCGGCCTGAGGTGGTCTCCCTAGCTGGTGGAATGCCCAATATCACCGACCTGCCCCTCGACGTCTTGGGGTCAGTCATCGGTGACCTCATCAAATCCCGTGGCCCACAGATCATGAACTATGGTTCCGGTCAGGGTGAGGAGAGGATCCGTGAGCAGATCTGTGAGGTCATGGCCCTAGAAAAGGTTGAGGCATCCCCCGATGATCTGATGATCTCATGCGGATCCCAGCAGGGACTTGATCTTGTCACCCGTACCTTCATTGACCCTGGGGATGTCATTCTTGTCGAGTCCCCCACTTATGTGGGCGCCTTGGGTACCTTCTCCTCCTACCAGGCCCAGGTCGTACACGTGGACACCGATGAGGATGGATTGATCCCGAGCGCGTTCAGGGCTGCCACTATTGCTGCTCGCGCTGCTGGACGCAAAGTGAAATTCCTGTATACGATTCCGAACTTCAACAACCCCTCTGGGGTGATGATGAGTATAGTTCGCCGCCGGGAACTCTTGGAGGCAGCCAAAGAACTCGACGTTGTGATCGTTGAAGACAACCCCTATGGCTTGCTTGCGATCGATGTACCACCCCAGCCCGCATTGAGGTCAATGGATGGGGGCCAGGTGATCTACTTGGGCTCCTTCTCCAAGACTTTTGCTCCCGGTTTTCGAGTCGGCTGGGTCCTTGCTCCTCCGGCTGTACTCAAAAAACTTGTCTTGGCCCAGGAATCTGCAACCCTATGCCCGCCAGTATTCTCGCAATTCGCGATCTCGGAGTATCTTGCGAACTGGGATTGGCAGGGCCAAGTTGAGGCCTTCCGGTCGATGTACCGTGAACGCAGGGATGCGATGTTGCGTGGCCTGGATGACCATATGCCTGCTGGAGCAACCTGGACTCGCCCCAAGGGTGGGTTCTTTGTGTGGCTGACTCTGCCGGAGGGTTTCGACTCGGATCAATTGAGTGCCCGGGCGACCTCACACCGTGTGGCCTATGTACCTGGTACTGCTTTCTATGCCGATGGCTTAGGGTCTCGCAATATGCGCTTGAGTTACTGTTTCCCTACGCCAGAACGTATTTATGAGGGTACCCGTCGGCTCGGCGAAGCGATCGCCGAAGAGATCGAATTGCGGACCACCTTCGGGTTGGTGAACCCGAAATCTGCCCTCTCTGTCGGGCACGGACGCGAGTCGTCATCATGAGATCTGTCGCGAACCGGTCCATCCTGAGTTACGGAAACCTTCCCCTTGGCCCATCGGCCCAGTGCCAGGGGGATGAGTGCCAGGGGGACGCATCTCCTGATATGCGGTTCACACCCATTCGTTCGATCATGGATGAGCGTTTCACACCTGATCAGCCACAACTCACTGTGTCAGGAGATACGTCTCCTGACACACTATTGACCAACACCTGGAGGTGAATGATGGTACAAGAAGTAGTCGTCGTCTCGGGAGGACTCTCCCATGAACGAGAAATCTCATTGGAGTCTGGGCTGCGGGTAGCCAAAGAGCTGACCCACGCTGGGTTTGAGGTCACTCGCTCGGATATTCAGCCCTCGTTGATTGAATTGCTCACCACGATGGATTCCCCTGTGGTCTTCCCAATGCTGCACGGCGGTGCTGGGGAGGATGGTGCTGTTCGTGAAGTCCTGGAGTTGATTGGTGTACCTTATGTGGGCGCGACCGCTGATGCTTGCCGAGCCAGCTTTGATAAGGCATTGGCAATCCCGACTGTTGCTCAAGCTGGGTTGGTTGTACCCGATTGTGTGATCCTTCCCCATGACATGTTCCGTGACCTGGGTGCCTCGACCCTTTTGGGGTTGATCGAGGATCGTTTAGGGTTGCCACTGTTCGTGAAACCATCAACATCGGGTTCCTCGTTGGGGGTCTCTCGGGTGGACCGTATCGAAGATCTACCGGCCGCAATGGTGAATGCCTACAGTTATGGGCCTGTTGCGATCGTTGAAGAGTACATCTCAGGGCTTGAGGTGGCTGTACCCGTGTTCGACATCGGCGAAGGCCCTGTAGCCTTCCCACCGGTCGAAATACGCCCCGTTTCGGGGTTGTACGACTTCGAGGCCCGCTACACCGCTGGCAAAACGAAGTACATTTGCCCTGCGACCCTGGATCAGTCAACCACGGATGCCTGTATGGCCGCGGCTCTCGTAGCCCACACATCCCTAGGGTTGAGGGACTTCTCCCGGGCCGACATCATCGTTCGTGACGGGGTACCCGTGTTCATCGAGTCCTCCGTAGCCCCCGGCATGACTGATACCTCAGTGGTACCTTTGTCTTTGGCTACCACTGGGGAAAATCTTTCCCACGTACTAGCGTCACTGGTGACCTTGGCCGCCAAGCGTGGATAGCGCCTTCTTCTTGCTACCCCATTATGCACTAGTCCCAACACACCTTCGTCACAGTCTCCCTGATCGACACTGTGACGCCCAAATTGCGAAGTTGTGGGTGCCTCGCCTGCTCGGATGAGCCGGATAACTAGGTTGAGAGACTATTCGAGCGAAACCATTCTCTGTAATCGCACAGGTGGCCCATCCTATTAAGGCGTTGTCTTTGAACCATTGCGACACAGCATCTTGCGTGCATGGGCTCGGTCAAAGAGCGCTATGAGAACATCACCAAACGCCTAACTCTTCTCTTAATCGGTTCACATCCTCGTTGCTCACCACGCTACTCTGAGACTCAAATTGTTCAATTCCCAGTTCTCGAAGGGCATCATCCATGAGTGATTGGGTAGGGCGCAAGGTTGTGTACCCGAGCCGGAAGTACTCAGAAATGACTGCTCCAGTAGTGAGTCCCTGATCCTGTGCGTTTTTTTGGCCGCATGCAGAACATCGTTGTCAATGGTTAATGTCGTCCTCGCACATCATGTATAACGCATCTGATGCAGCGATGATTGAAGCACAGATCCTGTGCTCGTATATTGAGGAAATGGGAAGGTCTCTGTTGGTAGACCATTTCTCTGTAGGAGGACCAAGCAGTATATTTGTATATATGTCGATAAAGTTCTTTATCGGTACATCTCTATATTTCTTTATCGCTTATGCCATCAGCTCTAAGATTCGATCGAGATCATCTTCACCAGCGAACTCAATGATGATCTTTCCACGGGTACCGATCTTGATCTGTACCCTGGTTTCGTACCTCTCCGAAAGGGCGGCCTCAATAGTGGCGGCACGAGGATGCTCACCTGCGACCTTGGGCTTCTTCGCAATAGATGGCTCACCAGGGAGGGCCGATTCGGCAAGGGTAACGGCTTCCTCAGTGGCTCGTACAGACATCCCCTCGGCGACGATCTTCGCAGCCAGTTTCTCCATGGATTCTGGATCAGGAAGGCCAAGCAGGGCACGAGCATGACCAGCCGAGAGTACCCCAGAAGCAACCCTCTTTTGTACAGATGTTGGCAGCTTCAGTAACCGAATAGTGTTCGAGATCTGGGGGCGAGACTTCTTGATCCTAGTGGCCAGTTCTTCCTGGGTACATCCGAAGTCAGAGAGCAACTGCTGGTAGGCCGCAGCCTCTTCCAAAGGATTTAATTGCACGCGCTGGATATTCTCCAAGAGGGCATCTCGTAGGAGATCCTCCTGCTCAGTCGGGCGGATGATCGCTGGAATGGATGTGAGTCCGGCCAGCTTCGAGGCCCGCAACCTGCGTTCGCCCATGACCAGTTCATAACGACCTGGGCTAAGAGGACGTACAACGATGGGCTGGAGGAGACCGACTTCTGTGATCGACTCAGACAGCTCACTCAACTGGTCAGGGTCAAAAACAGAGCGGGGTTGCTGGGGGTTGGCCGTGATCGTTTCGATTGGCAACTCTTTGAATTGGGAACCCTCAGGCATCCCATCATTGCGTACTTCGTCACCCTCTGCCGGGGTCGTTTGCTGGAAGAGTTCGCCAAGACCTCGTCCTAGCCCTGTGTGTTTCTGTGCAGCCATGTCAGGATCCTTCCTAAAGTGCCCGTGAAGCGAACTCTGCGGTGGCCTGAACATAGGCTTGACCGCCAGCCGATCCGCGGTGATAGGTGATGACCGTCTGACCGTACGAGGGAGCCTCCGAGATTCGTACAGACCGCGGGATCACCGCATTCAACGTCTGTTGGGGGAAGTGAGCTCGTACCTCATCAGCAACCTGGGAGGACAAACGGGTACGCCCATCGTACATCGTCAAAAGAACCGTGGACAGCGCGAGATCATCATTGAGGTTCCCCTTCACAAGATTGATCGTGTTCACTAACTGACTCACACCCTCCAAGGCATAGTACTCGCATTGGATTGGGATGAGGATCTCTTTGGCGGCAACAAGCGCATTCAGGGTGAGTAAGCCCAATGATGGCGGGCAGTCGAAGATCACATAGTCTATCTGATGGGTGGACAGGTACGTGGCCAGCGCCTCTTTCATTCGACGCTCCCTACCCTGGATACTCACCAATTCAAGCTCAGCAGCAGCAAGGTCAATGGTCGCAGGAAGCACGAACAAGTTGGGGGCCTCCGCTGATTGTACGACGTGCCATTCCATTGCGGCCCCATCAAGGAGTACCTCATAGGTACCTCTGATCCCTTGACGATGATCGACACCCAATGCAGTCGATGCATTTCCCTGAGGATCCATGTCCACCAGAAGTACGCGCAACCCTCCAAATCCAAGCGCTGCTGCCAGGTTCACGGCAGTTGTGGTCTTCCCGACACCGCCCTTCTGATTGGCGATGACGATGATCCGAGTATTCGACGGCTTCTTGAGTGTTTCATGTGAAACATTCTCTGAACCATCCTCCATAGGTTCTGGCTCCACCAGCGGAGGAATCTCTGGACCATCGAAGAGTTCTGTACGTGGTTCTGGGAGAAGAGACATGTTTTGCCTTTCGTGTGTACTGCGCCTCGCAGCCACATAATCATATCCAGCGACACTGGCAGGTACGAACTCGAACGGCTATTTCCGCCGCAACACTAAGGTTTAACACAGGGGTTTTCTGAAGTACTAGTTCAGACTCCATGGATGTGATACCCTCACCAACGTCTCTGTGAAATACATTCTGCGCCCCATGAGTCAGTCGCATGAGCACAGGGGTGGGGTACACCTATCCCAACCGTCCCCTCGTCTGGAGATGATGCGTCCAAGGAAACGACATCGTGAATGTGTTTGGGATAGATTCCTCGGGTTTCGATCCTCACCCAAGAATCTCATACATCAACCCCGCGCCAACCGGTGTCGAGAGCGAAGCAGAGTACCTCATCATCGCCTTACGTGAGACCTGCATGTACCTCTCTGCGTCTTCATGACGATGAGTTTGATTCGTAAACCTTCGGATGAATAACTGAGAGCGTGCGAAGAATGCGAGCGTGTCCAGACTTCAATCTGCTGGCGATAGTCACCTCATCAAGAGACCATCGAGAGGATCAATTCCCCAGAATGAAAGATCAGGAGAAGGAGTCCCGAAATAATCTCGACCAGATTGGTCGTCAGGAAGAACACTAAGCCTTGGTAATCCTCAGTACAGTTCCAAGTAAGCTGCCACCAACCTCGGATCTGATCACCTCAGCCGTGAGACTTTTCTTCGCCAAGTAGTCTTGAGCTTCCTCGACTTCAAGACTCGCACGATCCCCTTTGATCGCGAGTACCTCTGCTCTATTCAACAATGGTTCAACCATACCCACAAGTTTCTCCACAGAACTCAAGGCCCGACAAGTCACGACGTCTACGCCTGCTTTAGGGCGGTATTCCTCACCCCGGCATCGCACCACCTGTACAGAATCTTGAAGACCCAGATCACGGATACATAGATCCAAAAACTTTACCCGTCGTTCCATAGGCTCCACGAGAACCACCTGAAGATCCGGGCGGGCAATGGCGAGAGGTATTCCCGGCAACCCTGCTCCGGACCCAATATCCGCGACCAAGGAGTCCCGGTTCACATAGGGGGAGATACACACAGAATTGAGCAGATGTCTGTCCCAGATTCGGTCAGTCTCCCGTGGACCAAGCAACCCCCACTCGATTCCCTCGCATGTAAGCAGCTCAGCATATCGGGTAGCCACCTCCAGGCGTTCCCCGAATACCTCAACAGCTAGCTTATCGATTGATTCAAGCACAATTACCTTCTACGACAGACAGAATTAGGGACCTCAGGAATGTAGAAACTCAATACGAACTCATAAATCGTTAGGTCGCGGGTTCGCGTCCCGCTGAGCGTGGATTCCCCGTGAGGAAGCGAAGAAAAACCCTAGTCCGTCACAGGGCTGATTACCACATGGCGCTTATCGCCCTCACCCTCAGACTCTGAGGTGAGCCCAGCAGCAGCAACAGCGTCGTGGACGATCTTGCGTTCAAAGGGGTTCATGGCTTCCATGGACAGGGCCTCCCCAGAGTTCTTGACCTCCACCACAGCAGCGGCAACGATCTCCTGGAGCTCCTTACGACGCTTCTCGCGATGCCCGGACACGTCAAGCATGAGACGTGAGTGGCGGCCAATCTTGGTCAACACCGCCAGGCGTGACAGATCCTGGAGGGCCTCAAGTACCTCACCATTAGCTCCCACTAACTTGTCGCCAGATGTGAGAATGGATACGTGGGGACGTCCTGCCTCCACATAGGTATCGATGTCACCATCAAGGTCTGCGATGTCTAGCAATTCTTCAAGATAATCAGCAGCGGTTTCACCTTCTAGGGTCAGATGATCCATCTGCTCTGTGGCTTGAGCCTCAACTACTTCAGTCATTTTTCCTCCACTCACCCTTGATCGGGTTATCGTCGACCGTACGGTCGGTGGTCTATTTCTTCTTGGGCGTTGTTCGGGTTGCCCGGGATTGTCTGGCCGGCTGCTGGCGTTGGATCTGCTGCCGGACCACACCAGTGGCTGGGGTTTCCCCATTCTCACTTGTGTTCGTGGTTCCCGCAACTGCACGGGAGTTGGCACCTGGTTGAGGTGTCTTGGTGCGCTTTGCTCTGCGCTCGGCTTGGATCTGCTCGGGATCCAATCCCTTCTTGGTCATCCGCTCTTCCCAGTCAATATAGGCCGGTGTTCCTGGTGTCGGGTTATTGCGGATGAGTAGGTACTGCTGTCCCAAGGTCCATAGGTTGTTGGTCACCCAGTACACGAGCACACCAAGGGAGATCCACAACCCGATAAACAGGTACATGAACGGGAACATGTACAGCATCATCTTCTGTTGCTGAGCCATGGGGCCTTGCAGTGCCTCGGGCGGCATATTCTTGCCCATGAGCTGCTTTTGGGTCACGAAGAACAACCCGGTCATTGCAAGGATCAAAATGATCGCCATGATCTGGGTTGGGCCGAACAAGCTCCAATCCTCAAGCCAGAATTGTCCAGCAAGTTCGGCACCAAAGAACTTTGCCTTGAGCAAGGACCTCACCAGATCGTGATCCTTTTGGAAGAAGTACCCCAAAGCACGCGAGTTCGCAGCCGAATAAAGTACCTGGTACAAAGCGATGAAGACAGGCATTTGCAGAAGCAAAGGGAAGCAGGAGGCTGCCGGATTGACTCCCTCGGCTTTCATGAGCTTTTGCTGCTCAATGCCCATGCGTTGGCGGTCAGCGCCGTACTTCTCTTGGATCTCTCTCATCTTTGGCTGGATGAGCTGCATGTTGCGCGCAGAGTTGATCTGCTTGACGAACAGTGGAATGAGCAGGGTACGTACCAACACTGTCAGTGTCATGATGGCGAGTACCCAGGTCAGACCCTGATCAGGGCCAGTGATCATCGACCAGAAGCGGTAGGCCCACATCAGGATGAATGAGATTGCCGCGTGCAGGGGGGTCATGATGGCATTGAAGAAATCTCCAATCCCCATTAGTGTCATCTCAATTGTCATGAGCATGCTCCTTCATGTGTGGGGCATAGCCCCTGTTGCTCGAGCTCCCACTCGTAGGCTTCTTGGGTACCTGGTACTGGGTCATAGCCTCCGTGGGACCATGGGTTGCAGCGCAGTATCCTCCATATGATCAGCGCTGATCCTTTGAATGCCCCATGGGTTTCGACTGCACCCAACCCGTACTCTGAGCAGGAGGGGAAGTACTTGCAGGTCTGACCGTAACTGGGCGAGATCACTGCTCTCCAGAATTTGATGAAGTAGATGAGTACCCACTTCATGGATGTACCTTGCGGTGGGCTTCAGCCCAAGCTGTGGTGAGGTCGCTGCGAAGGTCACCCTCACAGGGAAGCGCCCGTACAACAACCTCCATTGGTTGTGAATTAAGGATGAGCTCCCTAGCTCCATGGCGAAGGATTCTTTTAACTCGATTACGCTTAACAGCGTTGCCTACCCTTCTCCCCACGATCACGCCAAAGGCAGGAGTCTGGGAGGGTAGGGCATGCAACACCAATGTCGGGCGGGGGACTCGTCGTCCCGTCCTGGTTACCGACATGATGTCTGCACTCTTGCGCAGCCTAAGATGCTGCGGCAACATTGCTAAACGGTGAGCTCTGCGCGCCCCTTGGCCCTGCGGGCAGACAAGATCGCGCGGCCAGCACGGGTCCGCATCCGCGTACGGAACCCATGAACCCGGTTACGGCGCCGATTGCTCGGCTGATAGGTACGCTTGGTCACTAGAACAACTCACATTTCCTGGTATCTATTCCTGTTGGTTCAACAGGGGAATCATCGCAACAAAAGCGACTGTGCAACGATACGCGGAATTCCTTCTCAAGGCAAGTTCACCACCTTTTCTTGTGGTTCCTCGTTGTTATTATCTGGGCTATTTAGGCTGGAATTCAAGAATTCTCCCATGCCTGGAAAGTGCGGTAATCTGTACCTTTGGATACGCAGCCACATAACTGTCCACACCTGTGGATAACTGTGTGGACAGCGCTAGACACCATCATCAGAGAGGAGACACAGTGGCATCATCAGACTCCTCAGAATCCTTGATGTCCCTGTGGGATCATCTTCTTTCTTCCACTGATCCTGCAACCCGTGCCCTCCTTGTTACCTGCCAACCATCTAATGTTGATAATTCCACTATGCATCTGTTGGTTCCCAATGAGTTCACGAGATCCAGGATTGATCAACGGTTACGTGGCAAAATCGAAGAGACAGCCTCCGATTACTACGGCAAAGAGATACACCTGTTAATCCAGGTTGATGAAAATCTTCCCATTCCTGCCCCCACCTTGCCTAATGTTGAGGACCATTCATTCACTGATTCTCGTTCCAGGGAACAACAGTTGGAAAGACTCAACAACAAGTACACCTTCGAAACCTTCGTTATCGGTCCCTCAAACCGTTTCGCTCATGCTGCTGCTGTTGCGGTGGCGGAGAGTCCAGGTAAGTCGTACAACCCTTTGATGATTTATGGGGCGTCAGGTTTGGGGAAGACTCATCTCCTTCACGCAATTGGTCACTATATCCATGCCTACTATGGTCGCCTTCGTGTGAAATATGTATCCACTGAAGAGATGACCAACGACTTCATTAACGCTATCTCTGACAATCGTACGACCCACTTTAGGGCGATGTACCGGGAAGTGGATGTTCTCCTTCTTGACGACATCCAATTTCTTGAGTCGAAGATTGGTACCCAGGAAGAGTTCTTCCATACCTTCAATGCACTCCACAATGCACAAAAGCAGATTGTGATGACCTCGGATCGTCCACCAAAAACCCTCGAAGCTCTCGAACTGAGACTCCGCTCCCGATTCGAGTGGGGGCTGATCGCAGACATCCAACCAGCAGATCTCGAAACGAGGATTGCAATCCTGCGCAAGAAAGCAACAGCTGAAAGACTCATCGTTGAGTCTGAGGTTTTGGAGTTCATTGCTTCAAGGATCCAAACTTCAATTCGTGAACTGGAGGGGGCACTGATTCGTGTCACCGCCTTTGCCTCACTCAACGGCCAGCCTGTGAGTCTGTCTCTTGCTGAGATCGTTCTTAAAGACTTGATCCCTGATCGTCTTGATCGCCCGGTCACTGCAGAGTTGATTATGTCAAACACTGCTCACTATTTTTCTTTGACTGTTGGTGATCTCACGGGTACAAACCGTACTGCGTCTGTAGCGTTGGCTCGCCAAGTTGCGATGTACCTATGTCGTGATCAAACTGATCTTTCCCTACCCAAGATCGGTGCCCTCTTCGGCCGAGATCACTCAACTGTGATGCATGCCTATAAAAAGGTTTCAGACATGATGGTGAAGGATCGTGGGATTTATACCACCATCCAAGAGATCACCTCCCAACTCAAACAAGAGTCCACGTCGTCTCAATAAAGGGCATTCTCCCCTCCCATTGTTATCCACAATCGCAGCCATATCTGTGCATAACTTCACCATCATTGTGTCAAAACCTGTGTATAACACTCCATTACCTATTCCAGGATGGATCTATCCACAATCTATCCACAGTATCCACAGACTTATCCACAGAAATACCATGGATGTCATTCAGATGCTTTCCTAGGCATATGCAAGTTATCCACAGTATCCACAGACGCTACTACTACTACTAAAAGATAAATATCCAAGGTCTTCATAATCACCTTGGCTCAAATCTGTGGACAAATCACTTCCCCATTCCCTTCCGTTGTTGCCCCATGCTCAAGAACCCCATTCTTATCAATCCTTGAATAGCCTGATAATTACCTGTGGGGTCTATCGGCTAAACGGTGTAAGTGGCTCTACTGCCCTGGTGGGCGGAAGGAGTCATAGATGACTGCAACACTAGTGGTTATGGAACCCTACCTGTGTGCTGGATTCCGGCAGCGGATTAATTACCTACTAGATTAGATATCTCGTGGCTGGTGTACACGGAGGGGGTACGTCTATCTCAAACACACTCCCACAGTTGTTTCTTGTAGAAACAACTCCTCCGTTCGGGGATACGGTTTGAGATAGATGTACCCCACTCCTCCAAACATAAATCACGAAAAAACCAAGAACCATCACAACTAGCATAATAAGACATCAAGATAGAATTCTAAGAGACAATGTAGGACTTGACCCACCGAATCGGTATGATGCATAGAACAAGGAGTACCCATGAAGATTCAACTCGACAAAGACGTTCTAGCTGATGCTGTGGCATGGGCAGCACGTTCCCTGCCTCTTCGCCCATCTCTGCCAATCTTGGCCGGCCTTCTCATCAAGGCGGAAGCCAACCTGATCACTCTGTCTAGTTTCGATTACGAAACCTCCGCTCAGGTGACCATCAAAGCAGATGTGGAAGCACCTGGTCTTGTTCTCGTGTCAGGAAAACTCTTGGCAGAGATCACTAAATCTCTTCCCCAGAAGCCTGTGACCTTGACCAGTACAGACTCTGAACTTGAACTGGTGTGTGGTTCTGCTCGTTTCTCTTTGCAAACTTTGCCTGCCAATGAGTATCCCGAACTGCCTTCGATGCCTAAGGCTTCTGGATGGATTGGTTCTGAGGAGCTTTTGAAGGGTGTGTCGCAGGTGGTTGTTGCCGCTGGTCGTGACGAACTTCTCCCAGTTTTCACTGGTGTCAAAATTGAGTTTGATGGGGAGAACCTCTCCCTTCTTGGTACAGACAGATATCGTATGGCTCTCAAGGAGATGACCTGGAATCCTTCATCCAAGGTTGCAGAAACCTCGGCATTGGTCCCTGGTAAGGTTCTTTCCGATACAGCCAAGTCGATGGCTTCCTCTGAACGGATCACTATCTCGTTGGCTGATGTAGCAACAGGAGAGGGTCTCATCGGTTTCGAAGCCGAGACCACTGATGGTGTACGCCAAATCACCACTCGCCTCCTTGATGGCGAATTCCCGAAGCTTCGCCACCTGATGAATGTTCCCAACGATATGACTGTTCGGGTGAACACTGCAGATCTCATTTCAGCGGTACGTCGTGTAGCCCTGGTTGCGGAAAAGAATACGTCGTTGCGGATGAAGATTGAGGATGATTCGGTCACCTTGGAGGCTGCACGTGGTGATCAGGCTCAGGCTTCTGAGGCCGTACCTGCTCTTGTGGATTATGGTAGTGGTGAACCTCCGTTGTCGGCCGCTGGTTTTAACCCGCACTATCTTCTGGATGCACTGTCGGTGATGGACACCCCCTATGTCCATATTGCGTTCACGGGATCAGGGAAGCCCTGTTTGATTACGGCTTTGGCCGAGCTTGATGGCGAACCAGCCGAAGACTATCGTCATGTTATCATGCTCATGAGGCTCTCCAACTGATCATGGTGCCGTGTACCTTTCCCAGCTTCATCTGAGCAATTTCAGGTCTTACACCTCGCTCGACCTAGAGCTTTCACCTGGTACCACGATTCTGGTGGGCTCTAACGGGTACGGGAAAACGAATATTGTCGAAGCAGTACAGTACCTCGCAACGTTGGGATCCCATAGGGTCAGCTCCGATCAGCCTCTGATCCGCCGTGGATCTGATATCGCAACCATTGGTGCTCGGGTTCACGCCGGCATTGGTGATGATCGTTGCCTGAGTCTGGCCATCGATCTTCGATCCGGTGCGGCAAACAGAGCCCTTCTCAATAAAGCGCCAGTACGCCCACGTGAACTCAGGGGAGCTGTACGAACGATCTTCTTCGCCCCAGAAGATTTAGCTATCGTACAAGGTGATCCGTCCGAAAGGCGACAGTTCATTGACGAACTTATTGTGAGTCGTTGGCCTCGACTTGCTGGAATCAGATCTGAATATGATCGCGCTCTCAAACAGAAGACAGCATTATTGAAGGCCATCTCGGGGCGCAGTCTTCGTGGTGCCGGAGGTGGAGCTGAAGAAACGGTCGCTGTGTGGGATGAGGAGATTGCTAAACTTGGTGCCGAGATTGTTGCCGCACGTTTGCGTACCCTCAGTGATAGTGAAGATATGGTGGCGCGTCACTATTCCACAATCGCACCAAAGAGCAATCTGGCATCTGTGAGCTATCATTCATCGGCCGTAGCCCATGACTCACAGGCCGACGCGGACTTCCTACGTATAACCCTTGCTGAGGCTATCGCAATGAGAAAATCAGAGGAAATAGCTCGGGGGGTCTGTCTGGTTGGACCCCATCGTGATGATTGTTCCCTTTCACTAGGAGATTTGCCAGTACGCGGGTATGCCAGTCACGGGGAATCCTGGTCTTTTGCACTAGCACTCAGGCTCGCCAGTTTGGATCTTTTGCGTGAGGATGGCGTTGAACCGATCCTCATCCTTGACGATGTATTCGCAGAATTAGATAAATCTCGCCGTCTTGCCGTTGTGGCAGCGATCGACTCTGTTGAACAGGCATTCATCACTGTGGCTGTACCCCATGATTTGCCTCAAAACCTTGAAGGTAGTGTGTATGAGGTCACACCCGGTACTGTGGTGAAAAAGGAGGTGTGATGAGTGAGGATGAACAGATCCTAGCAAGGCCCCATGACCCCACGGGTACTGATGTGGCTGAGCGGATCGCCAATGCTGCTCGTGGTGTTGCTCCAGTGAAGCGCCGTCGTCGTAAAACTCCACCTGATGAAGACTCCCCATGGTCGAGTGCAGGCCCGGGACCCAGGGACCCTCAACGTGCAGGAGTAGTCCTGGATTCTGTACTCAAAAAACGCGGATGGAAGAAGCAGGTCTCAGTGGCTGCGCTCATGCCTGAGTGGGCTAAGTTCGTGGGTGATGTTAATGCTGCCCACACAAAACCCGAAAAATGGGAATTAGGAGTTTTGACTATCAGAGCAGAATCTACGACGTGGGCGACCTCTCTTCGAGCCATGTCCCCGCAGATCATCGCCCGGCTCAACGAGATCCTTGGCCCAAAAACGGTCACCAAACTCCATATTCTTGGCCCCCAAGCCCCCTCATGGAAAAAGGGGCTCCGCTCTGTACCAGGGCGAGGCCCACGGGATACCTACGGCTAGACGATGATGTAGCATCAGTACCGCAACAATCCATAGAAGTCCGCACTTGAATCGCTGGAGTATCAAGCAGGAAGAACATAAGAAATACTCTGACTGACTTAGCGTAGCGCTATCGGGAGTTCACCGCTAAGGTCTATTCTCCAACGAATCAGATCATCACACCTGACTGGATTTTGTCGTTTATTGGAGTACCTTGCTCCTGTTTCTTCTCGGGGGTTTATATTCTGTGAATCGAAGACTGGGGCCTACCGCGCTCATCCTATTGTGCCAACCATGACCTACAACATGGGATGGTGCTCCTCAGCGGACCTGACTATCGCCTATTCCATTTCAACGTCGTAACCAGCATCCTTATGATTCTTGCTGTGCTCGCTCAACCGACAATCATAGAGTCTGAGGCTGGTACTTCAGGATTATCGACACCACCATAGACAGAAAATACCCTATGGGGTATAATTGAGCTATGTCTATCACTGAGGTCACCCTGGATTCTTTCGAGTCGTTTGTATCTAAGCCCGGAATTGCCTTCCTGGATTGCTGGGCTGAATGGTGCCCACCATGTCGGGCATTCAAGCCCGTCTTTGAGGCAGCTGCGACACAGAACCCCGAGATCGCCTTCGGTTCACTCAATACCCAACAAGAGCAGGTACTAGCGAGCGAACTGGAGATTACATCCATCCCCACAATCATGGCATTCCGTGACGGGATACTCGTCTACCGCGAACCGGGGGCTATGCCCGCCAAGGGTTTCGCCCAGCTCATCCAAGCCGTACAAGATTTAGATATGGCGAAAATCCAGGCTTCCTAGGAGAAGTTCCCCACACAGAAAAGGTTCCCATCAGGATCCTTCAAGGGTGGACCAGGTTTCCATCTCATAAGCAATCGACACATGAGCGGCGATAAGGCGTTCAGAGCAAAGAGATGAAAGATTTCAAGAGATTTCGCAAAGTGGGAATAGAACACAATCGAATGTGGTTGTATAAGGTGACACCGTCTCCCGAGGGAAACCTCGAGAAAAAGTGTGACTCTTCCCCGAGTGGACCGGAGCGAATCCCCCCCTCTCGCTCCGGCACATTCGAGACACACGTCGGTGCCAGTACGTCGGCGGGTCACTCCCCCCCAGCCCGCCGACGTGCTGAACACAAGAAACCCCCCTGATTTGCGGCGGACACGTGGTCAGGGGGATTCTTTGTTCTCCCCAATCTCAAACGTGATACGGATGATACGAGACTTCCGACCCTCCTAGGCTTTGCGTTGAGTACCAATGCACCATTTGCCCCGCTGCTTTTCACAACCGCAAAGAAGCACTCAAGAAGACTTACAAATCTGGGCACTTTGGCAACAGACCTGGGTATCTGGCTCACAGCACTGACACCCAAGCAAGCTGAGGAGTGGCTCTAGATTCTGCGGTACCCCAGGACTAATCTGGATACATGACGGTCATTATGGAAACTCCACTGATGGTGGTACGGCAGAGGTCAGTGGGACCTTGGGACAATAACGTGTTTATGATTACGGCAGGTGACTCTGGGGAGCAGATCCTGGTTGATGCGGCAGATGATACACCAGCGATTCTGGAACTCATTGAGTCAGCCAGGGAAGATGGGCCTGACCCACGAGTGGTACTTATTATGACAACTCATTCCCACGAGGATCATATTGAGGCGCTTGCTGACATGGTACACACAACAAAAGCAAGAACCGCCGCCGGCCGAGAAGACGCTTCAGCCATAGAAGACCACACTGGGGTAAAAATAGAAGTCCTGGTGGACCACGGTTCAATGATAGAGATAGCAGGACTGTCTCTATCAGTCATTTCATTAAGAGGGCATACCCCAGGATCTGTGGCACTGGTGTACCAAGAAGAAAACCAACCAACGCTCATCCTGACAGGCGACTCCCTCTTTCCCGGTGGAGTGGGAAACACCGATCAGGACCCCCAACGCTTCACCTCCCTCTTCACCGATGTCACGACAAGGATCTTCGATGTCTATTCCGATGACACAATCATCTGGCCTGGGCATGGTACCTCCACAACCTTAGGTAAAGAACGACCCCACTTGCAGGAATGGTACAAACGCGGATGGTAAAGGACCTAGCTACTTCATGGTTGATGTAAGCGGAGGGTGGGGCATATCTGTCCCAAACACATTCACAAGGTTGTTCCCTGGGGCAACAACATCTCCATTTGGGGGACACGGTTTGGGATAGATGTACCCCACCCTCCGCTTACGTGGTATCAGTTCTAGGTGTTGGAGAAACCAAGGTTGGGGTGACTGTTGGGCGTTCTGCACGATGCACCCAGGAATGCATTGTTGAGAAAATCTAGGCCAGGGAAAGAAAAACACGTTCGAGGCGCTCGGTATCTATATCGCCACCTTCAGAGGTGAGGCATTCTTTCAGGCCTACAGTGACGAGTTGGAATCCGGCACGGTCAAGAGCTTTACCGACTGCAGCAAGTTGGGTGAGTACTTCTTCGCACTCTCCACCTTCCTCAATCATACGGATAACCCCAGCAAGCTGACCTTGGGCACGCTTGAGACGATTCATGACGGGGCGGCGAGCCTCCAGACTCAATTCCATGGTCTCAGTCTAAGGCTGAATGATGAGTGCGGGGAAAATCTATCCCAGTGGGCGGTATTGTGCCCACAATTGACAGTTAAATTCGTGTGCCATGTCGTAGACTGTCATCCGTGGTGCGCTATCACCGACAATTGAGCTCTATGGGCTCATATTGATAGTGCCAGTATTGAATGAAGGAAATCCCATGGCAGAGAAAAAACCAGCAGCAAAGCCCAAGCAAGTTGTTGCCGCCCCTCCCAAAAAAGTAGTCCAAGCAGAACCTGCGCTGTCCCAAACTCCTCAAGGTGGGACTTTCAAGGTCAGTGCTGAGGGCAAATCCAAGGCCACCAGTCTGCGCATCATCGCTGCACTCTTCTGGGCTGTGGCAATCGGGTTAGAGATGTTCGTCATCTTCTGGCTCCTCGAAAAGACCGAACTGAATCTGTACATGGTTTGGCTCATCGGGTCTATTGTTGTCATCGGTGGACTCGCCCTGGCAGGATCAATGTTCTGGAAGAAGGCCAACCGTTTCGATCCGGCCTCCGAAAAGGACAAGGTACGCTTCTTCGTCCAGAATCAACTGGGTGCCATCATCACGATTGTCGCCTTCCTTCCGTTGATCATTTTGATCTTCATGAATGACAAAATGACCCAGGGCCAAAAAACTCTCGCGGGTGTCATTGGTATCGTCGTTATGCTTGCTACTGGTGCTGCGAGTGCTGATTGGGCTCCGCCGTCGATTGAGCAGAGGTCTGAGCAGGGTTCTATCGTAATGGCGTACACCGGAAGCGATCAGGTCTATTGGGTCAAGGGAGGCTCGGTTTACCACCTGTGCAATCAGTACCCAGAGGGTTCAACCATTCCAGCCTTGGCTCGTGGTGGCGAAGACAATGATGTTATTGCGGGTACGATCGATCAGGCCATGGAAGCCGGCAAGACCCGTTTGAGCTATTACGGTTATTCCGAATGTGGGTTGACCGAGGGTAGTCCTGACTTCCCGCAGTATCTTCCTGATAGTGGCCAAGCTGCGAGCGAAGACCCCACTGACGAACCTACATAAGCGCTTGTCACTCGACAACTGAATAGTATTCACACCCAGTCAGGGAAGCCGTTGATGACTTCCCTGACTCAGGGTGTGTTTATTTTCCTGTGGTATTCTGATTGATATGCAGGCAAATTCTCGTCTTCGCAAGCTGTCATCGTTCGGAATGCTTATAGCCGTCTCCGGCCTCGCAGGTGTTCTGGTGGCTGGTCTTGCGATTCCCGTAGCTGCTCTTACGGGGGTCATGTCCCAAGTGGTCTCCACCTCTCTTGAGGAGCTCCCTTTGTACTTGGAGACCCCTCCCCAGGCCCAGCGTACGACTGTGTACTACTCCAATGGTGAGAAGATGGCTGAATTCTATGATGAGAACCGCACAATCGTCACCTTGGACCAAATTGCCCCGATCATGCAGCAAGCGCAGGTCGCTATTGAAGATGACAGGTTCTACCACCATGGTGCCCTCGACTTCAGGGCCTTGGCGAAGGCAGTACTGTCCTACTTTGGTCGCTCCGACGGTGGTGGTGGATCCACGTTGACCCAGCAGTACGTCAAGCAGGTCATCATGGAGGATGCTGCAAAGATCATGAAGGAAGACGAGAGACAGGAAGCCCTTGAGGCTGCCCAGGAACGTACCATCCGACGCAAGGTCCAAGAGATGAGGCATGCGATCGCGGTAGAGAACAAGTTCAGTAAAGACGAGATCCTGGAGAGGTACCTGAACATTGCCTACTATGGTGCAGGTGCTTACGGTGTCGAAGCCGCAGCACATAGGTACTTCGACACTACTGCTGCTGAACTCACTCTCGCCCAAGCTGCCCTTCTTGCAGGTATCGTTCAAACCCCGTCACGCAATCCAGTGGATAATCTTGCTGGTGCCCTGGAACGCAGGAACACCGTCCTTGATCGCATGGCAGAGTTAGAGATCATTACTAAGGCTGAGGCTAAGGAAGCCAAAGCTGAAATCTTTGATACTGGGCTCATCCAAAATGTGAGGAATGGGTGTGTGGGAGTTCCTCACTCTCAAGTATGTCGGTTGGTATGGAACTATCTGATGACCAACGAGGCCCTTGGCAAGAACAAAATGGAACGCGAAAACATGGTGAAGCGTGGTGGGTTCGATATCAAGACCACCATTAACCCAGAAATTCAAAATTCCACACAGGCCGCAATCTCAGCGAGAATCCACCCACAAGATCCAGTTCTTGCTGCCATCATCATTATTGAACCTGGTAAGGGTCGCATTGTTGCTGCTGCACAGAATCGATATGAATTCGGTATGGACGAAGCGGCAGGGCAAACCAACTACCTATCTTTTGCGCTACCAGAATTAGGAGGGGATGAGGGGGGCCAGCCCGGATCCACCTTCAAGATGCTGACCGCAGCAGCAGCCCTTGAGGCTGGAATACCACCCACGAAGAAGTTTGACGCAAAAGCGCGCATGAACTTCCGTGGTCAGGTTTTCAGATCCTGTAGCGGGCCATTTAAGCTCGGAGATTGGAATGTGAGAAACGTATCTCCATCTGGCCCGATGGATATGTATCAGGCCGCGATGCAGTCAGTGAATACCTACTTTGTGCTCCTGGAACAAATGGTGGGTATTTGTAATGTGGTAGAGATGGCCGAAAAAGTCGGTGTGGTCGCAACCAAAGGTCCAGACTATCCCGAGGGTCTGAGATCCTATGACGGTACAGCATCATTGACACTAGGGACTCTTTTAACATCTCCTATGTCCATGGCGACAGCCTATGCCACATTTGCGTCCGGTGGAATTCGGTGTAATCCCATTGTCATTGAATCAATCACTGATAAAGAAGGCAAGGAGTATTCAACCCAGCAACCCAACTGCGAACGAGTCGTATCAGAAGATGTCGCAAACGCGATTAACCTCATCTTCAACAAGGTGTTTACATCTGGTGGTACAGCGTCCTGCTGCGGAGTGAGGGACGGAAGGCCAGCATCAGGAAAGACCGGAACTACAGATAACGGTGAGGCTGCATGGCTGATCGGATACACCCCTGAAGTTGTGGGTGTGTCCATGATCCGTGTGGATAAGAATCCTAAGTGGGATTATTTCTGGGATCCGAGAAGGAATTCAATGACTGGTGTCAGGCTTCCTGCTTCGGGAACAGTCTTGGCTGGTTATGGTGGTCCTGATGCTGGGCGGATGTGGAAGACTGCGATGGACTCAGCCATCGGATGGTACCCAGCCACACGCTTCAAGCCACCTGGAGGTTCCGTGCTTACTGGGAAGGCCACCACTCCACCAAATACAGATGGTATGAGTGATGTAGCTGCACGACAGGTCCTGGAGGCTGCAGGATTCTTCATCATCACCACAGATGTGTATCACGATTCACAAGCTGGTACCTTCCTGGGTGCAAAGTGTGAACGAGTCTTGGGTGGTTCATGTACCTTCACCTACTCTATGGGGCCACGGCCTTCCTGAGTTCCTTACCCAGCGAAGACAATCTCAGCAAAGTCGGCTTGACCGTTACCGTTACTGAGATCCACCACGCGGGTGATGTAGACGATGACATAGCGTGTCGTAACTGAGGAGAAATCCAAGGTGGTCACAGGCTCAGTGAGTTCAGATTGTACGACTGGAGTCCAGTGGGTGATGCTGATCATGTCAGGCGCCTCCACTGCTGCTGCATCACCTGCGGGTACATAGATTGTGACCGAGGTGGGGCGAAGGTTGATTGTCAGGGTTGCCTGACTCACAGGTACAGCCGACCCAAGATCCAAGATCAAACCCACACCAGGTTTCTTAGTCGGGATGACGGGTTCCTCGTATTCCTCAGTATGCCATGCGGTAGAGATATCACCATCGAAGGCGTACGGTATCTCCTCGGGTCTCTCCCAACCCGAACCGCCGTCCTCCTTCGAGTCAAAAGCGGCGCCGGACATGATCGGTCGAATCGTGAGTTCGGTAGATGGCGTGGGAGTGTCCTTAACTTTGGGACTGCGAGCAGAATGGTACAACCCGATGATCACTGAACTCATGAGAGCCAGGATGACCAGGACAACCAAGGCAAGGAAGACCCGTGACCAAGCCCGCGCCCTGTCAGGCGGAATGGGTGGGCGCAGGGGTACCGCAGGATTCTTGGTGTTCACAGTGAACCCCCCCAAGGGTTGATCACTGGGGTCCTCAGGGGAAGCGTGGGCATCGACAACCACTGTGAGGGATTGCTCATCCAGGTCCCGAGCAGGAACAATAGTGGGTCGTTGGGCCTGCCCAGGAATGGGAGGTGAAGGCAAGACTGGCTGGGCATTCTCGGTGAGCTGTGCGACCCGATCCACCAACCAGGGGGTGGGGTCCTTGGAGCCGAGGGTGGAACCCATGGCTTCAGCAACACCAAAAGCAGTGTCAATATGTTCAGGATCTTTGAGAGAAAGGATCTGTGTGGTGAGTCGATTGAGCTCCACTGAGGTACCGGGGCGAACATGGATAGGTGGTTTCAGCCCCTCAGGGTTTCGTGGAGATGAAGGCAGGCCCACATCCGCGGCCCCAGGCCAGGTTGCTGTCAGGCAGGAATACAGCAGGCCACCACAGGCGACAACATCCATGGCCTCCATGTCGCTGCGAATCAGTTTGTGGTCATTCTCACGAGGGGTGAGAGTCTGGTCGAGGCGCAGCCCAAGGATTTTCACTTCACCAGTGGTTGAGAGGAAGATCTTGGATGGGTCGAGGCGGCAATGGTACTGTTGCATCGTGTGGGCTGTCGCCAACCCTTCCGCAATCTCGCGTATCACGAAAGCGGACTCTTCACCTGAGAGGGGACCGAGGCTCAGGACTTCAGACAGACTCGCCCCATCGGCTTTTTCAGAGACAACAAAGGCACCATCTGCATCCTGGCCAGCATCAAGAATTCTCAAGAATCGTGCATCCATAGCCCCGGATGCCATGCGGGCAGCTTCCAGACAAATAGCGGTGTTCTCATCATTGGGAAAGGCTGTCACTAGTACTGTTCTGGACAGTGATTCATCAAGAGCCGACCAGCGAGTCCCACCACCAATGTTGGTAAGCATCTCACGCAGTCGGAATCTGTCTGCGATGAGGGCACCTGGCACTAAGGGTGCAAGTCCAGTGAGGATGGGTTGGGTCTCCTCAGGGGTGAACTCTGGAAGGAAGGGGGAAGAGGGAATCGAAGGCTCATCATCATGGGCACGTCGAGGACGGGATTCCTCGTTGGGGTGTTGGGTCATCTCCTAGTCACCACTTCCTGGTTTATGGGTATCCACTCGTGGTTCCTTTCGCAGCCGTGAACGGATAATCGACGACAGATCCTCTACTTCGGGGATCTTCACCAGTTTCGCTAATCCCCAGTAAACACCAAATCCGAGAGTTCCTGCGATCACCAGGCCGATAAGGATCTGAGGTCGTCCAGGAATTAGCCAGTTTTGGAGCCACATGACCCCCCAAGCAAGCGCAGATGCCGGAACAGAGATGAGAAACAGAACAAGAGTGTGCCCTGCAATCTTTTTGGTCTCCAACCCCGGTACGGTGTTGCGGAAGAGAATCCAGGCAAGGAAAGCCGACGTGATATAGCCCATCACATATCCGAAAGCCACACTGGGTGCCACCCATGCTGGCGGTACCTTGAATAGCAAGACTAGAAGCAGAGAGACACCCGAGGTAACTGCGACAAAGAGGATCTCCACAAAGAAGGGGGTACGGGTGTTTTGCATGGAATTGAACCCCTTCATCACCAGGAATCTCAAAGTGAAGGGAATCAAACCGGCACTGAGTACGATCAGGGTCCAGCCGATTTGTACCCCTCCATTCGGGATACCATAGGCCATGATCATACCTGGAATCGATATGGAAGCCATGATCAGGGACAGGGGCATAACCACGACATAGATGGTACGGATACTCGATATGAATTGCCCAGTGAAGTGTTCCCAGTTCTGTTCGACAGCTAGTTTCGATAGTGAGGGGAGCAACGCCGTTGCCAGGGACACAGTGAGCAGTGCATGGGGGAGCAAGGAAACCAGCATCGCGGTAGTGAAAACAAAGGAACCTGCACCACTACCACTTAACGTGGCACTACCAGTTAACCGGGTAATGATGAAGAAGTTGAGCTGATCCACAACCACTAAACCGAGGGCCCATTTCGCGAGGTGGGCGGTACTGCCCAAACCAGTGTGAAGGAAGTCGAACCGGGGGCGGTAGCGGAACCCGACCTTCTTGAGGAAGGGGATAAGTATGGCCATCTGGATCGCGACCCCAAAGACTGATCCCAACCCGAGAAGAAGAATCTGGGATGTGGTAAAGGCTTGGGTGGTGTCATTGTGGAAACCCCAGATGAGTGCGTATATCCCAAGCATCGCGACCTGGATGACATTGTTGAGCGCTGGAGCCCACATGAGCGGGCCGAAGGAACCACGAGAGTTGAGGATTTGACCACCAAGGAAAAACATTCCGAAAAAGAACACCTGCGGCATGACTAATGCAGTGAGCATGATCAGCGAATCATATTGGGAAGCCAACTCGTCCACCCGCCAAGTGGGACGGGTGATGAGCCGAACCACAAAAGGATTCAGCAGGACCAGTAAAGCTGTGATCCCTAGAACCATCAGCCCGAACAGGGTGACGATCCGGTCGGAATAGGCTTGACCCCCATCAGCGTCCTCCTTCATCGACCTCATGAGCTGGGGAACAAGAATGGCATTCAGGATTCCACCAGCAAGCAGGAGGTACATCTGGGAAGGAATCGATGAGGAAATATTAAAGATATCAGCCTGGATTGAGGTTGAGGTGAAAAGGTACCCCACAAGGAGGACTCGCACCATCCCTAGGGTTCGAGACACGAGGGTACCAGAAGCCATGAGCATGGTGGATGAAAAAAGCTTGGGCTTATTCATCACTGCATCATCACCAGATTTGTTCACACGATCACTCATGGGCTTCCTTCTTTCGTCTGGCGGTACGGACCCTCAAGAAGGTTCCCACAACGAAGAGTACGAATCCGGCACCTACGACAACCCAGCCCATCCAGGCGGATGCACTGGCATGGATTCTGATGGTGGCAGTGGAATCAAGGGGGATCCCACCAGATGTGCTCAGGCTCAGATTGGCATCGACATCACCTTCACGAATAATCGAAGCAGCGAGGTCAACCCTGAGACGGTCACCTGGAGGAACCTCAATCACAGTACTTGCTGGGATGCTTACAAGTGCCAGGGATCCACTCACAGGGGTGACCTGTGACGAGATTCTCACGAAAGCTGGAACACTGAGACTGTTCGTGACCCACACTGGGAAAACATTCGTCTTGGATGTGAGAGAGACATCCCTAGCTGTGATCGTCACGGAAGCCATGATCTGATGTAACCAGGTATCCACCGAGGAAGCGTACTGGGCTGCTTGCTCATCACTAGCCCAGGATTGGGAGGTGATCGAAGCGATAGGTGCAGTTGTGAGCAGTTGTACAGCAGTGTCGTCACCAATGAGGTCGGCATATTTGTGCATGGTGGACTGGGTGATCGACAAGGAATCCAGGATCGCAGAAGTCAAAGTACCCTGGGGTTCACCAGTGGCCGTCGATTCTTCCCACTGGCCATGAACAGGAATCAGATTCAGAGGTACGGTGGTCACCCAGGAGGGGAGAGTGAAAAGAGAGGCCTCGTCTTCGGTGTGTACCACCCGGATGAGCGGGGAGTCACTCAGGGCATTCTCGGCAATCATTCGTTGTCGCAGCTGGAGGGTCGTCGAAGGATCATCGGGCCCAGGCCCGCCCAGGAAGGGTGTGGCCAAGGTGTTCAGCAGAACTCCATCCGTGAGGGAGACACTAGCTTTTGCTTCAGCTAGGACAAGCTCCGGTTTGAGGGGAGCAAGATAGTCGATGAGGGCAGAGTTTGCTTGACCATTGTGGGTACGAATGAGCAGGGGAAGGTCATCCATCTCTGGGTTTGCGAGCTCAGCTTGGAGAGATGCCGTCACGACATCTGTACCTGTGGTTAAGCCGAGGGCAAGATCAGGATTACCCCACGGAAGTCGATGGCCATGATCACGATTAAGGGTACGAAATTGTGTTAACCATTCTTGAGCGACTTTGCTGCCGCGACCTTCGCTATGGGTACGCCCATCCCAGACGGTGTACCCCTTCGCCATGACTGTGATCTCATGGAAGAGCCCAGGATCAATAGCCCAAGAAACATTGGGTCGGGAAGCCAAGGTGAGCAAGGTAGCGAGTCGACCCTTGAGTTCACTAGACAGATGTTCATCAATGAAAACCGTGTCATGGAGAAGAGAAGGTGGGGTGGTGAACATCACGATGGTGGCTGTGGTGGCCGCAGTTGTTGTGGCGCGTGTTGCCAGGGTACGACCCTTGCCAATCGTCACCTGGGAACCCGAAGGTTCAGCGGAGCCACGAACATGGACCCCAAGGAGGTAGACAGCGTCATGACTAATGTTGAGTTCATCCCAGGTGGCTGAGACTTTGAACTTCTGGGTTGTATCGGAGTTAAACCGCTGGTCTCCTTCAGTGATGGGTGAGATCGCAGCCGGATTCAGGATACGGTCTCCAGAGTCGAGTTCAGGACTGACCTCAAGGGCGGACCTCAATTGAGCCTGGGTGGTGAGCGGACGGTTGTCGACCCACAAGACTACTTGTACTTGGTAGAGATGATCCCAACCAGAGTTGGTGACCTCTCCTTGAAGACTGACCCCTAGATCGGTGACTGCGACTTCTGTAAAAGTGACACTGGCGTGGTACTGATCAGCGTGTGCCTGTGGGGCACTCATAGAAACCGAGAAGGCAATGATTAGGAGCGCGACAAGAAGACACCCCTGGTGTTTCATGATGATCGCAATCCTCCTCACCATGCCATCCTACAAGTGAAGACACGCCGATTTGGGGAGGCCGCAGTGAGTTTTCAACCCATAATCGAGGTAATTCTGTCCACAGGGGACATGAGATATCGCGTGAAGAAATCTGTGTTCTAGACTATGTACCATCTAGAGGACAGTGCCATGTTGGGCAGCGAGAGTTTTGGAGATTCGGTGGCCATCTTTGTAAGAGGGATACACAAGTCTCACCGGGGTGTGAGGTTCCTCAGTGGTGCCAATCTGAATGTGAGAGACTCCGAATTCTGTGTACTCCTAGGCTCGGATACTCGCGGGAAGACCATGCTTCTCGCTTGTCTGGCTGGCTTGGCCCAACCCGATTCAGGCACCATTGAGATCAATGGTCATGAACTTGGATCCTGGGATGGCCGCCCCGAAGTGGGAGTAGTCCTCACAACGAGCCTTCTTGATCACAACTTAACTGTGGCGAAGAACATGGCCTTCCATGCACGGGTACGTAGGTTAACCAAGGAACAGCGTGCAGATCTTGACGTGATCTACGATCAACTAGATCTTCACGAACACATGAACACCAAGGTACGAAACCTAACGCGTGGTCAGCGTAGACGTGCAGAGTTCGCACGAGCGCTGATCCACAATCCCATGGTTCTACTTCTTGATGATCCAACCTCGGGATTGGATTCCCATAGTGCCACAGTGATGTGGAAGGTGATCATTGATCAACGCAACCGGGGTCGTACCATCCTGTTAGCTACCGATCATTCCAGCTTGGCGTCACGAGCCCATACTGTGGCCATTGTGGAAACTGGGCGAATAGTTGCACACGGACGTACCACCTCCCTGATGGAAAACTTCCTGAAAGGCACCCAGTACAACCCCGGTACCCTTGATGATGTACTGCGTCTCGTACGTGAGCGGGCCATGATCGAGGATGCGGAAGGTGATTTAGGTAGCGGGTCAGGATATGCCGATCCCGATTTCGAGACCGACGGGTACTTCGATGCTGAAGACTCCCTCGTGGAACTGTGGACAGAGGATCGCGAACTCGAAGAAGACGATTCCGTGGGCGTAGACATCATGAGGCCTGTGGATCAGGACATGCTTGACCCATCCCTTGCCGATATGGATGTACATGAGGATGAATACGAGGATGACTTTGAGGACGACCTTCAGGATCTGGATCTAGAAGCCTTCAATGATGTCGAGGTACTAGACGAGTTCATAGGCGATGGTTTTGAGCATCATGAGGAGAAGGACGCCAAAGAGGACGACGAGTTTGCCGAGGATGAGGATGTAGCTGAAGATACCCACGACCTAGAGGTCACCAAGGAAGTACAGCCACCCGGGGACACAAGTGAAAAACCAGCGAGTGAGAACGGTCGTACCCTGCCGGCCTATGTAGATGTGGTGAGCGTTCTGGAAGCAGAGAAAGCGGCCGTACTCAAGGTACTCGACGCAATCAAGGACGATGACGATGAGGATGACCTCATCGGACTACTCCTCCATGGCGATACCGAAAAAGCTAAAAAACCTAAGCCCACTTCTATGGATATGGATACGGCCACGCCGCTGAGTGAACCAAGGCCTGTACAGCAATCCTCCCCAACGAACACCACGATCGGGAGTCTGTGGTGGAATCCTGTTCCCTCATCAATACCTGCAGTGATCGCCCAACATCCCAAGCCTGATGAGCGCCTCAAACCCCTGACGAACCCAGCGGATTTCTTCCCCCCAAGTCAACCAGGCACGCAGTCTGCAAGCCCCGAGTCGCCCAAGCCTGTATCTACAGAGGTACCAAAACCGCAAGTGACTCAGCTACCTGAATCTGCCCCCAAAACCGAGCCTGAATTCTGGAAGCCACGAGCAATGCCACCCATCCAGGCTCCGACCATGCCAGCGAGGACACCGCTTGTACCTCCAGATGCAGAGTTTGGTATGCCCGAGGTACCCTTGCCAGCTGTGATCTTCCCTGATGTGGGAGAGGATCTCTCCTTCATTCGCCAGACCCTTTTCGGGGAACTTGACAACGACGAGGATGAACCAGATGTGCAGCTGAGTCAGGGTATGCAGCGTCCACCGCGTGAGGTCATTGCCGAGGTACCCAGTGAGGAGTTGGATCTTGATCAGGGGTTGGGTGAGGTCGATATGGCTTTGTCTGAGAGGTACCTTGAGCGTACCCGTCAGGATTTGGCGCGCGCTCGCCGCGACTTTGATCATGATCCTGAACCGAAACTTCCGCCTCAACAGGCACAACCTGTGGCAGAAGAATCGCTAACATCCTCCATGGCAAAGGAACTTGATCTGGATAAGTTCCGCAGGGATCTTGATCGGGATTTGAATTTGGTACGGGAGCGCATTGCTGGGGATCTTGATGAAGATGACCCGCCTGTAGCAGACCTTGTTGACCTTGTTGTGCCACCCAAAAATCCTGTTCCCAAACCTGAGATAAGTACTGTAGTTCGGATTTCTGATTCTGAGTCAAAATCGGATGTCTCAAAACCAAGAACTGAAGATACTGGTGAATCACGGCGTCCTCGGGCACTCACAAATCCTGCAGTGAAAGGGTTTGCATTCCCCTCACTGTCGCGGTTGGTCTCCAAGAAGCAGGAGGTTGAAGACGAGGTTGTTGAGGATGAGGCTGTCGAGGAGGAACCGGAGTTTGAGGAAGAGTTCGTAGAGGACTACGACGAGACCGATGAATACGAAGATGAGTATGCGAGTGAAGATGACTGTGACGATGCCGATGACGACTATGAGGATGAAGACGACGAGGATGAGGATTACGAGGATGACGATCCATTAAGCTCCTCAACTCATCCGCAATCCTTGGGTACCCGTTCATCGGTGACTCCTCGACTATCCTCAGGGATCTCCCTACGCCCACCATCAACCTTGGATTCCCCGATTTCTCGGCTACCCTCCGAAACCTCATCTGGTATTGCGCGCGCGAAACCTCCCACCGAGAGGCCCACCAAATCCCTGTCTGAAGCCACAGAACGTAACCTGTACTTTGCTGATCTTGCCGAAGCGTATGGACTCGTTGACCGTGACGAAGACGAGGATTCGGGGCTGAAATTTGCCATGCCTCTCATTGAAGGATCAGAGGTGGGTGGGGAACAACTCTCGGAGGTCTCCCGCCTTCTCAAAGACGCCATCTCTGCCCACCCGCTACCCTCCTTTGATGAGCAATTCCCCACAGGGTTCATGCCGAAAGATGATGAGGAACCCCTGGAAGAGATGTTTGACGAATCTCATACACGGTGGTCTGATGAGATTAGACGCCCCGTTGATGCTGAACTGGCTCGCCAGGCCCGCATCCAACTTGCAGTGGCGAAAAGACTTGAGGGGGCTCGACGTCGACTCTCAGCCGAAAAGGAGGATCGTACATGAGTTCTCTAGGAACCCGACTCGCCATCACGAGAGCCCTAGTGTCGCGAAGTCTGCGAGTCTTTCGTCACAGCTACTCGTCCCTGGTCCTTGCATTGGTTTCCCCAGTGGTTTTATGGGTTTTTTTCCTTGCTTTGATCCGCCCCCAAACTGTCAGCTTCCTGGAGATGATCACCGACCAGGAGGTCGCTTCAATCAGTGACGCATGGGTTTTTGCCACGGTTGCTGTCTTGAGTGCCTTCCCCACAACACTGGCTGTGCTTACTGGTTTCTTAGCGGATTACCGTTCGGGGCGCCTCGGTTTGCTTCTTGCTTCAGGTGTCAAAAAGGGACAGCTGGTGTGGGGGTACATCATCGGAGCCACCCTTGTAGCCTTCATGATCTCTGGTGGTCTTGTCGTCATTGGGCAGGTGTGGGCTCTCGCCTTTGGACAGCCCACGATGACTGTGCAGTTAGCGCTCAGTGTTACAGGCAGCGTACTAGCAGCAGCATTCTTCTTTGCTGTCTTGAATGCCACAGTCCTCAGTTTCACAGTCTCCCACAGTGCCTTCGGGGCGTACTGTTTCCTGGGAGGTACCATCGTGGGGATCCTGACCCTGTCCTACACTCTCAATCACGGCAGTGGGTTGTACCAAATAACAGGGGTCTTGCCCTTTGCTCAGCTTGCTGCCCTCGTACGCCAGCCCCTGATCACTCCAGGTATGGCATCTATAGACGAGAAGATCACGCCCGAGATCCTCAATCTTCTTGGTACCCAAATCCATATTATTAATGGTGGTACCTGGCCGATCTGGATGATCCTCGCCTTTTTGGCGGCCTGGACTGGGTTTGCGTTGATCCTGTGTCAGATGAGGGTACGCCACCTCTTGCGTGACCGCTGATCGAAGACTCGGACCCTGGGGATAACCCCACCATCAAAGTCTGGTGTAGGTACCAATGACGTACAGATAGTAATGATGAAAAACTGAATGCAGTAACCTAAAAGACGTGGAAGGAAAAACCATGAACCAGGTAACAGAAGAACTGCGCCCAGTTCAACAACTTAGGAAGCACTCGCTTGTGAACCGTACCCTCCGCGATTCCGGGTACATCCTCGCGGCACTGCCTTTCGCCATTGCATCCTTTATTGTCATCATCACCGGAGTCTGCCTAGGGGCGGGGATGGCGATCATCTGGATAGGTCTGCCGATTGGGGTCGCCACCTTGTACGCCGGTCGTGGATTCGCCAATATGGAGAGGCTGCGCCTACACAAACAAGGTACCATCATTGAAGGGGTGCCTGCCCTGCCGCAGACTTCCACTGCCTGGTGGGCGAGAGCCCTTCGTCCCCTCAAAGATCCTGGGCTATGGCGCGAAGCCCTCCACGGAATACTGATTTTCCCCATCTCGGTCTTCACCTGGTCAGTGACACTCACATGGTGGGCCCTAGTTCTGAGTGGATTCACCGGTTGGATTTGGGAGCCACTAAGTGGCTATTACAGTGGCGCTGGTCAGCTCATGCGTCTCCTGCACTGGCCTATTCCCGGCTGGGTTTTCGATCTTATTATCGGAGTATTCGCCCTAGTCACACTGCCTTGGGTGGTACGTGGGTGTGCGTTCATGCATGTCGGGCTCGCCAAGGCGTTCCTCGCACCCTCGAAAGAGAGTCTTGCCCAGCGGGTGGCCTACCTCTCTGAGGCACGCGACCAATTGGGGCGGGCCGAGACCTCAGCATTACGGCGTATGGAACGCGATCTTCACGACGGCCCACAGCAAACACTGATCCGTTTGGGTATGGATTTGGCTGCAACCCAGCGTCGCCTTGACGAGGGCGACATTGAATCCGGGACTGCACTTCTTGATGGTGCCCGTCATATGACCGACTCTGTTATCGCCGACCTTCGCTCGCTCTCCCGAAGTATTGCTCCTCCGATCCTCACCGAACGTGGACTCGGGCCAGCATTACTTGCCGCTGCTGCGACCTGCACTATCCCAGTTTTAGTGAACTATGACTTCCCCAGCGAACCACCAGAGAAAGTCGCGACTGCTGCGTACTTTGTTGCATGCGAAGCATTGGCCAATGCTGTCAAGCACTCTGAAGCCACAAGGATCACTGTGCTTGTCACCACAGACGACAACAATGATTTACTTCTGGAGATCCACGACAACGGTACAGGTGGTGCCCAGTCCATCCCCGGTCACGGTCTGGCTGGTTTGCAGGATCGCATCAGCGGGCTGGATGGTCATCTCACGATCAACGGTACCTCTGGTACCACGATCACAGCAGTACTACCAATGTGAGTCAATGAATCGAGGAAGGTGAACCATGCGACTGGTCATAGCCGAAGACAGTGTCCTGCTCAGGGAGGGGCTTGTACGACTGTTTACCGAACTCGGACACGAGGTTGTTGATGCTGTTGACGATGCCCCTCGATTGATTGAATCGGTACAGACCCATCTTCCTGACATGGTTGTGACAGACGTACGTATGCCACCCACACATACCGATGATGGGTTGCGTGCCGCAATGACCATCCGTTCCACGAATCCTGAGATCGGCTTGCTGGTACTCTCACAATGGGTTGCAGTAGAAGCAGCACAGGAGCTTCTCCGCGATGGGAGGGGCGCAGTAGGGTACCTCCTCAAGGACCGGGTCCAGGAATTCTCGATGGTGGCCGCCACCTTAGACATCATCGTCAAGGGTGGAACGATGGTGGATCCTGAAGTCATCGCACAGATTACTTCAGATCGGAAAGGTCCCAATCCTTTGACCTCCCGAGAGTCAGAGGTACTCTCACTCATGGCCGAAGGCCGATCCAATACCGCTATTGCATCCCAACTCGTGGTAACCCTAGGTGCAGTAGAGAAACACATTGCCTCCATCTTCACCAAACTGGATCTGACCAACTCCAGCGATGATCACCGCCGTGTACTAGCTGTCCTGTGGTACTTGGGTGGTTGAGGACGCCTTGGTCAACCCAAGGACCACTACACCACCAATGATCGCCGCCAACCCGAGTACACGAGTCAGGGTTAGGGGCTCAGAAAGTACCACAACACCAAGTAGTGTTGCCGTCGCAGGTTCGGCAAGCCCGACTGTAGTGGTTGAGGCTGCGGTCATTCCCCGCATACCAGCGACCGTTAACATGTAGGCAATACAGAGGGTGGCGATGGCCATCCACGATGTCACGGCGATCCCACGTGGTGTGGCTAGCCAGGAACTGTCGGACATGGAGAGAATCAGGAACGCGGGAAGTGAGCCGACCCCCATGACCGCCATAGCAACATCTGTGGAACGCCACCCACGGTTGAGCAGCCATTTCGTCGCCACAGCAAGAGTCGCATAACAGGCTCCCGAGATGAGAGCCAAGATGACCCCCCACGGATCGACCTGTACCCTCGAACCAGTCGACCAGGAGAGGGCTGCCACTCCAACAACAGCAAGTACGGTCGCGAGCATCCAGCGTAGGCTTGGGCGAGTTTTGAGTACCACCCACTCGATTAAGCCAGTAAAAACCGGGCTTGAGCCAAGGGCGATCACAGTACCAACCATGACACCGTTTACCCTTGTCGCAGCAAAGAAAGTCGACTGATAGATCAAGACAACACCAGCACCAATAGTGATGGCGAGGGCCTCACGCCACGAAAGCTGTGTCAGGGTGGCTCGACGACGCCACCAGGATATGCACCCAAGAGTACCCATGATCAACCCACCGAAAGCCAATCTGGCTGAGCCTATCGACATAGATGAGGCACCATCGGGAGCAAAGGCTTGGGAGGTACCCGTTGTTCCATAGAGCACAGCTCCAGCAAGAACGAGCAGTGCATATTTCATTCGCCTATTGTGTCAGAATTGAACCCATGTCTGCGACACCAGCAACAGTGGTACTGGATTCGGCAGGGATTCCCTACGAATTGCACCCCTATGACCATGATCCAGCGAACCACAACTTTGGGGATGAGGCGGCTGCATCATTAGGTGTCGATCCACTACAAATCTTCAAAACCCTCGTGGTTGATACTGGTGGTCGCCACCTCGCTGTTGCAGTGGTACCCGTGGCCACCCAGCTTGACTTGAAGGCCATGGCGACAGTACTGGGTGTCAAGAAAGCTGATCTGGCTGATCCTGAGTTGGCCGTTCGCTCCAGCGGTTACATCGTAGGAGGTATATCCCCTATCGGCCAGAAAACCCCGTTGACAACGATCATTGATGAAACTGCGGAACTTTTCGACACCATCTTTGTTTCCGCTGGTCGTCGAGGACTCCAAATCAGTCTCTTTCCCCAGAGTTTGGCCACGATCACCTCAGCGCGCTTTGCCGACATTGCACGATAGGTACGGGGTTTGGCTTGAACGTTTGGGCTTTCATACAGCCAGAGCCGAAGTCATCGCGGAGACGGTATTCGGTCGCTTCGCTCCCTACGACCGCACTCCTTCGCGCAACCCTCAAGAACCTCCTTGGATGTTCATGACTGTATAGAAACAAAAGGGAATTCGCGAGCAAGTTCGCAATTCCCATTGGTTCCCATACAGCGAGAGCCGACTAAAGTCGGCTCTCGGGGTTGCTTGGCGGAGGCGGTGGGATTTGAACCCACGAGAGGGGACGAACCCTCAACCCGCTTAGCAGGCGGGCGCCATAGACCGAACTAGGCGACGCCTCCAGTTGCTCGGATAACTCTACCGGGAAGACGCCCACAAATAAACTCAGGGGATATCAACACCATAGATATCAAGTGCTGAACGTACATCTGTATGGGTGAAATCATTGCCAACGAAAAGCAGGGAGTACTTTGTATGGCTACTGCAAACTCCAGTCTGTTTTACGAATTCCGGTTACGAGACTTGGCACGTACGATGTTTGCAAGAACATTGCCAACACTTGTCGCAAGGAGAGCGGTCACTATAGTCGCTCCAGAATCAGGTACCGTGATTGCCAGTACGATGCCTCCCGCTACTGCAAGGCCAGCCAAGACAAGGGTGAGGATGCGCATCTGCCTCCATGCAAAAAAAGCCAGGAGTACACCAAACAGCAGTCCGATTCCCAGGCCAGCCCAAACCATGGGCGTCATCTCCATATTCATGTGTACTCCTTTGGTTTAGGAGAAGCATTCCAGGGATGTGGGGTATCCAGCAAATCGAGGGATAGGGTCGAGAATAGATATACCTCATCTTCAGCAGCTTCACTGTCCAATAGTCTCCACCATCCACGAATAGTAGCCAACCACGCAGAGGGTGGGGTACATCTATCTCAAACACACTCCCGCAGTTGTTTCCTGAGGGAAACAACTCCTCCGTTCGGGAATACGGTTTGAGATAAATGTACCCCACCCTCCGCGCACCTCCACAAAGAAGGTGGATCATCAGGGGGAAATCAGGGGAGTATCCCCCTTGGATTCTGGGGGCGGGGAGTTATCCTGGAATAGGGAGAAAGGAAGACTATAATGAGCAACTATCAGCCATATGAACCGCATGTGACAACGGGTTATGCCCAGGCTCAGGGGATGAGGCCTGGGGTGCCAGAGTACGGAAATATGGAACCCTTCGGGGTCTCGGATCGCCACGAGTTTCGGTTGAGGCCCGAACATCCACACGCCAACGTAGTACTTATACTTGGAATTCTGTCACTGGTTCTTGCAGGAATCTTGGGACCCTTCGCGTGGTCTTTAGGGAATCGGGCCATTCGGGAATGTCAACAGGGGCAGTACTGTTTGACAAGCTCTTTGAGAGTCGGGCGCGCCCTCGGGATAGCAGCTACAATTTTATTGATAATATTTTTTGTCGGAATGATCGTGTCAGTCATAGTGTTCTCCACGATTGGAATTTTGGCTGCGCATTAGCTGCCAACCCTTACAGTACATCGCCAATCCACCTGAAATGGCCGGTGACTAGCGCTAAAGCGAGTCCGAAACCTACGATACCTGCGGCGATTCCAAGACAGATAATGTCTGGTACTCCCACTTTTGAGGGTCTCGCCCAGGTACGTCGCCCTCGACCAAATCCGCGGGTCTCCATCGCGGTTGCCAGGGTTGAACCCCGTCGAATCGCACTGACCAGCAATGCAAAAGCCAGGGTGGCATATCGATGCAGTACCCCATGATCCCCCAGGCCACGGGCCTTGCGGGCGAGTTGCATGGTTCTCCAGTCGTCACCAAGGCGGGCCACAAGACGTACCGCAGCTAAAGTACCTAGGACGAAGTGGGAGGGAAGATGCCAGACCTGGGCCAAACCATCGGCCATGTCTGTGGGGTCGACGCCGATGAGGGTGACCAGGCAAGCCATCCCCAGTGCGATCACTCGGGCAGCCACAGCAGCGGCGTAACTCAGCGACTGCTCGGAGACAACGATCAGGCCCCAGGTGAAGAAGATCTGACCATCGGGGTTCCCATAGAGTGCCATGGAGAGTCCGGCAAGGGGAGCCGCGACCACAAAGGGTATGGCTCTGAGTCCGAGGGTACGAAGGCGGGAGCCCATGTGGCGTGGACATAGGGCCAACCAGATCACGATCTCCAAGGCCACGACGGTCAGGGCACTCACCCAGTCGAGGGTGATGAACAACGGGAATGTGAGGATCATCGCAGCCCCCATCCGGGTCACCGGATTCACGCAGTCAAGGATGGTTGTCCTACACATCTCTTCGGAAAGCGAGCGGAGCTGTGTAGTCATAGCTCCCCCATGTCGATGCGGTGATCTGCGAGGGCTTCAATGTAGGCCTGGTCATGGGTGACAGAGATGATGGTTGTACCCTGGTCGCGCAGTGTTGCCACGATCTCGACCATGGATGCCCAAGTCAGACGATCCTGGCCGAAGGTGGGTTCGTCGAGGATGATGACTTGGGGGTTGCAGGCTAGTACTGTTGCCACGGATAGTCGACGCTTTTCCCCCCCTGACAAGGTGAAAGGGTTCGCCTTTGCCAGATGGGTGAGGCGGAGTTGGTCCAGGAGTTGGTTCACTGTGGCATCGATAGACGTGGGGGTTGATTCTATGGTCTGAGCATCCGGTACGGATTCGGGACGGCGCAATGAATGAGATGACCGCGCACGACTGCGCTTGGTACTCAATGCTTTGAGCCCCACTGCGATCTCATCGAAGACTGTACTGGCGACGAATTGGTGATCCGGGGATTGGAAGACCGTACCTATTCGCGTGAGGAGTTCCCGAGACCTCCATGTGTGTGGGGATGATCGACCATTGGGTGCCAGGGTTTCGGCGACCTCAACAACCCCATCAAGTGGCGGTAAGAGACCGGCCAAGGTCAGAGCCAATGTGGTTTTCCCTGACCCATTGGTACCCGTGATCACTGAAGAGAGACCACGAGGGATATCGATAGAGATGCCAGTACGAATGGGAGTTGATCCGTACCCTATAGCAAGCCCATGAGTACTGATCGCGACTGGTCGGTACCCACTATCACTACCATCTAAGCCTCTTTCGTCGCGAAACTTCACCACATCACCCTCAATGTGGTGCCCATCTTTGGGTTTGTGAACTTGTGTAGGGATTTCGGGGTCAAACTGAATCGAAACTTCACAACTTCCAGATGAGGTATCCGTACCAGTGGGGTTTTGTGAAGTTATGGTGCGTACGGGATGTGCATTGAAGGGAAGGCTGCCGGAATTCATGTATTCCCCAGGAATCCACACGCCCATGGCTGCCAATTCTTCACTCATCTTCGGGAAGATTTGTGTGGGAGATCCGTCGGCGATAGCCCCATCTGGCGCTAGTACGATGACCCGATCAACTAGGGATGCCCACGTTGAGCAGTGATGTTCAACAACAATAAGGGTACGATTACGATCAGCAACCACCTCGGCAACAGCATCTCGAACCTGAATCAAACCAACAGTATCAAGGTTCGCGGTGGGCTCATCCAAGACCAGCAATTCGGCACCCATCGCAAGAGCACCAGCAAGTACCAACCTCTGTTGTTCGCCGCCAGAAAGATGATTCGTGTGATGATCCCGTGGCAGATCAAGCCCCACCGACTTTAGGGCAGTATCCACCCGCGGCCAGATCTCATCAGGGGGTATACACATGTTCTCACAGCCGAAAGCCACATCATCGCCGACCCGGGTCAATACGATCTGGGAATCCGGGTCCTGCATCATCAGGGCCGCGTGACCCTTCAACTCACGAGGATGGGTACCACCAATGGTCAGCAACCCCTCCTCTTCACCCTCATTTGCATCACCGAGTACCCCAGCTAGAGCAGCCAACAGAGTCGACTTTCCTGCTCCCGAAGCCCCAAGAAGCAGTACCCGTTCGCCCGCTTTGATCGTGAAACTGAGGTTTCGAAGTGCCCAAGCTCGGCGGCTGGCATGACGCCACCCCCAATCCTTAGCCCGGATCTCCATGGTCATCTCATCATTTCGTACGTTGCATCCTCCACTTTCATGTCATCCTGCGCACTGCGACTTTTCACAGTACGTCGCAGAGTCCAGAATTATGGTTAGCCATATATCTGGATCCTGCGACTTCGCGCAGGATGACACGAGGGAGTGCAGGGTCATATGAGGGTACGTACTTCGCGACCGGATGCGAAACGATCTAGGGCGCCAGTACGGGCCAATCCTCGTTGGATCAGCCACCCTAGTACCCCTGCCAAAATTGCGCCTGACAAGGCCAAAACCCCAAGGTAGGCTACCTTGTGGATGGGGGCCCAACCGGCATACCACACGATGATCTCGTAGGTCCATTCGAAGACAGCAGCACAGATCCCCGCCAGTACTGCCACAGGGAGCTTCCAGAGCTTGTACCAGAAAGTGAGGAAGATCAGTTCCGCACCGGCGCCCTGAAGGAGCCCGCTGAAAAGAACAGACAGCCCCCACTGATTCCCGATCAGAGCCGGTACAAGCGCAGCAATCATCTCCACGAAGATGGCGGCACCAGGCTTACGAATGATGAGTCCACCAAGGACTCCACCCAGAAGCCACATGCCTCCGACTAGGCCTTTCAGCGGAGGAAGGATGAGTTTCAGTGCGTCGCCGATGGTGTCCCCAGCGAAGTTCCATGCAAAAAAGATCAAACCGACTGCAATCCCTAGGACCGCAGCAACGACGATATCCACGACCCGCCAGCGCAGACGTGATGATGAGTGAGACATGTGTGCCCTTTCTATCAGATGGGGCACGGGTGGCAAATGCCAGAGTACTTCCCTTCGCTGGTACTAACCAGATCAGGTTCATGCGGTCGAAGGTCGAACCTTCCTCTCAGCCCATATGGGCTCCCGTGTTCTCCACAGTATATCGCTGGAACACTCCAGGTCTCCATAGGAGATAGATAAGTCACCCGCATGGGTGGCTATTTCTCACTGAAATATGTCAGTTTCGCTATGATGGGGGGTGTTCTGACTAACAAGGAGTTGGTATGCAGGTCGTCGTCGTAGTGTACTCAGATGATCGTCAAGTACGAGCCGATGTCGTTGATGCTCTCGGGCCGATGCTTGGAGGACTTGAAGTCGATATCCGGGAGGTCGCCACACAGGCGGCTGTACTTGCTGAACTCGACAAGAAGGACGTCGACTGCTGCATCTTCGATGCCGAGACGAGTCCGTCCGGTGGTATGGGTCTGTCCAAACAGATCCGCGATGAGTACGAGGACTGTCCACCCGTACTTCTCCTTGTTGCTCGGCCCGCCGACTCCTGGTTGGCAACCTGGTCACGTGCAGAAGCAGTACACCCGCTGCCCATTGATCCTTTCACCTTGCCGAAGCAGGTTGAGGATCTAGTCTTCGTTGAGGAAGATGCAGCTGCTTAAACCTGGCTCGGCATATCCTTCTTGAACTTGGCGATCAGCTTCTGAGGCCAATCACCAACGGCAGCTAGGCGACCGAAGAAGAAGCGCAACTGAGCGGGTTCTTCAACAAATCTCAGACCACCAATGAGGTCACGATTCTCGTAGACCCAGCCGATGCGATCCGCCATAAACTCTAGCTGTGACAGGGTGAAAGCCCTTCTCGGGATGGCTAGACGCAGGAGTTCCATGGCTGAAAGGTGATCGGTACCATCCGGGTTGCGTTCCTCGGACAGGGTACCCCTTTCCATTCCACGAATCCCGCTGGCAAGGTAGACCGCCACGGCAAGAGCTCCAGCGCGGTACTCCTCTTGGGGGACATGGTCCAGGAATCTCATGGCGTCGATATGGCAGCCCAACCCACCTGCGGGGCGTACACAGGGAACGCCCTTCGCTTCGAGAAGGTCGACTGCTGCCTCAACGAACTGGGCAGTCTGGGAGATGACATGGAAATCACAGGTTTCGACGAGCCCAATTGCGATGGCCTCCATCTCGCGGACGCTCATGCCACCATAGGTAAGGAAGCCCTCAAACAAAGGTACCAGTGGCTTCATCTTCTCAATGAGTTCAACATTATTGGAGACAATCCCACCGCCACGGGCACATCCGAGCTTGCGGGCCGAGAAGTAGATGATGTCGAACAAGGGCGCAATCTCTAGGGCGATCTCGCGGACAGTCTTGCCCTTTTCAGTTTCCTCGCGGGTCTTGATGAAATACAGATTGTCAGCCAACAGCGAAGCATCAAAAACAAGCAGGATTCCCTGCTCGCGGCAGAACTTCGAGACTGCACGCATATTGGCTAGGGAAACGGGCTGCCCGCCGATGAGGTTCGTACCTGCCTCAATGCGTACGAAGGCAATGTTTTCACGCCCAACTCTCGCCGTCTCGGAGGCAAGAAGGTCGAGGTCCATATCGCCCTTGAAGTCGGTGATATAGGTCGGGTCAAGGGAGGTTTGAGGTACGACCTCAATGACCTCACCACCATTGTTCATGATGTGTGCCTTGGTGGTGGTGAAGTGGTAGTTCGTGATCACATAAGAATTGGGGGTCACGAAGGTACGCGCGATGATGTTCTCGCAGGCGCGACCCTGGTGGGCTGGGAGGAAGTGTTCGGTACCGAAGACGTAGTTGAGTGCATTCTTCAAGCGGAAGTAGGTGGCAGATCCAGCATAGGAATCATCGGCGGTCTGCATGGCTGCCTGCTGGAAGATGCTCATTGAGTTCACGCCAGAATCGGTGAGCATGTCGAGGAAAACATCCCTGTTGTCAAGCAGGAATGTGTTGTTTCCTGCTGACTCAATGGAGGCCGCACGAGTGTCAATATCCTTGAGATAGAGGCGCTTCACGGTGGTGACTCTGTGCATCTCTAGGGGTACTTTTTTGCCTGAAAAGAAGCCAATGGCGTGCTCGGCGTCCGGTGACAGTGATGCTGTGTGTACCAAAGAGAAATCCTGGTTGATCTCTTCAAGGGTGATGGGTTGATTCTGGGTACTCATAGGATGCTCCCTTGCGGTTAGTGGCCTGCGAGCTCCATGATACTGGAATGGGTGGGGCTGTGATTTCACGGATTAATGGATGGTCAGTGGTCTTGTTTTTGTAGGCAAAGAGGATACATAATCTTGGCCAGGCAGGACCTCACACGAGTTCTTATGGTGTTAAGGTCCTGGTAACTTTGGGACGCCATCGCGTTAGGGTGGTGCTGGTTGACTCATGCCCATGAATGACACGAGTCTATTTAGAAATATCCTGCGCGCCAGTGTGCTCGCATTGACCCTGCCATTGGTTTTCACGATGGCTGCCTGCTCAAGCCCTTCCGTGGATGACACTACTGGTACAGCTGACGTTGACGCCTCTGCATCCGGTGAGATCGTTGTTTACACTGCACTCGAAGATGAGTTGGTTGAGGAGTACCTCACTGATTTCTCCGCGCAGTACCCAGAGATCACGGTCAACATTGTTCGTGAATCAACAGGTACGATCACAGCAAAGTTGCTGGCTGAGAAGGACAATCCCGTAGCGGATCTCGTCTGGGGTACAGCAGCATCCTCCCTGCTCGTCCTTGATGATGAAGGGATGCTCGAACCCTATGAGCCAGTTGGTGTTGAGAATATCCTCGACAAGTTCAAGTCCACCAAGGCTGTACCATCCTGGGTTGGTATCGATGTTTGGGAGACCGCCTTCGTGATCAACACTGTCGAACTCGAAAAGCTCGGGCTCACCGTTGACGATATTAAGACCTATGACGATCTGTTGAAGCCAGAACTCAAGGGTCACATCGTTATGTCGAACCCATCCTCTTCAGGTACGGGCCTTCTCACGGTCACCGGTCTGATGCAGTTGAAGGGCAAGGGTACCGATGCTGGCTGGAATTACCTTGATCAGCTCCACGAGAACATCGACCAGTATGTGCACTCTGGTTCCAAGCCCGCCAAGATGGCTGGTGCTGGTGAAACTATTGTGGGCGTGAGCTTCGGATATGCCGGAATCAAGCAGAAGCGTGACGGGCTCCCCGTTGAGGTTGTCTTCCCGACTGAGGGTTCCGGGTGGGATCTTGAAGCCAATGCTCTCATGAAGAAGGATGCGATCAACCCTGCCGCACAGACCTTCCTCGATTGGGCTATCTCCGATTCAGCAATGAATATGTACAAGGGCAACTACCCGATTATCACCAATGGCCAGGGGGCGAAATATGACGGCTTTGAGTCTGATCCTGTCGATCAACTGATTGACAATGACCTTTCTTGGATCGCTCAGAATCGTGAATCAATTCTAGAAAACTGGAATGAGAAGTACGACGGAAAGTCTGCTGCTCGGTGATCTTCCTTCCAACTAAGGTCCTCAGGCGCCCACGTTATGTGGGTGCCTTGAGGGCTATACAGGAGCAAAAATGAACAACTCTTTTCTCGAAATCGAGACAATCACCAAGACTTTCGGCAAGCAGACCGCTCTCGACAATGTCAGCGCTTCAATCAACAAAGGCGAGCTTGTCTGCGTACTTGGCCCTTCAGGATGTGGCAAGACCACTCTGCTGCGTATTATTGCAGGACTGGAGACCGCCGATTCGGGAAGCATCGTGATTGATGGCCGGGATGCCACCTTCCTGCCACCGTCGAAGCGCAATTTCGGGATCGTCTTCCAGTCCTATGCACTCTTCCCCAACATGACAGTACAAGGCAACATCCTGTTCGGTTTGCGTCAAAAGCGCGGGATGACCAAGGCCGCCATGGTTGAGAAAGCCCGTGAAGCCCTCCACCTTGTGGACCTCTTCGAGCATCGCAACAAGTACCCCCGTCAGCTTTCCGGCGGAATGCAACAGCGTACCGCCCTGGCACGAGCTATAGCCTTGTCCCCTGCATTTCTGCTTCTCGATGAGCCTTTATCTGCTCTTGATGCCAAGGTACGCGCCAAGCTTCGTCGTGACATCCGCTCCATTCAGCAGGATCTTGGGATCACCACAATCATGGTGACACACGACCAAGAAGAGGCCCTCACCATGGCGGATCGGATCATTGTGATGAACAACGCTGTCGTGGAGCAGATTGGTACCCCGTGTGAAGTCTATGACCACCCCGCAACCCCTTTCGTTGCGAACTTCATAGGCACCATGAACACATATACCGATGCTGGCAATATCTGCGCAATACGCCCAGAGAACATCGAGATCGCTGATTCGACAGACCATGACACCTGGGCTGAAATCCGTTCCATCGAGTTCAAGGGTGCCCTCACAAGGGTGCATGGGGTCCTCCCTAATTCTGAGGATGTCTGCCTGGATCTTCCCTCGGATCGTGTCAAGGATCTGAATCTCATGGAGGGATCCACCATCCACCTGTCCATGCCGAAAGACCATCTTAGAAAGTATGCAGTGGCTGCCTGATGGACAAACTTCGACGGTATCTGACCGGACTCAGGGTCTCGCAGTTGCTCGTATTGCTGTTGTGTCTGGTGATGCTGACAGTGGTACTCATCTTCCCCATTTTCTCGCTCTTTTCGAAGGCATTCCTCAACAAGAGCGGCGACTTCGTTGGTTTCGCGAACTACATTAAGTACTTCGATACCCCGGCCTTGTCGACTTCGATTATCAACACTATTGACATCTCACTGTGGTCGACATTGTTTTCGATGATCCTTGGGTTTGGGTACGCCTTTGCTTTGACCCGTACCCGTATCAAGGGCAAGGCCTTTTTCAAGTACACAGCACTCATCCCGATCTTCATCCCCACGCTCGTCCACGCGCTCGGGTTGGTGTACCTCTTCGGCAAGCAGGGGATCCTCACTCGTGCGGGCCTGTTTCCCTTCGAACTCTATGGCCGTTTGGGCATCATCATCTCTGAGACGATTTACACCTTCCCTCAAGCTTTTCTGATGTTCTATGTCGCCTTGGAGTTTGCGGATGGGAGGCTGTACGAAGCTGCTGAGTCGATGGGTGCCTCCCATGCGAGGGTACTCTTTCGGGTGACCTTCCCCGAGATAAAGTACACGATCGTCAGCGCCTTCTTCGTCTGCTTCACCCTGGCGTTCACCGATTTCGGTGCACCTAAAGTGATCGGCGGGAGTTTCAACGTCCTCGCAACTGATGTGTACAAACAGGTTGCCGGCCAGTTCAACTTCAATATGGGTGCAGTAGTGGGTACCCTCTTGCTCATCCCAGCGGTAGCCTCCTTTACTGTAGATCGCCTAGTCAACTCAAAGAATTCGGGTACGATCTCGGCTAGGGCCACACAATTGACAATCAAGGCGTCCACAGGACGTGACGTTTTCTTCTTTACACTGTGTTCACTTGTCACAGGATTCTTTCTCGTTTTGATCATCGCCCTCGCCATCGGCGGTCTCACCGAGAACTATCCCTATAACCTTGCCTTCACCCTCGACAACTTCTCTTTCAACCGATCAGTTGGGGGGATGGGAGCCTATACGAACTCCCTCAAGATGGCTCTAGCGACCGCTATCTTTGGTACGATCTTCGTCTTCGTGTATGCCTATATGATCGAGAAGACCGCAGGGTTCACTCTCCTGCGAAGGTTCGGGAAACTGCTATCTGTCCTGCCTTTGGCTTTACCTGGGATGGTCATTGGTATTGCGTTCATCTTCTTCTTCAACTCGAAGACAAACCCTTTGAACTTCGTGTACGGAACCATGGCGATCCTGGTTATTGCGAATATCCTCCACTACTTTTCTGTACCCTTCCTCACGGCAAGCGGTTGCCTCAAGAAACTAGACAGAGAGTACGAGAGTGTCTCCGATTCGATGAATGTACCGCGCTGGAAGATGTTCATTCGCGTGAGTGTTCCCCTCTCACTTCCGGCTATTCTGGAAATTTCGATGTACTTCTTCGTCAATGCCATGGTCACGGTTTCGGCTGTGGTCTTCCTATACAGCGCCAACTTCAAGATCGCCGCGATTGCGATCACGCACATGGAGGAGGCCGGGGACTTTGGACAGGCAGCAGCCATGAGTTTACTGATCCTCCTGATGAATGTCGGCGTCAGGATTGCCTATGAAGCAGCAGTACGACTCATCAAGCGTCGTACCAATCACCAGGAGGTCACTGTATGAACTCCCACGTCATCCCGAATGTCAGTCCCCACGTCATCCTGCGCGCAGTCGTAGGATCCAGACATCACTTCGAACCAACAATGAGGAGAAACTGAATGACAACACCCATCACCACTGTGATCTTTGATTGGGCTGGAACAACGGTTGACTATGGGTGTATTGCCCCCGTCAATGCCTTCCTGACCGCTTTTAGATCGGCAGGGTTTGACCCCACCCTTGACGAGGTACGTGCCCCCATGGGGATGCAAAAACGGGCCCACATTGAAGCAATGCTTGAGGGCAAACCCCATACTGCAGCCGATGTGGACAGGATTTATGCCCAATTCGAGTCTGCACTCTTTGACGTGTTGGCCAATCACGCAGACCCGATTCCTGGGGTACTTGAGACCGTGGCTACACTACGTCTTACGGGGTACCAGATCGGCTCCACGACGGGGTACACCCGAGCAATGATGGATGTTGTCGAGCCTCAAGCTGCCAAGAACGGGTACGCTCCTGATCTGCTCATCTGCCCTGATGATGTGGGAGGAATCGGGAGACCACAGCCGTACATGGTGTGGGAAAACCTCAAGCGACTAGGTACTACGTCGATAGACGAGGTGATCAAAGTCGGGGACACAATAGCCGACATCCAGGAGGGTACCAACGCTGGATGTATATCCGTTGGGGTACTTCGAGGCTCATCCATGGTGGGGCTCACCGAGGAGGAGTTCACTGCTTTGTCATCCAGTGAGGCCAGAACCCTACTCGACAAGGTCACCACACAGTACATCCATGCTGGGGCCGACCATGTCATCCCCGACATCACTGCCCTTCCAGCCCTTATCGAATCCATCAACCAAGAACGCGGAGCCTGACATATGTACGACTTTATCCCTGAGAATCCCTATCTTCTTCTCACCCCTGGTCCCCTGTCCACCTCCAAGACGGTACGCAATGCGCTCCTGCGCGACTGGTGTACCTGGGATGACGACTACAACCAAGAGATCGTACAAAACATCCGCCGTCGCTTGGTGGCACTCGCCACCAAGAAAGTCGATGAATACACTGTCGTACTCATGCAAGGAAGTGGGTCCTTCTCAGTCGAGGCAACACTGGGAGCCTTGGACGGAAAGCTCCTCATCATCGCCAATGGTGCCTATGGCGAGCGCGCCCAAGAAATGGCCGAGGTACTCAAGATCGACCATGTGCGGTACACACTCCTCGAAACTGAGGCACCCGACCCAGCCAAGGTCGTGGATCTGTTGAATGATGATCCTGAGATCACCCATGTGGTACTCATTCACTGTGAGACAACAACAGGGATGCTCAATCCGCTCCCAGAGATTGCGAAAGTCGTCAAGGCTGCGGGTCGCATCCTCGTGGTGGATGCGATGAGTTCCTTTGGTGGGATCCCCATGGATCTTGCTGAGCTGGGAATCGACTTCCTGATCTCTTCATCCAACAAGTGCATCCAGGGTGTGCCAGGATTCGGGTTCATCATTGCCCGCAAGTCCGAATTGGCCAAGTGTGAAGGCAAGGCTCGCTCCCTGTGTCTTAACCTCTATGACCAGTGGAAGGCCATGGATTCCTCCGGAAAATGGCGTTTCACCTCCCCGACCCACGTCGTACGCGCCTTCTTCCAGGCACTCAACGAACTAGAGGAGGAAGGCGGGGTTGCTGCACGTCACGCTCGGTACTGTGAGAATCAGAAACTCCTTGTCGAAGGGATGACTAAGGCTGGGTTCGAGGTCTTGTTGCCCGAGAACCTCCAGTCACCCATCATCACTTCCTTCCTGTATCCAGAGGCTGACTTCGACTTCACGTCCTTTTATGAGCAGGCCAAAGCACGAGGGTTTGTTCTCTATCCGGGCAAGATTTCCCAGGCGGATACCTTCCGTATCGGCAATATTGGTGAGGTTTACCCCGACGATATCCGTGAACTAGTCAAGGTTGTACGCGAGATTCGTGGGTTGAACTGATCCTCACCCTAGAGGTACCTCAGCGAGCGGGGTGTACAGGGGATGACCCCCAGCGCCCTCGCCGAGACTGGATTCGTAGAGGGTGATGTGATCGACCATCCACGCCGGGCCACGATAGATGGCCAGAGCAGCCATGGTGGAGGATAGTTCAGCTTTGCGACCTGATCGGGAGATCGTCACATGGAATCGGTTCTTCGTGTGCTGGTCTCCAATGGCGTAATCCCCACGTACCCTCTCAGCAAGTGGGTTGAGAGACCCACTGGGGTCAGTGGTACCGATCCAACACACATCCCTATGAAAGACCCCGGCACCACCAAGGGCAATCTCAAAGGGTACGGTCGCCACTGCCGCAGTCTGAAGGTTCCCAATCAACTCGTCAAGAACCCCCTCAGGCTGATTCCCGTAAAAGGCCAGCGTAATATGCCAGTTCATCTGGGGAATCCAGGGGTTCCGCGACCGCCCGGGAAGTCGTACCATCTCTAAGGCCCCAGCTACATGGTCGCTCACCTCTCCCGGCAGAGCGATCCCAGCGAAAACTCTCATAGGGCCACAAAATCAGTCAAGGGAAGCAAGTTCCTCAAGGGCAGAATCGGTGATCTCGGTCTTGGGCATTCCCTGGAAAGTGAACGGGAATTCCGCGCCCTCTTCAGCAACATCCACGAGGACCACTTCCCCGACATGCAACTCACCGTAGAGGATCTTTTCAGCAAGCTGATCCTCAATGTCGCGTTGCAGGGCGCGACGCAGCGGGCGAGCACCCAAGGTCGGATCGTAGCCTCGTTCCGCGATCTTGGTCTTAGCTGCAGGAGTGAGTTCGAGACCCATATCGCGGTCTGCGAGACGCAGTTCGATCTGGGCGACCAGCAGATCCACGATCTGTTCGATCTCGTCGTGGCTCAACTGGTGGAAGACGATGATCTCATCGACACGGTTGAGGAACTCGGGACGGAAGTGCTGCTTGAGTTCGTCACTCACCTTAGCCTTCATGGCGTCATAGGATCCGAAACCCTCATTGTCTTTCGAGAAGCCCAGACCCACAGCCTTCGAGATGTCACGGGTACCCAGGTTGGTCGTCATCACGATGACAGTGTTCTTGAAGTCGACCACGCGGCCTTGAGCATCAGTCAAACGACCCTCGTCCAGGATCTGGAGCAGGGAGTTGAAGATGTCTGGGTGAGCTTTTTCGACCTCATCGAAGAGCACAACGGAGAAGGGGCGGCGGCGTACCTTCTCGGTGAGCTGACCACCCTCTTCGTACCCAACGAACCCAGGAGGGGAACCAAACAACCGTGAGGCTGTGTGCTTCTCTGCGTATTCCGACATGTCGAGGGTGATGAGCGCATCCTCATCCCCGAAAAGGAATTCGGTGAGCGCCTTGCTGAGTTCGGTCTTTCCAACGCCAGAGGGTCCAGCGAAGATGAAGGAGCCGGAGGGGCGTTTGGGATCCTTGAGTCCTGCACGGGTACGGCGGATGGAACGCGAGAGGGCGTGTACTGCATCGGTTTGGCCGATGATCCTCTTGCCGATTTCGGCCTCCATCTGCAGCAGACGGGAGCTTTCCTCCTCGGTGAGCTTGAAGACCGGGATGCCTGTTGAGGCGCTGAGGACTTCAGCGATCTGCTCCTCGTCGACGGAGGCTGGTACTGCTTCTCCTGAGGCCTTCCACTCGGCATCAGCGCGTTCACGCTCAGCGAGAAGGTTGAGTTCTTGGGTACGAAGGTTGGCAGCAGCTTCGTAATCCATAGTCTCCGCAGCGGATTCGCGTTCACGGCGTACCTGAGCAATCTTCTCATCGATCTCACGAAGGTTGGTGGGGGCTGTCATTAGCTTGATGCGCAGACGTGCGCCCGCCTCATCAATCAGGTCAATTGCCTTGTCAGGCAGGAAACGGTCAGCCACATAACGATCAGCGAGTTGGGCTGCAGCAGTAAGAGCACTATCGGTGATCGTGACCCGGTGATGGGTTTCGTACCTATCTCTGAGGCCCTTGAGGATCTCAATGGTGAGTGCGATAGAGGGCTCGTCAACGTTGATTGGCTGGAAGCGTCGCTCAAGTGCGGCGTCCTTTTCGATGTACTTGCGGTACTCGTCAAGGGTGGTCGCGCCAATGGTTTGCAACTCCCCACGAGCCAACATGGGCTTGAGGATGGAGGAAGCATCGATAGCACCTTCGGCCGCACCAGCGCCGACCAGGGTGTGGATCTCATCAATGAAGATCATGATGTCGCCACGCTGTTTGATCTCGGCGAGTACCTTCTTCAAGCGTTCCTCGAAGTCGCCACGATAGCGTGAACCGGCGACCAGGGCTCCCATGTCGAGGGTGTAAATCTGCTTGTCTTTGAGGGTTTCTGGCACGTCTCCACGGATGATGGCCTCAGCGAGACCCTCCACGACGGCGGTCTTTCCAACGCCAGGTTCACCCACCAAAACAGGGTTGTTTTTGGTACGCCTAGACAGAACTGTCATGACGCGCTCAATCTCCTTCAAGCGCCCAACCACAGGATCAAGCTTGCCTTCGCGGGCAGCCTGAGTGAGGTTACGGCCAAACTGGTCGAGGATCTTCGAGCCGGTCGTGTTCGTTGAACGCTCAGGGGCCCCAGCCATCGCAGCCTGCTTGGTCTGTTGGAATCCACTGAGAAGGGAAAGTACCGTTTCGCGCACCGTTCCCAAGTCGACACCCATCTTGATGAGTACCTGCGAAGCAACCCCTTCACCTTCACGAAGAAGACCCAAAAGGATGTGCTCGGTACCAATATAGGGATGGTTCAGTTGAAGAGCCTCACGCAAAGACAGTTCAAGGACACGCTTAGCCCGAGACGTGAAGGGGATATGACCAGCAGGAGCCTGGGACCCCTTACCGATGATCTCCTCGACCTCTTTGTGGGCAGGTTCGAGTGTGATCCCCAATTGTGTGAGAGCCTTGGCTGCGACACCTTCACCCTCACTGATCAGTCCAAGCAGGATGTGCTCGGTACCGACATAGTTGTGGTTCAACTTCCGCGCTTCGTCTTGAGCCAAGATGACTACGCGACGTGCCCGATCAGTGAATCTTTCAAACATTCCATCTCCTCATTTGCGGGTTTGGACCCACATAGACATCTATTCTACCAAGGGGTTACGATCTGAGCCGATTCTTGAGGCAAAGAAGACTGTGAAAGCGGTTGAAAAAGCGAGTTGTACCAAGGTACTGCACATAGCAGTTGGGAGAGACATATCCAGTTAGAATAGGCCGTACAGGACCAATGAAGGAGTCGGAATGTTGAAGCCGGAGACAACTTTCCAAGAACCAGAGGGTTTCCAGCCGGGTGATGCGTCTGGGCCGAGTGCGTACACTCCCTATACACCCGCAGAGGAAGAGCGCCTTGTCATTCCCTATGCCTTAGCTGATAAGGAGCACCTCGTCATCCCACTGAAAGGCAGTATTCATACTGGGAAGACTGTCAGTGTCCAGGTTGGGGACGACTCAATCGTCATCACACGTACGACTGGTGACCCCAACGCAGCGAGACTCGCCACGACGATTATCGGACCGCTGTTTCTATTCTTGGGGATCATCTTCCTTTGCGTCGCGATCTTTACAACAGACGGCGGGTCCGAGGTTCAAATGATCTTCGGAATCCTAGGTTCGGTCTTCTCCACTGTAGGTGGGATCGTCTCAGTTTTGGCCGTACAAGCCTGGCGTAGGTACCGTAACCTTCGCTGAGGTGTTCACGGTCCCCTCTGAAGGGGCAACAGAACATTCCATGACATAACGCTTGAATCGTTTGTACCTAGATCGGTTGTGAGTCTGCCAATCGAGGTATAAATTATACGAACCCTATCGGCAGAAAAGGGCAACAGGAACGCAAGTCTTCGTTCTGGCGACCAAAACCGCCAGAACACAGCTCACCTTAGCTGCCAGTCGTACGGTAGAAGGCATCAATGGCGACGATGTCGCTGAGAAGGGCGAAGGCTGTTTCTTGGCGACCTGCACCCGGCCCAGAGATCGTAACCCGACCCAAGAATTCGGTCTCGAACATCACTGCATTCGTGGCACCAGAAATGGCGGCCAGGGGGTGTGTACTGTCGAGCATCTGTGGAGCTACCGAGGCATTCACCTTTCCGTCGGCACCCATTTCTGCTTGTCCGATGAGTTTCCAGTGGGCACCCTTGGCTGTAGCCTCGGCGATCATCCCAGGTGTGATCCCTGTGATTCCTTCCGTCACCACATCTGCAGCATCAAGGTCAGCACCCAAGAGCTCCTTCGCCAAGACAGTTACCTTTAGGCGTACATCCGAACCCCCGATATCCGCAGTCGGGTCAGCTTCGGCGTACCCAAGGTCCTGAGCCTCCGTGATGGCGGCCTCAAGTGAAAGACCGGACTCCATCTGCGTGAGGACATAGTTGCTCGTACCATTCAAGATCCCAGAGAAGCCGGTGATACCGACACCCTTGAGGGGGCCTGAGGCTAGACGCAGTACAGGGGTACCGCTCATGACAGCGCCCTCGAACTCGAAGCGTACGCCGTTCATGGCAGCCAACTCTTCCAACTCCCGAGCCGCGAAAGCAGCCGGACCCTTGTTGGTCGTACACACGGATTTCCCGGATTCCAAGGCCCACCGTACGTGGGAGAGACCAGGTTCGCCGTCCTCAGGGTTCGTGAACGTTGCTTCCATAACAATGTCTGCTGGACCGTTGCAGATGATCGCCTGGTTGTCGCAGGTCTCCATCCCGCCCGGGAGGCTCGCGAAAGTCTGGCCCGGCGCGAGGCTCAGGGCAGCACCCAGATCCACACCTTGACCATCGACGACAGCACCGAAACGTAGATCAGTGATGGCGGTCACTGTCAGGGTGAACCCCAGTTTCTCGGCCAAGGCAGCACCGTCATAGTGAATGACCTCTGTCAGGGCACGGTTGACATTCCCAAACCCGATCAACGCCAGGTTGTAGTTCCTGCTCACAGGCGTACCTCCAATCACTTCGGAAACCAATTATCCCCTATATCTTGAGCTATGGAAACCTCGGTTTCAGCAATACTACCGAGGCGATTGGACAGTCTTGGGGCTCGGGCTATTTTCGGGGTAGCATTGGGGAGATTGATCTTGCCGCGTTGAACGCGATTGACCTTGGAAAGGAGGATCACGGTGAGAGAACCCATTTTCCGCGGTGCCGCTACCGCGTTGGTTACGCCTTTCACACCCAGTGGGGAGGTGAATGTAGAGAAGCTGGGCGAATTGTTGGACCATCAAATCGCTGAAGGTATTGATGCCGTGGTCATCCTCGGTACAACAGGGGAATCCTCAACGACCCCAACTGACGAGCATATCGACATTGTTGCTAAGGCTGTCGAATTCGTTGGTGGACGTATTCCCATTATTGCTGGTACCGGTTCCAACTCCACAGCTGAGGCTATTCATTTGAGTCAGAAGGCTGAAGAGGTTGGTGCTGATGCGCTTTTGTCGGTGACGCCGTACTATAACAAGACGAGTCAGAAGGGCTTGGTTGCCCATTTTTCAGCGATCGCTAAGAAGACTACGTTGCCGATCATTCTTTATAACGTACCTGGTCGTACGGGGATGAATATCACCCCTGAAGCTTGTGCGGAGATGAGCCGCATCGAGAATATCGTTGGTGTCAAGGAGTGCAATACCGACCAGATGGGTATGATTCGTGCCCTGTGTGAACCCGACTTCACTTTGTACACTGGTGAAGACGGACTTGTTATTCCTATGCTTGGCTGGGGTGGTGTTGGTGTTATCTCTGTATGGAGCAACATTTGTCCCAAGGATGTACACACTCTGGTCACTAGTTGGCTTGAAGGGGATTACGATAAGGCTCGCGAAATCCAGATTAAAGGATTGCCCCTTATCAAGGCACTTTTCAGTGAAGTTAACCCTATTCCGGTTAAAGAGGCATTGAATATTCTTGGCTGGGAGGTTGGGGAACCTCGACTTCCGCTTATACGTGCTGAAGAGGGTACACGGGATATGCTTGCCACGGCTCTCAAGGAGTACGGCGTACAGCCTCGTCGCTGATCTTTCATTACTTGGCAGTCTGCACCTTTCATTCTGTTTGGTTGCTTGCTCATTCTGCGATAGTTAATTCTAATATAGAGTTAATTCATGATGAAGCAAACCGTAAAGCGGATTGGTTTTGGGGACTATCAGTGATGCCGTGCAGATGAAGTTTGTATAAGGCGTTTCGGGCAATCAACAGGGATTTACTAATTACCCACCTTGTTGGCCCAGTACTCATTCTTTTTTTCGTACAGGACGCCGTACAGAGCGGAAATGTTTTCAAGAGCCGCAGCCTCTTCAGCTGTGGGTTCGTCCTCAGGGTTCGTGGAGTATTGCAGCGAGGGTACAACGAAATCCAGACTCGGATCTGGCATATAATCGGGAGGGTACTGCCCAGTCGTTTCAATGTGCCACCATTGACTGAGGTACTCCTGTTGCTCGGGGTTGAAGGTAGGGCAGGCCTCCACGAGGGTCCTCAACTCTTCTGCGGTTATGGTCACAGGGATGAGTACCGTAGGCCAATCGGACTCATCGGGGTCAATGGAAGCCTGGGAATCCTGGATCATGGGCCACCCATTCGAGCGGGCACATCCTGCCCAAGCATTATTCGACTCAATCTGGCGGGACACTAGGTCGAAGTCCATATTTGTCGAACCCCAGGCCGCATGTTGGTTGTACCCTGACCTCTCCAGGCAGCGTGTGTAGACCATTGAATGGTCGACCCCATCGATCATCAAACCTGGGACCATGCTGTCGTCGAAGAATGCTTGAGCCATGGCTAGGGCCTCGGGGTCGTGTTCGCGTTCATCATTAGAAGGCCAACGTAGGGTGCCTCCTTCGGGGCTGCGGATCATGAGCCACAGGTCTCCTGTGAATTGGACCACAGACTCATACCCGTCATGGTTCTCCACGAGTTCCACAGGTAGACCAGCGCCAGACATACAGTCGTAGAAGGACTGGGCAGCGGCAATCAGTTGGTCGGCACCCATGGTCGTTTCCGAGGGTTCCGGTTCGTCAACCTCAACATCAGGGGTACATCCGCTCACAAGTGCAAGGATGAGCGTAAGTACGAAAAACCACAGCAAACTAACGGAACTAACCCCATTCGCGTGAGGTGCCAAAGATTGTCGAAAGTCTCCCGCCATTACTGCCTCATCCGGTGGGTCGCAGTAGTGGGAAGAGGATGGTTTCGCGGATACCAGCACCGGTGAAGAGCATCATCACGCGGTCGATACCGACACCGACACCACCCATGGGTGGCGCACCGAATTCGAGTGCCTTGAGGAAGTCTTCATCGAGTTGCATGGCTTCGGGGTCCCCACCAGCGGCCCGCAAGGATTGCTCCACGAGACGTTCACGCTGGATCACAGGGTCGATGAGCTCGGAGAAGCCTGTACCTCTTTCAACACCACCAATGATGAGATCCCAGGCCTCAACCATGCGGGGATCATCACGATGGGGGCGGGCCAAAGGCTGAGCAATCGCAGGATAGTCACAGACGAAGGTCGGCTGGATCAGGGTTTCTTCCACCAACTCGGAGAAGAGTTCCATGGCCATTTTGCCCTGATCGAGTTTGGGGTCATAGGAGATCTCTCGCTCATCGGCGTACTTCCTCAGCTGCTCAAGGGAGGTGTCGGAAGTGACCTGCTCGCCGACAGCCTCAGAAACGAGGTCGAAGAATTTCGCCCACCGCCATTCACCATCAAGGTCGATGAACGTGTCATAAAACTCAATCTGGCGTGATCCTAGAGCAGCATCAGCCGCATTCTGGATCAGACGCCGAGTGGTGTCAGCGACAGTCCACTGGTCGCCCCATGCAGCATAGAACTCCAGCATCGAGAACTCGGCCGAATGGGAGGAGTCGATCCCCTCATTGCGGAAGATCCGCCCGATTTCATATACCCTCTCAGCGCCACCGACCATGGCTCTCTTTAGGTAGAGCTCCAGCGCGATACGCAGGGTCATGTCGATGTTGAAGGCATTGAGGTGGGTGTTGAAGGGTCGCGCGGTCGCCCCACCATGGAGGAGTTGGAGTACAGGAGTCTCAATCTCCAGGAACCCCTCCGAATCGAGGGTGTCCCGGATCGACTTCATGGCTGCCGACCTCATGCGTACCATATCGCGGGATTCGGAACGTACCACCAGATCGGCATAGCGCTGACGTACCCTCGTTTCTTCTGAAAGGTCCTTGTGAAGTACAGGCAGTGGTCGCAAAGCCTTGGACGCCATCGCCCAGGTGGTCGCCATGATGGACAGTTCACCGCGCTTGGAGGCGATGACCTGACCGGTCACCTGGATGAAGTCACCGAGATCCACATCCGATTTCCAGGATTCGAGGTGATCCTCACCGACCTCTGCCAGCGAGATCATGACTTGGAGGCGTTCCCCAGAACTCATGGACGAGAACCCGCCTTGGAGTGTGGCGAAACACAGCTTGCCGGTGTTGCGTAGAAAGATGACCCGACCAGCCACACCAACGATCTCATCGGTTTCTTCGCCTGGTTCCAGGGAACCCCAGTTGGCGCGTACCTCATCTATGGAGATCGTACGGGCCACGCTGACGGCGTAGGGGGGCGTACCTTCATTAAGCAGGCGTGAGCGCTTGTCGAGGCGTACTCGCATCTGTTCGCTCAGGTCAGCGGGCTCAAAATGGTTGGGCTGTTCAGTCACACAGAAAGAATACCGTGGATGACGGTAGTCTTTTGATATGGATCCACGGCTTGTACGCGACTCTTCACGACCAGACACATGGATTGTTCACGTTGACGGTACTGATCAGTCGTTGGTGGACCTCAATGATCCGACTTATGTGGCCTTCGACTATGTGGAACGAATCATTGACGTTGTGGATACTGCCTTTGATGAGGGGGTACGAATCACCGCGATTCACGTCGGTGGGGCCGGGATGACGATTCCGAGGTATATTGCACACGTACGCCCCACCTCGGCCCAGATTGTCTTAGAGCCTGATGCCACCTTGACCGAGGCAGTACGAGAGGTAGCCCCCTTGCAACGCAATTCTGGGATCAAGGTACGCCCCCAGGATGGTGTCACGGGCCTAGCCGCGTTCAGGGATGATCATGCAGACCTGATCGTCATTGATGCCTTCGCCGGTTCCGGGGTACCACCAGACTTGGCAACCGAGGAATGGTTCAAAGAGGTACGCCGTGTGCTCAAACCTGATGGAACAATGTCAATGAATCTCACAGACCTGGCCCCCTTCAGATACTCCCGTCGAGTGGTCGCCGGAATCGCCACACATTTCTCCAATGTGATCGTGGGAGCCGAACCAGCCACCTGGAAGGGCCGACGATTCGGCAACGTCGTAGTCTCAGCTGGAGCCGGAGTAGACCCCTATGTCCTCACCAGACGCGCCGCAGGAGGAGTCTTCCCCTACCGCCTAATCTACGAATTGGAACTCTCAAGATGGCTAGGCAAAGCCCAACCCTTCACAACCCAGGATTCCCAAGTATCCCCAGCCCCAAGTACCCCACCAATGTTCGCGTAGCTAATGCAGTCTGGATCCTGCGACTGCGCAATCGCCTGTACCCCGCTCTCCGCATACATCAGCCACAAAGTAGCCAATCCAGTGCGCAGGATGACGGGCAAACCCACCACGAAGTCCTCCGCAATAGGATGTACCCTCCGCGTACGCCCATTAATTCAAATTATTCACAAAGGTAGTGCAAAATTACGCAAGTTTTGCGTATACTTTCATTCATGTCTGCAAGATTATCTGATGTAGCTCAGAAGGTTGGTGTCAGTGAAGCCACGGTGTCACGGGTACTCAATGATAAACCGGGAGTATCCCAAGCCACACGTGATGCCGTCCTCACGGCTCTAGATATTTTGGGGTACGAACGCCCAACGAAACTGAGGGGGGATCGTTCTAAGTTGGTGGGGCTCGTACTCCCAGAACTGGTGAACCCCATCTTCCCTGCCTTTGCTGAAGTGGTGGGAGGGGCCCTAGCTCAACAGAGGTACACCCCAGTGTTGTGTACAAGATCCGCAGGCGGAATCACGGAACAGGAGTACGTGGAACTCCTTCTAGGCCAGCAGGTTTCGGGGGTGATCTTCATCGGCGGGCTCTTCTCAGAGGCTCAAGCGAATCACGAGCATTATGACCGTTTGGCCAGCGTGGGTCTCCCGGTTGTACTCATTAACGCAGCTGTGAAAACCATCGCCTTTCCGAGGGTGTCTTGTGACGACAAAATTGCCTCATCACAAGCGCTTACTCATCTCAAGGAGTTGGGACATGAGCGTATCGGAATCCTCTTGGGACCCCAGGATCACATTCCTTCGCAACTCAAACTTGAGGGGGCCATTCAATGGGCTGAACGTAGCAATCATCCTATTGATCTGGTGGTTCATTCCCAGTACTCGATTGAAGCTGGTCAAGCTTCAACTGCCAAGCTTTTGGCTGATGGCGCCACCGGAATCATGTGTGCCTCGGACATGTTGGCGTTGGGTGCGATCAGGGCCGTTAAGAAGGCCAACCTCAGGGTACCAAGCGACATCAGTGTTGTGGGGTACGACGATTCTTCGTTGATGAATTCTACTGAGCCCCCGTTGACTACGGTCCGTCAGCCGATTGAACCGATTGGGCGCGCTGCAGTAGAGATCCTGTCGCGGATGATTGAGGGGCAGACCATCGAAGTTGAGGAGTTGCTTTTCGAGCCAGAGCTGGTGGTACGTGGGTCTACCGCAGGTGCTTCAATCGACCCGAAGGTCTCGATTCTATAACGGTCTTGTCGAGTTCTTGCGTTATTTCAGTTCGTAACTTACTCTTGTGACAAGAAATCATGCGGAAGCATGAGGTGGAACTAACCAAGTTCCATAAAGACACAGGAGTCTAGGGGCGTACCCATGAACGCTGGTACAAGCAGAAATGCGGAGGTGACACCGACTACTCGGTGGGAAGCAGATTGGTGGCGCTCTGGCGTGGTCTACCAGATCTATCCCCGTAGTTTTGCTGATGGAAACAGTGACGGAGTGGGCGATATTGCCGGGATCACCAGCCGACTCCCGTACCTTCACAAACTTGGTGTCGACGCCGTATGGCTGAACCCGTGGTACCTCTCCCCCCTGGCTGATGGCGGATATGACGTGGCAGATTATCGCCAGATCGATCCAAGATTCGGGAGTCTTCAGGATGCCGAAGACCTCATCAAAAAAGCGGCTGACATGGGGATTCGCGTAATCGTGGATATCGTACCCAACCATGTCTCCGACCAGCATCCCTGGTTTAAAGCCGCGCTGGCCAGTGAACCAGGATCTGAGGAACGCTCGAGGTTCTGGTTTCATGATGGTCGCGACGGTGACCCCACTCACATGCCCACAAATTGGCTCTCAAGTTTTCGTGGAAATACCTGGACCCGTACCACCAACGCCGACGGATCACCAGGGCAGTGGTACCTCCACCTGTTTACCCCCGAACAACCGGACCTCAACTGGAACCATCCCGAGGTACGTACAGAACACGAAGAGATCCTAAAGTTCTGGTTTGACCGTGGAGCAGCAGGAGTACGAGTGGACTCCGCCGTACTCATCATCAAGGATCCAAGTCTGCCTGATGACCCAACCCTGCTCGATAACCCACCACCTGATGCCTCCCAGCCTTTCGTGGACCTTGATGAAATCCATGAGGTGTACCAATCCTGGCGTACAATCGCTGACTCCTATGATCCTCCACGGATTATCGTTGGTGAGGTCTGGCTCCCAGATACGAATCGCTTTGCTGCCTATCTGGGCTCCAATGAGATGCATACTGCATTCAATTTTGACTTTATGACCAGGGCCTGGGACCCGTCCGAGTTGCACTCATCCATTACAGCAACCCTGGCGGCCCATGCTCCGGTCAATGCCCCTGCTACCTGGGTCTTGTCGAATCATGATGTGACACGTCCGGTCACGCGATATGGCCGGACAGACACCTCCTTTGCATTCGAGAAGAAGCGCTTCGGTACACCCACAGACCTTGTGCTGGGTACCCGTCGTGCGAGGGCCGCATTCCTGCTATGTGCGGCCCTCCCAGGAAGCTTGTACATCTATCAGGGCGATGAACTTGGCCTCCCAGAAAACGAGGAACTACCTCGCGAGGTCATCGAAGATCCCATGTACTTCCGCTCTGAGGGAGTCGATCCTGGACGAGATGGGTGTCGTGTACCTCTTCCTTGGGAGGATGACCCCAAATCGAACTATGGTTTTTCGAGCGAAGCCAGCTCGGAACAACCGTGGATGCCCCAACCTGCATGGTGGGGGGAGTACGCGGTCAGCCGCCAAGAAGAAGACCCCCAGTCCATGCTTTGGTTCTATCGTGAAGCCCTAAGGTTGCGCCGAGAGATAGAGGATTTCCATGGAAACGATTTCGAATGGTGTGAGGATCTTCCTGAGTCCTGTCTAGGGTTTAGGAGAGGAAAAGTGATGTGCATAGTGAACTTTGGACAGCATGAAGTACCCCTTCTGGACCTGCCAATACTTTTTTCAAGTGAGCCCGTGGCTGACAGCATTGGGTCCGACATAGCTGTTTGGTTCACTCACAGGTCGACTGGCGAGGCCGGTCCCAAGAATAAGGGGGTGTGACCGTCACCTTGCTCGTCCTGGCTGACAAGCCAATTTATACAACGTTCAGTAATTCATTAAATAGGAGAAATGATGAAAACATATATTAAAGGTCTCGCAGTAGTCGGAGCCCTCAGTCTCGCCGTTTCGTTTGCCGCATGTAGCCCTGCTAACAACGACGATCCAGGTGATTCAGGCAAACTGAATCTCACAGTAGTCGGGCTTCTCCCCGGCTCCACCGAAGAGGCATATGCCCGCCTTGCTGAGCAGGTTGCCGATTTTGAAAAATCAAACCCTGACATCAAAGTCACGACTGTTGACTATGAATGGAAGGCCACAACCTTCGCAGCCGATCTTGCTGGAGGTACCCTGCCGGATGTCTTTGAAATCCCATTCACAGACGGCAAGACCCTCATCGCCAACAACCAGATTGCCAATGTCAACGATCTACTCGCAGAGTTCCCTTATAAGGGCGCTTTCAATGAGGGTGTTTTGCAGTACGGTAAGGGCTCCGATGGACAGGTTTATGCTATTCCTGCAAAGTCCATCTATGGTGTCGGTCTGCACTACAACCGTGATCTATTCACACAAGCTGGCCTAGACCCAGATCAGCCACCTGCTACCTGGGATGAAGTACGTACAGCTGCTAAGGCAATCTCAGACGCGACTGGTGTTGCTGGTTTCTGTCAGATGGCTCAGTCCAATACTGGTGGATGGCAGATCACTGTTGATACCTATGCTCGTGGTGGGCGTATGGAAACCGTGGATGCTGACGGCAAGGCCACAGCTACTCTCGATAATGACGCCACCAAGGCCTCCTTGGAGTTCTTGAAGGAACTGCGTTGGACAGACAATTCCATGGGCGCGAACTTCACCTATGACTGGGGTTCCATCAACCAGGCTTTCGCTGCTGGTCAGTGTGGTATGTACACCTCCGGTCAGGATGTCTATGTCAACTTGGTCGATGCTAACGGTATGAGCCCAGATATCTACGGTCTGGCTATGGTACCTCTGGAAGGCGCTGATTCCGGTGTCCTCGGTGGTGGTACTCTCGCAGCCATCTCGGTCAACGCAGATGATGCCACCAAGGCTGCTGCAGTGAAGTGGATCTCCTACTTCTACCTCGGTCGCTATGTTGATCAAGCTGGTGCTGTTGCCTACACCGAGATCGCTGTTGCTAACGGAACCCCTGTTGGTGTCCCCGAACTCCCCATCTTCTCTGATGCGGCACTCAAGGATTACCAGACATGGATCGAGCCTTACATCAATGTTCCTGTGGATCAGATGACTCCTTTCACTTCACAGATCGGTTCAGCGAAACTCGTCAACGAGCCACCAGTGTCGACACAGGATGTTTATGCTGCACTTGACCCGGTCGTACAGGCAGTACTGACGGATCAGAATGCTGATATTGATGCTCTTCTCGCTGAAGCGAACGTTGCTGCCCAGCGTGAGATCGACAGAGCTCAGTCATAACGGATCTACGGTATAACTAAGGTTATGAAGCGCTCGGAACAGCCGGTAAGGGATGCAGCCACTGTGTCCCAAACCCGGCTGCCCGAGCGCTTCAAGCTTTGGTTCCGCAAAGGCGGGCTGTCTGCTCTGCTGTTTGCTCTTCCCATCATTGTGGTCTTTGGGGGATTCTCATGGTGGCCAATTCTTCGTGCCATGGTCATGGCCTTTCAGGATACCAACCTCATTGGGGATGCCACATGGGTTGGGCTCGACAATTTCCGGTGGGTTCTCACAGATCCTGATTTTCCGAAAGCATTACGCAACACCGGTTACTTTGCCTTGTTGGCTTTGATTATTGGTTTTCCGATCCCCCTGATTGGTGCAGTTCTGATGAGCGAGGTGAAGAAACTACGGGGTTTGTTCTCTGTTCTTGCTTATCTTCCCGTTGTGATCCCACCTGTGGTCTCTGTACTACTGTGGAAATTCTTCTACGACGGGGCACGAACTGGGGTTTTCAATACCCTTTTAGGCCATATCGGTCTCGGTCCCTTCCCCTGGCTCAATGACAAGCATTGGGCTATGCCCTCCCTCGTTCTAGCTGCGACATGGGCAGGTGCAGGGGCCACAGTGATCATCTACCTGGCTGCGTTGATCTCTGTACCGGCCGAACTTTATGAGGCCGCGGAGCTGGATGGGGCTGGCATCTGGCGTAAAATTTGGCATGTCACCCTACCCAAACTCCGCGGCGTCCTTTTCATCACCCTAATCCTTCAGATCATCGCTACTGCACAGGTCTTCTTGGAGCCGTACCTTTTCACAGGTGGTGGGCCGAATAAGGCCACACTCACCATCCTGCTTATGATCTACAACTATGCCTTCGGAGCATCACTGGGAGCCGATTATGGCCCCGCGACCGCCTTATCGTTGATGCTCGCGGTCTTCCTCGCAATCTTCTCACTGATCTATTTCCGCTTGACAAGGGGGTGGAGTCAGTGATGAAACGAAGTACGAAATCATCCAAGCCCGCCCTTGAACGGGGAATCGTCTCCGCCTATGAGCGTCGCCAAACAGGGACACGCATCAGTGTAGGCGCGATCAATGTCTTCCTCTTCCTCTTCCTGATGTTGGCATGCTTAGGGCCAATGTACCTGCTCATCAAGTTCGCCATTACCCCCACCCAAGACATCATTCGTACCCCGTTGGCCATGTTCCCCAACGGAGTCGAATGGTCAAACCTCTCGCGGGCCTGGACTGAGGTGCGAGTCTCACGCTACTTCATGAACACGATTCTGATAGCATCCGGTTCTTGGTTCTTCCAATTGCTCGTGGCCACCACTGGAGGGTATGTACTATCGGTACTCAGACCCAAGTACGCTTCCATCTTGAACGCGCTGGTCATCTGTACCTTGTTCGTTCCAAGCGTGGTATTGCTCGTACCGCTGTATCTCACCATTCTTAACCCACCAGTCATCAATACTTCGCTGGTCAACACAGTATGGGCAGTATGGCTTCCCGCAGGCGCATCAGCCTTCAACGTGGTCATCGTCACCCGCTTCTTCGACTCATTGCCTAGGGAGATCTTCGAGGCTGCTCGGGTTGACGGAGCTGGGCCTTTCACCCTTTTCTGGAGGGTGGTACTTCCAATGTCCAAGCCCATCCTTGGTGTTGTCTCAGTATTCGCCTTTATCGCCGCATGGAAGGACTTCCTGTGGCCCATGCTGGTCTTGAAGGATCCGATGATCCAACCCCTATCCGTACGGCTACCCGCCATTCAGGCCCAAACCGAGTTGGGGGTCTTCCTCGCTGCCTTGGCGATCTCAACAGCCGTACCTGTGGTCTTCTTCCTGGTCTTTCAGAAACTCTTCCTCTCTGGTGCTGGTCTGGGCGGTGCACTCAAGGGGTGAGGCCGCGGAGAGTGGAGTACATCTGTTCCAAACACATTCGCGCAGTTGTTTTCCCTTAGGGGAAAGCAACTCCTCCATTCGCTGGGTTTGGAATAGATGTACCCCACCCTCCGCTTGGGTGGGCTGTGAGAGAATGGGGGTATGACAACAGTTGTGCCTGGTGAAACTCCAGAACCTGCGGATTTCCCAACTGATCTTTCCTGGGGACCGGAATTTCTTCCCCCAGCAGAGCAGGTTAGGCCCTCCATGTTGCCGGAGTCTCACCCACCGAAGGTCAAGCCAACCAAAGCACCGAAAGCGCCTAGGACTCCCAAGCCACCCAAACAACCCAAGCCACCAAAAGAAGCTAAGTCTCGCAGACAACCCAAGACTGAGGTGGCCACTCAAGTTCCACAGGCTCCCCTAGCTCCAGACGGGAACCTTGGTACCTCTCCTTGGGCGGTACCTCTCCTCATACATGCTAAAGATGACCAGGTTGCCCAGGTCAAGGAGGACAAACCCAAAAAAGACAAGAAGTCGGGGAAGTCATGGGGGCTGATCATCGTACTGGCGCTGATGGTACTCCTGATCTCTGGGGGGATTGGTGCCATCGCGGGGAGTAATGTGGTCGCCAGAGCCGGCTATGAATCCCGATTGGCTTCATCGATGACAGTGGCTGTACTCAAGATTCCTCGACTCGGTGACGACTACGCGGTACCCATCCTGGAGGGGACAAGCTGGGCTGAACTCAGACAGGGTGTCGGATGGTACGCAAAAACCGGTCGACCAGCTGAGATTGGGAACTTTGCTCTTGCGGGTCATCGTCTTGGATGGGGCCAGCCTTTTGCCAACCTGGACTCTCTTGAGGTGGGAGACGAGATCCAGGTCGTAGTCAATGGGAAAACCTTTACCTATCTTGTGATCACAGGCCCTACGGTCTTCTCAAATGAGTCTGTTGATGTCATAGCTCCTGTCCCAGGTGATCCTGACCGTCTGCCAACGAAACCTCTCATCACGTTGACGACCGCAGCCAGTATGCTGCCTTCGCCGGATCGACTGGTTGTGATTGGGGAACTGGTACTCGACTGAGACAGCGAACCCATTAGACTGATCACATGTCTGATCGTGATGCCCTTATTGACGCTGTAAAAACCCTCGGAGTCATCCATGGACGGGTGACCCTAGCCTCGGGACGTGAGGCCGACTATTACGTGGATTTGCGCCGGGTTACCCTTGATGGCCATGCTGCTCCTCTTGTGGGGCGTGTGATGAGAGAACTCACTGCTGATTGGGATTTCGATGCCGTGGGTGGGCTGACCTTGGGTGCAGATCCTGTGGCAACAGCCATGCTTCATTGTGCAGCTGCATCTGGGGAAAAACTGGATGCCTTTGTTGTACGAAAAGAGGCCAAGTCCCACGGGATGCAACGCCAGATTGAGGGGCCTGAAATTGAGGGCCGACGGGTACTTCTGGTGGAGGACACCTCGACCACAGGGGGATCAGTGATGCAAGCGGTGGAGGCTGTCAGAGCCCGTGGCGGAATCCCAGTCGGTGTGGCCGTCATCGTTGATAGGGCGACGGGGGCTAAGGAGAAGATCGAGGAAGCCGGTCTCGACTATCGTTATGCGATTGGCTTGGACGACTTGGGTCTCTAATGACAGCTAAACGCGTCAGGATTCGCGAGGTCGCGGCTCGTGCAGGGGTCTCGGTTGGTACAGTCTCGAATGTCTTGAATCATCCCGAGGCGGTCTCAGATCGTACCCGTGAGCATATTCTGGGCGTGATGGCCCAGATGAACTTCGTCCGTGATGCTTCAGCACGTCAACTTCGAGTCGGAAAATCCCAGACTGTTGGGGTTGTTGTACGAGACCTCTCCAACCCCTTCTATATGGAGTTGGCTAGGGGAATTGAGGACCGCCTTGCTCAGGATGGGTACCTGATGATGGTGAGCAGTTCCGATGAGGACCCGGCTCGCGAGTCGCGGTTTGTGCGCCTCTTTGCCGAGCAGGGAGTACGGGGAATGCTCATCACCCCATTCCACAACACCTCCGAACAAATCGGCTTATTGAAGGCTCTCCAGATCCCTGTTGTGTTGATGGACTCCATCTCGGATGAAGCCAAATCAGTGAGTGTGGATCATATTGACGGAGCCAAGCAAGCCATCACCCATCTGCTTGAGCAGGGACATCGCCGGATCGGGTACATCGCAGGCCCGATGAGCATTCGCCCCTGCTGGGAACGTACCGAGGGGGCACGACAGGCCATAACTGAGTACGGGTTGAACGTGGACGAGGTACTCGTGACCACAATACTTGATGTCCTCAGTGCCGATGCGGGCCAGGCTGGGATGGCTGCACTCCTCAACCAGGGGCCAATCACTGGGATCTTTTGTGTTAACGATTTCGTAGCGATGGGGGCTCTACGGGAATTGCGTAACCGTGGGTTAATAGTGCCCGCCGACATCGCCGTCATTGGCTATGACGATATCGTCTTTGCCAGGGAGATGACTGTACCCCTGACCTCGGTACGACAGCCGATGCATCAGCTTGGGGGTACTGCTGTAGAAATGCTTCTCAACCCCACCCAAGGTACAGACCACATCAGTTTCCAGCCACAGTTGATCAAGCGCGAATCCTCACTATTGACCCGATACTAGTCGTGACTATTGCGAGACCGGTGGTACTTCGTCACCATGGGTACAACCACCTGAGGTACCATAATCAAAAAGTGGCCAAAATGTGACTTGAGACAGGTATGATGGTTCGTGCAGTTTTCTGTATCTCTATGAATCAGCAAAGGTGGGAATTAATGAAAATTCGTAAACTATTAGCCGGGGTCGCTGCGTTGTGCCTCCTTGGTGTAACGAGCGGTTGTTCGCTCTTGGGCTTAACCCAGTCCCGTGATCCCAACGCTGAAGTGACTGCCTCAACGAACGTTGATGCCTTCTCCTTGCGTCTTGGCGATTGCATTCTGACTGAGACCCTGATGCAAGAAGAGGTTGGTTCCGTTCCAGTGGTACCCTGCTCTGAGCCTCATGATGCAGAGGTCATCTACATCTTCGATGTCAATTTCGAAGACTTCGATGCATACGCTCTTGAAGAGGCTGCTGAAGAAGAGTGCTACCGCGCTGTCGAGGAATATGTTGGCCCCAACTGGGAAAGCGTTTCTTCTGGGGGTCTTGAAGTGAACTACCTGACCCCAACTGAGGGTTCATGGAGTAACGGTGACCGCGAGATCGACTGCATCGCGTATTCACTTGGCGAGGAACTTGAATTCACTTCTTCGATGAAGGGTGCGGGCGCTTAATCCCATCCCCTAATCTTCTAAGAGCCTGTCGGGAGTACATATGCTACTCCTGACAGGCTTCTTGTTTGAGAAGCTTTTTGCCTATCCAGAAGAATTTTCACAGTCGTCAAACCATTGACAGATTGCGGTTTTTTGGCTAGAATCAGCCGCAACTGTTGACGGTTCCCCTGATCCTCCAGTAACTCGCTCGTGTGCTCAGGTTTCTCCTGAGGCAGCACCAAAATAGGCCAACCCAATGTCGGAGACCTAGAGATCGGAGCAGACCATTCTCGTCTACGTAGCCGTATTCGTGTTTGTGGTCTCGTATGTTCTCATTGCAACAGAAAAGGTACACAGGGTAGCAGCCGCCCTCGGCGGTGTGGCTGTTATGACCCTTCTGGGGTTGGTGGACGCCGACTCTGCCTTCTTCGATCACACAACAGGCGTTGACTGGAATGTACTCTTCCTACTCTTCGGGATGATGGTGATCGTCTCTATTCTGCGTCATACTGGTCTTTTCGAGTTCATTGCCCTGTGGGCGGCGCGTACCTCCCAGGGAAAACCGACGAGACTCATGGTCCTGCTCATCTTGGTCACCGCAGGATTCTCACCTATTCTTGACAATGTCACCACAGTGTTGCTGGTCACACCGGTGACCCTTTCCGTATGCCAGAGGCTACGCATCGATCCCATGCCCCATCTGATCGCCTTGATTCTTGCGGCCAATGTTGGTGGTCTATCGACCTTGATTGCTGACCCTCCCAACATCATCATTGCCTCCCGTGCTGGCCTGACCTTCAACGACTTCCTGATTCATTCCCTTCCACTGTGCATCGTTCTTCTTGTCGTTTTGGTCTTCCTCTTGCAAATCCTTTTCAGGAAGCACCTCAGGGTGACGATCGATGTCAATGAGGTACTTGAGGGGATTCATCCAACTGATGCCATCACCGACAAGCCTCTCCTTGTGCGTTGTCTGGTCGTCTTATCGATGACAATGGTTGCCTTTGGTTTCCATACCATTGTTCATGTGGACCCATCCATCATTGCTTTGCTTGGTGCAGGAGCAATGGTCCTTGTCAGTCGTACCACCCCTCAAGAGTTTCTTGGTGAAGTTGAGTGGATGACTCTCGCCTTCTTCATGGCCCTCTTCGTACTCGTCGGCGCGCTAGTCAAGGTCGGAGTAATCGGGAAACTGGGTCAAATGGCCGCCAACCTCATGGACGGAAACGAGTTGCTTGGGGCAACCGGGCTCCTAGTCTTCTCTGCGATTGCTGGTGCCATCGTTGACAATATCCCCTATACCACAGCCATGACCCCTGTCGTCGAAACGATGATCGCCTCCACAACTCATGTGGGCGCTGAATCCCCCCTATGGTGGGCCTTCGTCTTCGGAGCCGATCTTGGTGGGAATAGCACAGCCGTTGCCGCTGGTGCCAACGTCGTAGTACTTGGCGTTGCAGCTAAGTGGGGTCGTCCTATCAGTTTCTGGAAGTTCACTAAGTACGGCCTAGTCGTGACAGCCACCACCGTCACCATCGCATGGTTCTATGTGTGGCTACGCTACTTCGTACTGGTCTAGGACCCCTGCGAATAGAGGTCACGAAAACCTGGATCAGGTGGGTTGATCTCCCGGCTCAGGTTGCGTACCTTCACCTTTGCCTTCCACGTCTCCCTCTTCAGGAGTGGGAGTAGGCGATGGCGGGAGGCATACCTGGCCAGAAGGGATCTCAAGACTGGTGACAGGTTCAGCAACCCATCCCAGCTTCTCATCGAAACTGGAACCCACGATGACCTCAACAGTGTGATCCGTACGTCCGTCTGCTTCGATCTTTGCTTCAGTAAACCAGCCGGCAATCAATTGCACCTCAGGGTTGTCGACGGCAGCGCCAATAATAAGGACCGTGAGTACCTTTGCTTCTGTGTTCCCGACCTTGTCGACGATGAACCCGGACTCACCCAGTTTCTTTGCGACACGGCCAGCCATCCCTCGACGGGTACCAGCGTTGTACACATGGACCGTCACAGATGAAGGTTCGAGTACAGACAGGGACACAGTCTCACACACTGGAAGGGCCGGGCCTGGCACCTTGGCGGTGATGGCTTTGTACCCCCAAAAAACCCCACCTGCCAGAAGGCTTAGGAGGAGTACCAGGGTGATCGGGGTCGACAGACTCCTCATCACTCTTTTGCTGTCCACTAGGCCTCCTCGTTGTTTCAGATCGTCACAAGTTTACTGGATTCCTGGTCCAGCCATTTCCAAGACTCGAGCATGGATGGTTTGTCGGCCCTGGAGGGCAGCTCGAAGAGTCCTCTGAAGGCCATCCTCAAGGTAGAGGTTCCCATTCCAGGAGATGACATGGGGAAACAGATCACCGTACAGGGTCGAATCCTCAGCCAGGAGTGTACTGAGATCAAGCATGCGCTTTGTTGTGACAAGGTGGTCGAGCCTCAGCTCCTGTGGTTCGATCTTCACCCAGTCTTTCATGGTCATGTTATGACCAGGGTACGGGCGCGTGTCACCCACTTCCTTGAAAATCACACTCATGAGCATAGCGTAGGTAGTGAATAAGGGCTGATTCGGGCCCAATCTGGTAGAGATTATGAAAGATTCAGGTGTCACTCAGAAACCTAGAGTATAATCTGTTGGGATAGCGACTTTAACCACTACGCTATCCTCATTAGTCACGGGTATTTACTTAATCTGGTGCAGTGGGGGTAGTGGTGCGGGAGGAGGTTTAATGCTCTGGTGGAAAGAAAACCAAGCAGATGATTCGAATACAAGTGACGGCGATGCGCGCGAAATAGAGGCAGTCGCTGAAGATGATGCTGCCCAAACACCCGACGCAAAGACCAAGGTCGACTCCGTCGCCAGCGATGGTACGGATAGCGATGGTACGGATAAGGAAAGCGCTGAAGAACCTGCCGAAGCCTCAGCTAAAGAAATCGTTGAAGGGTCCAAAGATTCTTCCGAGACCCCCGAAGCTATCGAAGAGAGCGTGTCCGAAGAGCCGACTAAAGAGGCCACGGGTAAAGCTGATGATGTTCCTGCTGCATCCGAAGACGTGACGACGAAGTCAGTCGATACCAGTACAGCCAGGGTTGAGGAACCCTCAGAAGTTAAAGAACCAGCAGCAGAAGACAAGTCCACTAAGAAGACCGCTAAGGGCAGTACCAAGAAAGAAGCTCCTGAAGCTGGTACCCCTACAAAGATTAAAGCGGAAACCAAACTCACATTCGACTGGGGGGTTTCAGACCTCAAGCCGGAGTCGATGCCTCACAGCATCTGGGCTATTCAGGGAGTACAAGGCCTGGAATTCCTTGCATCTGAGGAAGCGGTATATCTCGAGTCCGAACTTCACACTGGGAAACCCCAGGAAGTGGCCGAAACCCTAACGGAAACCCCGACTGTGGAAAACCCAGTCGGCGAAACAAATGAGAATGAGACAGTATCGGGCACCGCCGATCAGGCGAAATCTGAGGAGGCAGCCACCGAAGAGATGCCAACCTTCATGGCGCCCATCGCTTCGACAATGCCAGACGTCTTCGTCTCGGATGCTGCCTCTGGTACCACCGAGACCCCAGTGGAACCCGTGAAGTTCAAGGTACCTCTGCGGGAAGCCAGTGATACAGATTCACGAAGCAGAGGGTTGGTCACAGCCATTGTGAGCGCCTTATCGGTGGTTCTGGTCCTGGTCGGTATCTCCGCAACCGGGTTCTTCTTCTTCGAGTCTCATGCAAAGCCGGGTACCCAACTCGCAGGCCACAACATCGGTGGCTTCTCCGAGGCGCAGATCCGTGACGTTGCTGCGAATATCGCCAAAGGCTACCAGGTGTCCTTCGATCATGAGGGTGAGGTGGTTTCCGCAAAACCCAAGGATCTGGGCATCACCTTCGACTACAACAAGACCGTATCTCAGGTCATGAGTTCCTCCTCCAACGCGGGTGTAGCCATGAGGTACAACCCCTTCAAGGTCAAGGCCGTACCCATGGCGATGACCATTAACCAACTCGAATTGGAGGACTACCTCAACGGGTTCTTCGTAGCTGAGGAAGACAGGTCCGTACCAGCTGGGGTCACCTTCAGCGCGGAGGCTGGGCACTTTGTTCTCGTCCCCGGCATTGAGGGTACCCAAATCGATGCAGTCCAGGCCTCCAAGGCGCTCAACGCTGGTGAAGGTACAACCGACCCCATCAAGGTTGTCACTACCACCGAACCTCCAAGGGTCCTTGACGAGGATGCCCAAGTGGTGGTTGATGAGGCCAATGCGCGCCTGAACAATGCTCCCTATCTTGTTGGAAACGGTAAAGAGTATTGGATCCCTTGGGATCGACTCGCAACATGGATGATCTTCACCCCAGACATTGACTCTGGAACGATCGATATCGGTATCGACGAGGAGAAGATTGCAGCCGAGTTGCCTGAGCTTTTGGCGGGCCACTTCACTCAGCCCATGATTGAAGGTGAGCAACTGATACGACCAGACGGCGGGGTACTCATCACAAAGAGGGCCGGCAAGAATGGTACAAGGGTCGAAGATCCCAGTGCGGCAGTCGCTGGAGTCGTGGCCGCTCTGACCGAAGGAAAGCAAGCAGCAATTCCCGTCAACATCGTCGTCCATGAACATACCTCCAAGAGGGTTCCCATGGAGGACAAGTACCTCGTTCCCAATGGCGCAAAATGGGCTGAAGTGAATCTTACGACCAGGGTAGTCACCCGCTGGGAGGGTACGACCTATATCAACGAGTGGCCAGTCGTCATCGGTGCACCTGGTACACCCACCGTCCCAGGAGTACATCGTGTCTGGCTCAAGGTTAGAAGCCAAAACATGAGTGGTCCTGGTTATTCTATTGACGGTGTCCCCTGGATTGCCTATTTTGATGGTGATCGGGCATTCCACGGGAACTGGTGGGCATCCCCAGGAAGAGCAGCCTCCCATGGTTGCGTCGGTCTCACCATAGACCGAGCCAAGGTCATGTTCGACTGGATCGAGTACGGCACAATGGTTATTGTCCATAACTGATCCTTAGTTACCGATAATCCCGTCATCCTGCAGTAGGCTTCGTACTTCATTGCGCGCTCCTTCTTCAGCCATCCTGCGTTCTTCTTTCCCGTCGTCCTGCGCGTAGTCGCTGGATCCAGTTGTTTCCTTTGGAAACAACTCCTCCGTTCGGGGGGACAGTTTGAGACAGATGTACCCCACCCTCCGCTTGGTGGCTACTAACCCGAAATGACTCATGAATGCTTGCACGCTTAGAGAAATGTCAGTGATGGATGAGTCATAATGGGTAGTGCGACCAGCGATATTTCTCGAAGGGAGATGGCATGGCACAACAAGGATGGTATCCAGATCCGGGTGGACAGCCTGGGATGTTTCGGTACTGGGATGGTAGCGCTTGGTCTGAGTCCCTATCGCCCACACCACTGCCAGGACCTCCTCAGCAGTCTGGTGCTGCTCCGGGCCCTGCCAGTTCGAGTACTCCTGGATATGATCCGACGAAACCCCTGATCATGGGGCAGTCGTACGCCACAGGTCAGGCTCAATCCCCCTATGGGCAATACCAAGCTTCCTCGGAGGCTTCCCCCAAGAAGCGTGTGGGACTGTGGGTCACTGCGGGTATCGGAGTTGTCGTATTAGCCCTTGTGATCTATGCGGCTGTGAACATCTTTAAACTTGCTTCGATTGATCCCCTTGAGGATCCTGATCCTGGGGTAGGGGTACCCACCACTGCGATGTGCCCCGAGCGAAAGTTCGACCTAGAACGGCGAGAGCATCCCATAGATGGACGAGTTTATGGGGGTTCGCTGTCATACCCCATGCTCGGTTCTCCCTGGAGCAAAGTGCGTACCCTAGAAACCCGACTCCCCTTCGGGCGTGATATTGCTGATCAGGTTATTGTTATTCACGAAGACTATGAACCATACTCGGACTGGGTTACTTCTGTGCTGGTGGGCGAACTTTATGCTGGCGATGGATTCTACAACCCAGAAAAGGGCTCAGAAATCGTCAACAAATGTATTATCGGCGGTGGATTCTATGGCGAAAATAACCTGATCACTTCAGAGGTTTTGGTTTCAGAGCGCTTCGATATCGACGGGTACCCAGGCTGGATCACCAAAACAAACCTGAGCTTCGAGATTCCCAATCTTCCAACAACCTCAGAATTATCAATCGTGATCATCGTAAAAACCTCAGAGATGTCCTCATCAATCTTCTACGCTTCAATCCCCAATGATGCGATGGAGTACCTACCTGACATAGAACGAGCAATCGAAGAACTACAAGTCACCCCATCCTAGCCGGTAGCGTACGAAGGGATGAGAGTGTCGATTGAGAAAGCGTCGAACTCGACACGGTTGGCTTGGGCGTCGCTCATAGCGAAATAGGTCTCGACGTTCCCTCGTACCTGTTCCCAGACATTCGAATTCCAAGTGGGATCGATAATCAACCATCGTCCATCAAGCTTCACCTTGTTCCAGGCATGACCCAGGGAGGGATCACCGTCGGTGTAGCCGGTGATGTTTATAGCTGTCAGACCAGCGGTATCAGCAAGAAGTTTGAAGGAGGCACTATAGGAGGAGCAGACCCCCTTGCCGTCAAGGAGTACTCCTTCGGCATCCCAAGCATTAGGGTGGTTCTCCAGGAATTCATCACGGGTACGACTCTTGCCAGTGGCCCAATTCGCAGCAGCATTATCGTAAACAGCATTGGTGGCGAGGTACCGGTTGATGGCGGATGCCTTCTGCCAATCGTTCATTCCGGGGTTAATGATTGCAGCCATGATGGAGTCAACTTTGGCTTTGAGTCGTGCCGCAGATTCGATGCGTTCCTGGTAGGTCATCTCGTAGTGAACATAGAGGATGGTACCCCTGACACCAACAACCGGGAACATGTCTGTGATGTAAGGGTTCTGGAGGTAGGCCTCATTCGCGGCATCGTAGATGAGTGGTGCCTGCGGGTCGTCAAGGAATTGGCTCAGGTCTATGGCGGCCTGTCCAGCGAAAAGGTTGGCGGCGATGTACTTCACCATCTCGGAACTACCGTTCCAGGTATAGGGAGCCTCAGGGGCCTGGGTCGAAACTGTCAGTCCTTGCGCATATATCTTGAGTTGGGCATCGTCTAGGACTGTGAGGTCTTCAGCCACTCCCCGTTCATAGAGGGTACGCAAGCCGAGGCTGCTTCCCAAGTTTGAGATTTCTGTGTACGAGGCCCCACCTTCGGTGGTGATCATCTCGGTGAGGAGGGTGCCCTGTACCCCGTATGTGAGGGCGATGGTTGACCTGTCGGGCGCAGAGACCAGGGTGCGTGCCTGGGTGGGATAGAAGGAGGTACTGCAGTCACCCATCGTGACAGGGAATTCTTCAGGAATCAGGATCGGGTTCTTTGAGGTTTCCTGGATCTCGGTGAGAGTGTTGATGGCTGTCTTTGTGGGTGTCTTGCGAATCAGGTCTCGACCGTCATGGAATTGGGCGAAAGAGGTCTCCTGATCTTCGCTGACTGCAAGGACTGTGAACTGTGGGTACTGCAACATGGAGTCGTCCCAGGCAGGGGGCTCTAGTCCCTGATAGGAGTCATCCTGGGGGGCGCAAACCCCATAGTCTGAGGTGTAGGCCGTGAATACAGAGTTGTAAGAGGAAGCAGGTTGGCTGTTTTGACGCTGGTTGTGGTAACCCATGTCGTTGCTGCTTGCCAGCCACTTGGTCGCTTCCCCATCCACGACACCGATGAGGGTCATCTGGGACGTGGTTTGATCGCCGAGGGGTCTGGGCATGGTGGTGAGAATGAAGTACTCTGTCGCATCCTCGACGGGTTCCCACTCGAATAAGGGTACCCCATCCTCACTGACTCTCATTGTGAAATTCGGGTTGCTTAGGGATCGAGCATGTGGTTCAACTGTGTAGATGTGAACCCTGGGGGTCTTGAGGGTTGTACCCCAGAATCCTTGAAGTTGGGCGACGTAATAGGTTCCGGCTGGCCATAACCCAGTGATGCCGATGGAACGGTCCTTGCCCTGATAATTGGGGTTGGCTTCCAGTATTGAGGCTTTGGGGGAGAAGTGAACCTTGTGCCCGAGGATTGTGAAAGTATCACTTGTGCTGACATGGGTGAGGGGGACAGTGAGTTGCGGGTCGGAATAGACTTGTACAGCTTCAGACCATGGGTTGGGGGTTCTTTCATGAATGTCTGAGACGAACCATGGCAAGGAGATTGACCAACTTGTATCAGCTGGTACTGCTTTCTGGGAGACGATGGTGTACCCATGTTCGGACTTTTGCCATCCCAGTCGTGGTAAAAAGGTGATCATGGCACCAATGAGTGCGATAGCGAGGACCACTGATCCTGCAACGGTCAAAATCCAGCGAACATTGACGGTTCTCTTCCTTGTGGGATGCTGGAGTGATTTCGTGGGTCGGTAGGGCTGTTGGCCTGGGGCGTACCCGTTTGTTGGGGGTCGGGATAAGGCTGAGGATAGGGGCTCTGTCAGGGGTGCCGAGAGGTTGATGGGGGAGGGTTGTACTCCTGGCCCAGGTGGTGGGAAGGAGACGAGTGAGCGCTGGTAGATGGGGGCCACGCCTGGTGTGGGACGTGGGCCTGTACCCTGGGTGAATTCTGGGGCTGGAGGTAGCTCCCAGTCAGAGGACTCGGTTTCGAGCGCATCGGAGATCCGTATGGTGTTAGTCGACTGACTAGGTGAATCAGGGGGTGGGCTTTGGCTTGGCGTAGAAAGCGGTGCTTCTCGTACGGGCGCTGGATTTGGTACAGGGGGAACTCTTGTGGGTTGACCACCGTGTGGTTCGGGTGTGATGGGTGTGGAACTAGGCGACGGTTCTCCGGGGTCAACGCGGGGAGGTTCAACAGGATTCTGTGATGGTCGAGGTCGTGGGCGTCGACCCACAGTGGGACGAACCCGAGGGGAGGGAGCTTCCATGGGCCGCCACGGTCGTGCTGGACGCGGAGGGCCTAAGGCTGTTGGATCACCAACCTCTTCCGATCCGACACCCGCTGGGGGTGTAACAATCCAAGGAAGGCTTGCTGGATTGGGTCTTTCCCTGGTCACTGGAGGTGGGGGAAAGGAATCATCTACAGTGGGGGTTGGCGCTGTAACCGTGGCCTTATCTTCAGCAGGGGTTGATTCAGGTGTAGGTTCGTCCACAGGGGAGACCTGGACATCTACAGGTACCCCAAGATCAGTTACGGGTGGTTCGGAGGTAAGGGCGCTTGCCCAGACCGCTGGGAGATCCCCAACTGGTTGTATCCGAGGAGTCTCTGGTGTTGCAGGTGTGGGGGTATCTGCGGGCAACCCATCATTTCCTGGCGAAAAACCAGGATCAAAGGGTCGTGTTCCTCCCTCCACAAAACCTCCTAGAAACGATTCCTCGTAATTTTACCATTGGAATGTAATGATATTCCCCGGAAACCAGGAATCCACTACACTTAGGTATACGAATGTTGTGAACGGAAATACTATGAGTTCCTTTGATCCCGAGAATCCTATGTCGTACTCTAGGCCCCTGGATGGTATTCAACCCCCATATCCAGGAGAGATACCCCCGTGGGAGACCACTTCTCCCAGCCCTGAGGCTCCCCCGTGGGCTGCGGAAGTACCACCTCCTCCAGTTGAGGCTCCCGCATGGGCGCCTGCTTCAGCGGGCCCAGCACCCTGGGAGGTTCCTGCGACCCCTCCAATGGCGGTACAAGATCAGGTAGCCACACCAGAGCCCTATGGTGCTCCAGAGGCCGCACAGGTACCCCCGTGGGCAGTCCCCGCATCCCCTGAACCCAATGTGCCCGAAACTCCCTGGACTCGACCATCTCCCGAACCTAGTGTGCCTGAAACTCCATGGACTCAACCTACCGATTCACAGGTATCCCCATGGGCTGCTGAGATTCCAGAGCCAACTCTTGATCCAACTGCCTACCAACCTTCGGTTGAGGTACCCGTGGCTCAGGATTATCCGCCAGTTGTACCATCATGGGAGGTGCCCTCTCCTGATCCTGTGGCCACACCAACAGACTTCCCACTAGTAGAGTCGGGATGGGGCGCGCAGCCTGGTATCCCCCCAATGGAGCCAGGGATTTCTTCGGTACCCTCAATGGATCTGGGGCCCATCCCTCCATTGGAAATGCCAGTCAGTGATCTGGGGTCTGTACCTTCCACGAATCCCATGGAGGCCTATCAGCCACCAGTATCATGGGAGGCATCCGTCGCTAATCCTACGATTACTCCACAGTGGGCTTCCGAGGTACCCGTCGTTCCCCAGGTAGCAGTTGAGGTACCCCAGGTACCCGAGATGCCCCATGTTCCTGAAGTTCCTCAGGTACCTGAGGTTCCCCAGGTACCCCAGTGGAGTCCCGGAAACGAATCAGAGGTCCCAGGATTCGTCAGTCAAGCACCCGTGGAGCAGACACCTCCATTCGTGGTGGAGGTACCACCCCCCTGGGCTTCCGAGGTACCAACTGAGGTACCACCTGCATGGGCTTCCACCCAAGCTCAGCCACCTGCAGCGCCACCATGGGCACTCCCGGCAGACGAGGTGCCATCAGTACAGCCGCCAACTCCAGTACAGCAGCCTCTCCAGTGGCAGGCCGACCAAACTCAGGTCCCCTATTTAGGTCAGCCTGGTCAGTACCCGCCTATGGGTCAGCCTCCAACTGTGGGTTATGCTCAGCCAAAGATGGATCTGGGGTTTCCAACTGCACCTGGTGGTGGGTACCAGCCCTATGATCCGGAGGCTCGGTATGCTCCGGTACCCGTACACGGCAAACTCATTCAGCCCTATGCGACCTTGCCACATGAGAAGAATGGGATCTGTATCGCATCCATGGTTCTTGGAATAGTGTCCATCGTGACCTGTTTGGGTTTCATTACGGGTATCCCTGCGATTATCTTGGGTGCCCAGGGCCAAAAGTGGGCCGCTCAGGGCCGTGCGACGAATAAGTCGATGGCCACTGCCGGTCTGATCATGGGTGTCATTGGTACTGTTCTTGCAGGAGCCATGTGGTACGTCGCAAGCGTGTTTCCTTATTACTTCTGATAATCCTGCAGTGTTGGGGGTGTCAGGGGACGTATCTCCTGACACTCTGATTTCAAGACATCCTGGCACATCATCCTCAAAGTGCCAGGAGATACGTCCCCTGACACCCGTTCCCATCGAAAAGAGTTTGGAGGCTTTTCGGCTCGGTGTGGGGCGCCGAAACCCCACCACCGTGGGTGGGTCCTTGCCATTTGGGACAGTTGAACGGAGTTTCGCATGGAATCTTTTGGTCAGCTATTGTTAGTCTGAGTTGTCTATGCTTACTCCTAGTAGTTGAGGGAAGGTGACTGTATGGCAGATTGGTCTCATGTGATGTTGGCCACCCAGGCATTGGTTAATAACGCGACATCTTCGGATGAGCTCGCCGAGATCGCGCGAGCACACAGAAGTCTATGGACCGAGATTGCCGCCCACCCGAAAGCCTCCGATGAGTTGCTCACCTGGCTTGCTCGTGACGGAGATATGTCTGTACGCGCACTGGTCACAATGAGGATTCTTAGACGCGACCCAGCTGATTCAGAATTCGAAGAATCAGATGACCCATCACCATCTGTACCAACTCCTCTCAAGCCTGTCTCCCATGAAGAATCCGCAGAAACAGCAGAATCCCGCTTCCAGAAACTTCAGCAAGCCCTACAAGAGGCCATGGAAGAAGTTGGTCAATAATCGAGGTGAAATCCAACCCCATCGTGAGGAAACCGTCGAAAAAGGGGTGATGTTGCGAAGTTGTGCTGATTGACAACGTGAGAGTCACGAAAGTGGTTTACTTGTTCACATGAGTGGAATGGGTATGGGTGGCCGCGCCCGAGCAGCACGAATCTCTTCGGGGGATGTTGACGCACAAAAGGCCATCAACGCAGCAGCCCCGAAAGTGCCAGACTTAGGCAAAAGAATCATGGCGCTGTTCAAGCCGTACACCAAAGCTATCATCCTCATGGTCATCTTCGTACTCATCACTGCACTGATCTCAGTGTTCCCACCCCTTGTCACTCAGCGAATCTTCGACGAAGGGCTCTTCCCCACGGGTACCACTGGAGTCACCCTCGCCCCCAACATGCCCCATCTTCTGCGCCTACTCGGGATCATGGTACTGCTGTTGCTCTTCTCGAATGTCATCGGAATCTGGCAGACATGGTTGACCTCAAAAACCGGAAATCGTGTGATGGGCGATCTTCGAGTGAAGCTCTTCGACCATCTCCAGAAGATGGAGTTGGCCTTCTTTACCAAGACCAAAACGGGGGTAATCCAATCGCGATTGGCCAATGATGTGGGCGGGGTTGCAACCGTACTGACGAACACAGTCTCCTCAGTTGTTGGCAACACTGTGACCGTCATCGCAGCCGCCGTGACCATGCTCATCCTCAGTTGGCAGCTTACCTTGATCGCATTCCTGCTGATGCCAATAATGGTCATCGTCCAGCGCAGAGTTGGTACGATCCGGGCCCGCGTAGCCGCTCAGACCCAGGAATCCCTGTCCACGATGACTGCCATTACCCAGGAATCCCTGTCAGTGTCGGGGATCCTTTTGGCGAAATCCTTCGGCCGCGCCAAAGACGAATCCGCTCGGTACTCCCAAGAAAACGACAACCAGATCGCACTCCAGGTTAAACAGATGATGACCGGGCAGTGGTTCTTCGCTTTGGTACAGGTCTTCGTATCCCTGCTTCCTGCGTTGATCTACCTGCTTTCGGGGATCTTCATCCAGCGTGGAGACACCGGGATTACTGCTGGCACCTTGGTGGCATTTACCACAGTCCAGGCACGTTTACTTATGCCGATGATGGGCTTGCTTCGGGTGGCCCTCGACCTTCAAACCTCGGCGGCCTTGTTTGCTCGAATCTTTGAGTACCTCGACATGGTGCCCTCGATCCAGGATGCTCCCAATGCCCATGAGGTCAACAAGAAACGGGTCGGCGAGATCGAGTTCAAGAACGTGGACTTCCGCTATCCCGATGCCAACGAGGACGAGCGACCAACATTAGGCAATGTGAGTTTCACGATCAAGCCTGGTGAGTTTGTTGCCTTCGTGGGTCCCTCAGGTGCAGGGAAGACGACCGTCGGTTACCTGATTGCCCGCTTGCATGAGGTTGCTTCCGGGCGGATACTCTTCGCAGGAGATGACGTACGAGAATTATCCCTCCAATCATTGGTTGACCATATTGGGATCGTGTCCCAACAGTCGTACCTCTTCCACGACACGATTGCCGCGAACCTGCGCTATGCGAAACCCGATGCAACCGATGAGGAACTGCGGATAGCGTGTACCAAATCAAATATCCTCGCCACCATTGATGCGATGCCTGAAGGAATGGAAACAGTCGTCGGTGAACAGGGTTATCGCTTGTCAGGTGGGGAACGCCAGAGACTAGCGATCGCCCGAGTCATCCTCAAAGACTCCCCCGTGTTGATCCTGGATGAGGCCACCTCTGCCCTTGATACAGTCTCCGAGAGAATAGTACAAGAGGCTCTCGACGAGGCCAGCAAGAACCGTACCACCGTGGCGATCGCCCACCGTCTTTCCACGGTACAAAGTGCTGATCGGATTGTTGTGCTCAAGGCGGGGGAGATCGAAGAATCCGGTACCCATGAGGAGCTCTTGGCTTTGGATGGTCTCTATGCTCAGCTTTATAGTCAACAGGAATCTGAACCCCATCCTGGGCAACTACCTAAGGAAGCTCTCCAGGGACATCAGTCGATTCCTTGGCAGCATGTTGATGAATAGTTTGTCGACTTATCGTTCCTGACTTCTTGGTACTTGGAGGGTTGGGTACAAGAAATTCACCAATAGTACATGGGGACAGACGGAACCACCGTTAAAGTCACGTTGCTTGGGTGCACAAGGGACTTCACTCAGTACTGTGGGACGGACCTATAACCATTGGGATCACGTGGAGTGTATATCTATATAACGCACTTGCGCAGTTGTTTCTCGAAGGAAACAACTCCTCCGTTCGGGAAGACGGTTCACAACAGATATACCCTACCCTCCACGTCGACGTTTCAGATTTCCCAAGAATGGTCATTCTTCAATGATGGTGGGTGTCAGGGGACGTATCTCGGACACTCGGAACGCAGGACATCCTGGCACATATCATCCTCAGAGTCAGGAGATACGTCCCCTGACACCCTCAGATTCCCACGGATGATCGGAGATTCCGACTTCCGTATCAGGGTTGTCCACCCGCAATGATGACTTCTTTTCATGGAGTACGCTGCTTATCATGAGCACGACCCCTTCATTTGGTGACCAGGGTTCTGTGCGTGTACGCGTACCCGCCAAGATCAACCTTGCCCTGTGCGTTGGCGGTAACCGCCCAGACGGGTACCACGAGTTGGCGACCATCTTCCAGGCGGTGTCACTCTATGACGATGTGACTGCCACGCGTACCCCATCCGCGATCACCTGCGAGATGCGTGGAGCTGAGGCACACAAGATCGGCCCTGGTGAGGACAACCTTGCCCATCGTGCCGCCCGCCTATTGAAGAATGAGTACGATGTCCGCGAAGGGGTACATCTCACCATCGACAAGCGCATCCCTGTTGCAGGTGGAATGGCTGGGGGATCCGCCGATGCGGCTGGCGCGCTCTTGGCCTGTTCTCGATTGTGGGATCTGCGAGTGAGCCTCGACGACCTCATGACCCTGGGGGCACGCCTCGGAGCCGATGTACCCTTCCCCCTCATGGGTGGATGTGCTATTGGCCTCGGACGTGGTGAATCCCTGACACCCGTGTTGAGTCGAGGGCAGTACCATTGGGTTTTGGCTCTCTCGGCTTCCCAGTTGTCGACACCAGCGGTCTTCCAACGTTTCGATGAGCTCACGTCCTGTTTTGAGGTACCTGAGGTACCCGAGATTCCTAAAGAGCTCATGATGGCCCTGGCCTCTGGGGATGCCGTCCAAGTCGGACGCAACCTTGTCAACGAGCTTTCAGCAGCTTCATGCTCCCTTGCTCCCGAGTTGCCCACCACTCTTCGTGCTGGATGCGAAGCTGGATGCTTAGGCTCAATCATCTCTGGATCAGGCCCCACTGTGGCATTCCTTGTCAAGGGTGAGGCCGAAGCTACCGAACTTGCGCTCTTCCTCTCAACACTGGGTATAGCCCGTGAGGTACGATTGGCGGTAGGGCCAGTACCAGGAGCAACAGTCATAGAAGAATGACCATCTTTGAACGTCCTATAACGTCGAGGGTCATGACCCAGAACTTCACAATTTCTATCCTCAAGTAGTCCACCAGCCGAGAGTTGTGAACTTTGAAGGTCCTAGAGCACCGAAATCGCAGTACAACTTCACAATTCGCCCAGGACTATCGAGAGTCGATGGATTTCTTGAAGTTGTGTCGCGGGTACTCCTTATTGCCGTGGTCCGGGATGACGGGGGAAGACAACCGTGGTTTTGTGGAGCCGACTTTGTTTGACGTGTACAGCTAATGGCCTAGATCCGTGGGAGGGACCCTGTACATTTGCGCTCTTGAGTACATCGCGTGTTTCTGCTGCCTGAGCCCTGCGAGTGGTACGGGTACTGTGGCTCACCGGGCGCGAGGCTGATGTTCGGGGGGAGAGCAGGGTCTTTGCGAGAGCCTGTTGGGCGGCTCGGGCGGTGCGCTTGGCTCCACGGATCTTCGGAAGTTCCCCGCCAATGACCTCGTAGTCGGTCAGGGAAAAGATGGGTTTCGTGATCCTCGTCCACAGGGAGCCTGCCGCGTTTGCAGCAGTACGCGCGACTGTGGTGGTGCGGTAACGCAGGCTGGCTTTCTGTTTGGCTTCGGCGACTGCAGCGCGCTCGGCTTCGCGGACCTCTCGATGAAGGACACGGGTCTTCGTTGACGGATCTGGGATAAGCCAGGGGTCGTAGAATTCTTCCACCTCGGATTCGTCGACCTTCGGTTCGACCTGGGGTTCGTCGACCTCGGGTTGGGGAAGGTCAAGGGTCTGTTCTGGCAGTTCTTTAGAAGCTGGTACCTCGCTCTGGGTGGGAGCCTCTGTGTCAGTAACCGTCGGCTTGCGATACTTGGGTACGAGCTTCCTGTCTTCTTCAATGGGTATGAGAACCAGAAGGTTGGCGAGGTTCCATGAACTCAACCAGAGTGTGAGGGTACCCGTGATGGAGGAGAGGGCAACCACAAGGGTGTTGGCCTGGGATCCTGGTCCAACGGTACCAAAGGCCCACGCGATATCGATAGACATCAGGGATACGGTCGGTACCACACAGAAGAGGAGGATCAACTGAATGTCTCGAATGGTCCGTCTGCGGAAACTATGATCTAAGGCTATGTACTTGAATGAGGGGAGGAATACTGGGCGCTTGAGGACGACAAGCACACCAACCAGAGCAATGAGGAAAACAATGGGTATTGTTATCAGTAGTGGGACTGTGTAGAAGGAGCCAACGAAGGGGGTACGCATCCCCCAATCAAAGACTCCATCGAGATTCCAACTGTGAACCCAGGTACGGTTGTCCATGCTCGCCTCGGTGGCTGCCCAGATAGCTGTAAAAACCGCAAGCCCTATCATGAGTATCACGAGGATCAACAACGGCCACCAAAGGTAATCTTTAGCCCGCATTGCGGTCAACTTGCCCTGTGTGTCCCCAGGTGTACGCCCCAAGAGCCACCAGTCGCCACCAACAATGATCACCAATGTGATGACTGCGAACAGGCTGGGGGCAACGAGTATTCCCTGGTTGTACTGTGTGGTCAGACCCACAGTGATTGCGGCGGTAAGACCGAGGGCAACCGCACCGATTCGTGTCCATCGAGTGATTTTGGTAATCCGGGGAAGCTGGTTGTAACGAATCTTCATCTTCCGCCAGTTGCGTCGGTGCCCGAACAGGGTGGCCAGGAAGATCAAAATGGACATAACAACGACCGCAGCTACTACCCAGCCTCCAAGCAGGGACGAAGCCGTCATTTCACATCCTTTTCGGGCAACTGATGCGCATTACTGTAGTCACGACTAGGGGATCGACATGTCGAAACGCCGATTTGTTGCTTGTGAGCACCCCCACCAACGCGACGAACACTCAAGAACTCATAGGCGCTTATGGTCGAGTATGACTGGTGATCCTCCGAGAGTCAAGGCAAAACACCCTGGACTCGGTCCTTGACCGTCTACATGAAATCCGGGGGATGGATACCCAAGAGTTTCAGACCAGTGGCAAGTACTCTTTGCGTGGCCCGACATAGCACCAATCTGGACGAGCGTTCCTCACTCTTCAGTACGGAACATTGCTCGTAGAAAATCGAGAATTGGGAGGCCAACTCGAAGAGGTACCCACACAGTTTATGGGGTTGCAAACTCTCGGAAACCTCTTCCACGACCTGAGGAAACAGGGTGAGACTCAGAGCCAGGAGTTCTTCTGCTGGCTCAGTGAGAGCACTGATCTCAGCTGTCTGATCATCCACGACATCTCCTTGGGAGGCAGCGTCACGAAGGATCTTGGAGGGTCGTGCATGAGCATATTGAAGATAGGGCCCTGTATCACCCTTCGTGGCGGTCATCCTGGTCACATCGAAGACATAATCCTTGTGGAGGCCATTGGAGAGGTCGGCATATTTCACAGCAGCCATTGCCACTTCTGGTACTGCTACCTCCTCGGCGGCATCCAGCAGGGTTTCAAGGGTGACGGCTTTCCCATCTCGTGTCTTGAACATCTTCCCATCCGAGCCAAGTACAGATCCGAAGCCCACATGCTCGGCCTTGACATCTGCCGGAAGCCAGCCTGCCAACCGAGCGGTGGTGAAGACTTGGGAGAAATGATGGGCCTGAGGGGAACCGACAACGTAGATGATCCGATTAGCTTTCAGCGTATCCACGCGGTACCTAATGGCGGCAAGATCTGTTGCCGAGTAGCCGTACCCTCCATCTGATTTGCGTACGATGACAGGAGCCTCATCATCAGGCAGGAACACGCACAGGGCCCCATCATCCATGGTGGCAATCCCCAGGGCCTCCAAGTCGGTAGCCACTGCATCCAGCATCGGGTTGTACATGGATTCCCCGGCCAGATCTGTATCAGTCAGGAGCACCCCAAGACGTTGGTACGCCTTATTGAAACCCGCCTTAGAAACGTCAATCAGGGTCTGCCATACCTGTCGGGTTTCAGGGTCCCCGGCCTGGAGGGCCACCACGCGCTTGCGTGCAGCCTCCGCGAACCCCTCGTCGTCCCGGAAATGGGTCTGGGCTCGCTTATAGAGTTCAACTGAGGTTTCAAGTGTGAGGCTTGAGGGGTCTGTACCCTCGAAAAGGATCTGCTCAACCAGCATTCCGAATTGGGTACCCCAGTCGCCGATGTGGTTTTGGGGGATGACCGTGTTCCCGGTGGCTCTCAGGACTCGTACCAAACAGTCACCGATAATCGTTGAACGCAGGTTCCCGACATGCATGGGTTTGGCAACGTTAGGTGCCGAGTAATCGACAATAACTGTTGCTGGCGTCTCGGATTGGGTGATGCCGCAGTGGGGGTCTGCAAGCAGGTCGGTGACCGCCGTACCGAGGCGATCCGAGCGCAAGCGAATGTTGATAAACCCAGGACCAGCGATCTCCAAGGGCTCACAGATGTCACTCATATCCAAGGAATCAACAATCTCTTGGGCGATCTCGCGAGGCTTCCGCCCCGAGTCGGCAGCCAGACGCAGAGCAGCATTGCATTGATAGTGACCAAAGGCTGGTTTGGTTGATGCGCGAAGCTCTGGATCAATACCGATGATTTCTTGGATCCTTTGGGAGACTATTGCTGGGAGAGAAGCCATGGGTTCTATTGTACGACCCTGGGTGATGTACCCACGGCTTGTACGCGACTCTTCACGACCAGACACATGGATTGTTCACGTTGACGGTACTGATCAGTCATTGGTGGACCTCAATGATCCGACTTATGTCCTCTTCTTCTTGGAAGAGAGCGTACTGGTTGATGATTCTTCGATCTAGGCTTGTGACGGAAACAACTCCTCCGTTCGGGAGAACGGTTCGCAACAGATATACCCCACCCTGCTCTTGTCGTTGGGTAGTCAGTTTCACTACGTGGGTCCGTATCGTGAGAGACTGATCACATGTCGTTCGTGGAGTTTTTGGGGGCATCGCCGTCGGCTTATCATGCTTGTGCAGAAGTCGCTCGCCAACTGCGGGAGGTTGGGTACCAGGAGCAACTGGAAACTGAGCCCTGGGATTCAACGCCTGGAGGTCATTTCGTATGCCGTGACGGAGCCATCGTGGCTTATCACCTGGGGGAAGTTGGGTCTCGATTCGCAATCCTGGGGGCTCATACAGATTCCCCTGGATTCAAGCTGAAACCCCGTCCACAGCATTCATCCTATCGGTGGTCCCAGGCAGGGATGGAGGTCTACGGTGGGCCGCTGCTCAATTCTTGGTTGGACCGCGAGTTCGGTTTAGCTGGACGTGTTGTTTTGAGTACAGGCGAACAGCGCCTTGTGGCGACTGACCCCTGGCTGAGGATTCCGCAACTGGCTCCCCATCTAGATCGGTCGGTCAACGATGGATTGATTCTCAATCCGCAAAGACACCTCATGCCGGTCTACGCAGTGGGGGTACGATCCCTCAAATCATGGAAGACCCCTCGCGCTGGTACTTCTGGTACCTCTGGGAACTCGGACTTCAGGCCAGTTGTTGATACGGCAGGTGTGGACATCATCCAAGCTTTAGCTGAGGTATTAGGGTGCGCCGCAGACGAGATCATGGGTCACGACCTTTTCGCGTATATCACCCAACCTCCAGAGTATTTTGGTGTTGACAAGCAGTTTCTCGCTGCCGGTCGTCTTGATAATCTGTCCAGCGTCTACCCTGGCCTGCAAGCGTTGATCGCCGCTGAACCCTCCATAGGTACCATTCCGGTCCTAGCCTGCTTCGATCATGAGGAAGTCGGATCTGAAACCCGTACTGGCGCTGGAGGTACTCTCCTCGACGATGTTCTCACCAGGATCTGCTTGGGTCTCAGCCTTACCGCCGACGAGGCCTATCAGGTACGCGCTCGCTCCCAGATGGTCTCGGCTGATGCGGGCCATTCGATCCATCCGAATTACCCCGAGAAGCATGACCTCGATGAACATCCGCTGATGGGTGCGGGCCCGATGATCAAGATCAACGCCCAGCAGAGGTACACTTCCGACGGCCCCGGACGTCAACTGTGGGCCGCTATCTGCGCCGAAGCTGGGGTACCCCATCAAGTCTTCGTCTCCAATAATGCAGTACCCTGCGGTTCCACGATCGGCCCCATCGCCTCCACCCGCCTAGGAATCCCCACCGTGGATGTCGGCATCCCCCTATTAAGTATGCATTCCGCCCGAGAAATGTGCGCCCCCATAGATGTCGAGTACCTAACCCAAGCCCTCACAGTCTTTTTCATCGGATAGTTGGCGTGACCCTAAGGGGCCAGAATCTTCCTCAGACTGGGCAGCCGATTCCGTAAGTTCGCAAATAAGGCTGGATTATGGATGGGTCTTCGCACACCCTGAGGTTTGGGAACTTCTGTAGTGGGGTCGTTGGACTTTAGCTCTCATGGTTGGGGGGTCGCAGGCAGTACTAATCCGGCGATGATCGTACCTGCTACTAACCAGGGGCCGAATGCGAACTGGCGTACCCGTGCTAGGGCAGAGTAGAGGACTGCGAGAAGGCAGCCGACTAGGAGTCCAGCGAAGACGGCGGTGGGAGAGATGAGGCCCAGCCACCATCCGCAGATTATGACGAGTTTGACGTCGCCAAGGCCAAGGTCGCCGCGGGTGAGCATGTGGATAGCGAGGAAGGCCACGCCACAGACGAGTCCTGTCGTAAATCCCATGAGCAGACGTACCGGGTCTGACCATGCGCAACCCAATCCAGCAAGGATGGTTGTCACTGCGAGAAGGAACTGTGCTGGATCGGGCAGACGTCGTACATCCATGTCGACCGCAGCCATCCACGATCCGATCGCGCTGAATGCCATCCACCCTAGAAGGTGAGCCCAGTAGGTGAGGTCATATGTGGGCGGGATCAGCCATACTGTACTCCCCCAACAGGCGGCCAATGCACAAGGTACCCACCATCGAGTCCCAGGTGGTGCAAGACTTGTTTCATCACTATCTTCCCAAGTCACTCGATAGTTAAGCCTGTTAAGCCAACGTCGAATGACTTCGCCAACAATTAGTCCTGATGCGATCCCGGCAGCGATCCCCATCGCCCCCTCCCTTCATGGTTAGTACATCAATCCTTGCTAACCACAAAGCCCCATAGAAAGTTATCCACAGGTTTTCTGTTGGGAAGTGGACCCTCTTTTGAACATCGGGACTATCCGATAAACGGTGGGTGGCCCGGCATTTTAATTGCTACCTTCTTGGTTGAGTTGACTTGGGAAGGTGATGGCGAACGCGTTTAACACTGGTTTCCGCCTGTTCATCCATCGTGCCTTAGCTTTCCCATGGGGGTCACGTGATCTGGCCACGAGATACAAGCATTTCAGTGCTGCTTGATCATTGGGGAAATGACCTCTGGCTTTCACAGCTCTTCTCAAACGAGCGTTCAACGATTCGATCGCGTTCGTTGTGCAGATCACCTGTCGGATCTCGGGATCATAGGCCAGGAAAGGAATGAACTCTTCCCATGCTGAACGCCTCAGGTTGATCGCAGCAGGATACTTTGATCCCCATTTCTTAGCGAACTCATCGAACCGGAAGTTCGCGCTAGTGTCGCTAGGTTTGCTAGACTATCCTCTGCCCAAGCGCCTGTAGCTTAATGGATAGAGCATCTGACTACGGATCAGAAGGTTGGGGGTTCGACTCCCTCCAGGCGCGCAGATTATGACGGCCCACTTCAATCGGCAGTACGACGGGGACATAACGCCCTTGCTCATCCACTGTTGGCATGATAGTAGTTAAATCAACTGAGAAGAATTCAACTACTTTGTAGATATCTTTGATGCTCCACGAGATTTTCCCGCTCAGTTTTCCACCCATTGCATGTGGTCCAACTCCAAGTGCTTCGCCTAGCTCTATGCGAGTAGTTTTACTTCTGAACATGAGCTGATTAACGGTCTCTGAGATGGCATGGTCAGGCGCATAAACGGGATCAATTTCAATCGGTCTGGGTCTAGCCATGTGATGAATTGTATTCAGATCTAGACTAATAAGCAAGTAAAACCAGTAAATAGTTGTAGTGTGTCGCATAAAACTACTTCTACTCTAATTTAGTGACTTCGGAGCTGGTTTTTCTATTAAGCATGATCCAGATCTTGATAAAACTTGTCATTAGTTGTTATACTCTCGCGTAATGTCTATTACAAGCTACTTATGAACATTTAAAGACATATTGGAGGAATTATGGACGGTGGTCACATGATTCGCCCTTCGCAAGCGGCCAAAATTGTGGGAGTTCATTATCGAACAATGATGAAATGGATACATGGTGGATTAGCTCCGCATTCTCGGTTGCCGAACGGATTTTATCGAATTGATGAGAGGTGGGCTAGGAGCCAGGTAGTACCCGGTTTAGGAATCCTAGTCGATGCTGGCCGATGTTCTTCGGATACTTCCACGGGGTTAACTGATGTCTCTTGAAGCTACTGGGTGGGCCTGGAATCAGACGGGGTTGAATACCTCGCAGAAAATTGTTTTGTTGGCCTTGGCTGATCAGGTCCGTTCTGCGGAGTCTGGGTGTTTTCCGATGGTGTCGTCGTTGATGGCGAAGAGTGAGTTATCTAAGACGAGTGTTATCAGGGCGATCAGAGAGTTGGAGGCTCGTGGTTTGGTTGCGGCTTTTCCTTTACCGAGTCGTCATGGTGGGAGGCAGCATGCGAATTACTATTTGTTGGCTATTCATGGTGATTTAGATGTGAGTCGTATTGATTTAGACCGGGTGTATCGGTTGATTGAGAGGTCTGAGTTAACGGATCACGATCCCGAGTATTCCGCTTCTGTGAATAATAATGCCACCGAAATGATGGGTACCGCTGGCGACATGGGTACCGCTAGCGGTACCCATGTCAATTTGACACCCATGGTTGACAAGGGGAAACAGGGTATGGGTACCGCTGGCGACACCCATACCGCGGACGACATGGGTACCGCTGGCGATAGGGGTATGGGTACCGCTGGCGACACCCATCTATATAAGGAATTAACCAGGAATTTAAAACCTAACCTAACCGGTGTTGGTGAGGTTGGGTCGGGTGTGGATTTGAATGTGGTGTGGGAATGTTTACCTGCACGGTGGGGGGAGCATTTAGATTCGTCTGGGCTGCAGGTTGTGGGTCACCACTTGGCGGGGTTATTGGATGCTGGGTGGACTCCCCAGAGGATTCGATGTGTGCTGGAATCTAATCCGTTGCCGGAATCTCCAAAATCGTGGGTGGGTTTGATATCTCATCGGGTGAAGGGTGTTCCTGCTGTCCCACCTCGTCTGGCTCAATCTGAGGCACCACGGTTACGGGTGGTGGAGGCTCCAGTGGTTCCTGACCCGTTGTGGGTTCAGGTTATGCGTACTGCGAAGGCTGCGGGTGAACTGGTGCCAGCTCCGTTTAGTCCTCGGTTTGGTGAGTGGTTGAAAGACCGTGACCAGGGTGCGTGGGAAGTGTGGTTGGCTGAGTCATCGGGGGAGGCTGCATGAGTAAGAAAGTCAGCACGTGGCCAGAAATCCTTGTTGATTTCACGTTAGGGGCCGTGACGATTGGGGGGTCATCGTCACAGTTTGATGACCCTGACACTGCCCACACTGAGGCGATTACGAGGATTCGGGGTTGGTCATCCCGGTTGAAGCGGGATTTGAATGCCACGGTGGTGTACTCAGATCGGCTGGCATCGTGGGTAGTGCCGTGTGACCCTGATGTTGAGGTTTCTGAGACTGTCACGAAAACTTTACGTGTCAAGATGCGACAGGTTCAGAAAAAAGTGGATCTCCCGAGGACAGTACCTAATCCTGCGGATCGATCTAAGGGGAAGAAGGAGTGTGAGGAACACGAGTTTTCGGATTTGTTGGAGCTTGATTCTGGGGATGATGTTGGTATTGATGGTCTGTTGGCTAGTGCTGGAGCTGCTGATGGGTACGTGGGAGGTATTCAGAATCGTGGCGTGAAAGTGGTGATTGGGTTAGGGGTTGCGGTTATTGGGGTCATGGTTGTGGGGGTGGGATGGCTGGCTCATATGCCGTTACCGGTGACTGAGATTACTGCTACTGCAACTGTGACTGTGACTGGTAGGTCATCACCGTCGCCTCGGGTGTCGGTGACTCCAACTCCAACGAGTTCTCCAACTATGTTTGATACTGAGTCTAGTTCGGTTTCATCTGATGGTTCCGCTAGCGCGACTGTGACTCCTCGTGCGACAGCGGTGAATACTACGAGGGCTTCGAGTCAGGCCCCGGCAGTTCCTGTTCCTACTGTTGCAGCGCCACAACCTGCTCCAGCGACCACTCAAGTGGCACCTCCACCGGCTACTACAGCCCCACCACCTCCGCCACCTCCACCGCCTCCTGCTCCGGTGGCTCCGACGATTTCGAGTGTGACGTGTTCACGTTCGGGTACGAATATTTCGTCGAATGTGAGTTTCAATACGAATGGGACGAGTGGGACGGTGAGTATTAGTGTCTCGTATTCGGGTGGGGGCGCGGCTGGGTCTACTCAAAGTCGTTCGGTGAGTGGTGGGAATACGAGCGCGAATGCGGCGTGGGCGGGGATCCCATCGGACGCACCTGTGACATGTACCGCAACGATTTCAACAACGTCTGGCTCCAGCAGTAAGTCAGCCGCAACAACATGAGCCTCGGTGGTCATCCACTGGGGATGGTCGAAGAAAGGAAAGGGGAGGGTATGTATACCTCGTCAATGTGGAGAAGGAAGCTCCATCGCAACCGACCTTGTGTCGGTTTTATGGGCAGGGTAGCCGCTTTTACTCTGTCTATTGCTCTGATTGGGATGATCGCTCCGACAGCTGTTGCTGTCGAGGTTGGCAACCGTGCGTATGGTTATAGTGTGAGTTGGAGTGGTGGGAAAATTGGTCGTTACGATGGGATGTGGATTGGATCCTATTGGACTGACATGGGTGAGGCATTTTGTGTGACTCCTCGTGGTACATCACCAACTAACGGTACTGGTTCGGGTGCGTGGTGGCTGGATGGGTGGTCGAACCAGGAGGGTGAGCAGATGACCACTCAGCAGTTGGCTCAGGCCGCGTTTCTGGCGTATTCGTATACGCAGTGGGAATCCAACCCACAAAATGCAGCTATCATTAAGTTGGCGTTGTTGAGTGTGTTGGGTTTGGATAACGCTGAGGTGTATGGGGCTAATGGTGCTCGTGCTAATTTTGATGTCCGAGTTCCTGGCAGTGATGGTCGTATTATTGCGGACCAGTTGGGTCTGACCAGTGTGATTTTGGATTGGATTGCGCGCGCGCAGGCGCGGGCATCGACGTGGAATGGTGTCACGTCGGGGACGAAACATAACTTGAATGAGATTCGTTATCCGGGCGACACTATTAACTATGAGGTGAATTTTCCGGGTATTCCTGCCGGCTATGATGTCTTTTGGACTATCACGAAACCGGATGGTGCTACGGTGTCGGTCACGACACAAACTAATGCTAGTGGTACTGCTGCGTTGGAGTGGGATACTCTCCCGGATCTACTTGGGGAGTATAAGGTGAAGTGGCAGATTTTGAATGTTCCACCTCGTATTCCTTTAGCGTTTTATGGGCCTGGTCGGCCCGCACAGTTGTTGTATATTGCTGTACCGGACACAGGACGGAAAGAGGACCCAGATAAGGTTTCATTCATCCATGATGGTGAGTTGGGTATTGAGACCCAGATTTCTGATCAGGCTGCTGAACCGGGGTCCACGATTACTGATACAGTCAGGGCGACTGGTTTAGTGCCTATGGTGTATGGAAAGTCTGTGTCGTGGAAGTTCACGGGATCGATTTTTAAGACTGCACCTGATAGTTATGGTTCGTGTCAGGAAGCGGATTGGTCTACGGGTAAAGCTGAGCAGGTTCATTCGTTTACAGAGCCGGTTCCTGCTGCGTCGATTGTTGATTATGCGGTTGAGATGACGATGGGATCGTATATGATCCCGGTGATGCACCCTGCGACGTGTTACACGTATCAGGTCAAACTGCATGGCACATATGATGGTATGAATGAGGATCTATCGGTATCGCATGAGTTGGGTATGACGACAGAGACAACACTTGTTCGTAGTGATTTACCTGTGGTGACCTCAGCGGTGTCGAATCAGTCTGCGAATCCTGGTGAAACAATCACGGACACTGTCGAGATTACGAATATTACATTGAGGTCGGGTGTGACGTGGACACTGACGGGTACGCTCGTGGAAGCGGTCCCGGTTGATGGGGCATGTAGCAAGGTGGACTGGGGTAAGGGCACTCCAGTGAAAACGTATGAGACTGTGGTGACTGCGGCCCGGGTGTCGAATAAGACAGCGATACTATCTGGTTTGGGTGGATATGTGATTCCGAATCTACAGGAACAGATGTGCTACTCGTATGGGGCCACATTGACTGTGGTGGGTGCGGATGTGGATGTGACAGTGGAGCATCCGGTGGGTCATCCGACGCAAACCACACTGTCAAAAGATGGTCGCCCGACGTTGTCGAGTGAGATTTCGACTCAGTCTGCGAATCCTGGTGAAACGATCACGGATACGGTGATTCTCACAAACCTGTGGATGGGTACGGGTGTGACGTGGACCGTGACAGGCATCCTCGTGGAAGCGGTCCCGGTTGATGGGGCATGTAGCAAGGTTGCCTGGGGTCAAGCCACTCAGGTGACCTCGTATGAGATGGTTGTTCAACCATCACAGGTGAATACATCTCGGACGGCACGGTTGACTGGTGTGGGGGCGTATGCGATCCCGGTGGGCCAAACCCAAATGTGTTACTCGTATGGGGTCACATTGACTGGTTCTGGTTCTGGGATCACAACAACGCGCTATGACCATCCTGTGGGTCATATGACGCAAACCACACTGTCAAAAGATGGAGTCCCGACGTTGTCGTCGCAGGTGTCACAACAAATGGCGATGCCTGGGGATACGATCACGGATACTGTCCGGGTTCGGAATCTGTGGATCACACCGTCTGTAACATGGGTGTTAACAACGGTGATTGCGGCTGCTGATCCTGTTCAGGGGTCCTGTGCGGGTGTGAACTGGGTGACCTCGCAGACGGTTCACACGTCTACCACAACGTTGACACCAGTCATGGTTGATGCGAACCATCAGGTAACTCTGCCAGGTTTGGGTGCGTACCGCATTCCGTACAACCAACCGATTATGTGCTACTCGTATGGTGCTGTGTTGACGGCGAGTGGTGAGGGGGCTGTACCGGTCACAGTGACGCATGCCATTGGTGATGTGGCCCAAACTGCACTGGCAATGCGTGATGGGCTCATTATTATCACCGAGACCCAGATCTCGAATCAGATGGCGAATCCTGGTGAAACGATTAGGGATTACGCGCGTGCTGAAGGTCTGGTCTCGGAGTTCGACGGTGATCCAATGAAATGGGTTTTCGAGGGAGACCTCCATCAGGCAACGGCTGACGACAATGGTGAATGTACTGACGTTGATTGGACTGATACAGAGATCGTGTACTCATGGATGACGAAAGTAGACAATTCAAAGATCCAACTCTATGGTGTTGTGGAAGAAACCATGGGCATCTACACGATTCCTCGGTTTGAGGACGCTCACTGTTACTCATACGAAGTCAAACTCACAGGCTATTTGAATGATGAAGAGTTTTTGTCGACCTACCACCCGGTAGGTCACATAACCGAGTCCACACTGGTGCGTAGTGACATGCCCACGATTGTTACTCAGATTTCGAATCAGAAGGCAACTCCTGGTGACACGATCAGTGACATGGTGATGATCAGCAACTTGCATTTTGATCCTGTCGATGACGCACCGTTATCATGGAACATGCAAGGCATCCTCGTGAAAGCGGCCCCGGTGGATGCAGGCTGTGCGACAGTGGACTGGACTCACGGCAAAACTGTGCATGAATTCTCTGCTCTCATAACTGAAGACATGCTGGTTGAAGATTCCCCGAACTCATATACCGTTGCCGGTTTGGGTGCCTATACGATCCCGTCAGGCGAACCAGAAATGTGTTACACATTTGGGGAGACGCTTATTGCTGCCTGGGAATCATCCGACGACCCAGATGATCCTAGTGAGGAGCCACCCACCACAGTCCACCCGGTTGGGCATGTTCAACAAACCACACTGGTTCCGTCAGGGATTAAGCCTGTCGCGACTGGTGGCACAGTTGTGACTGACCGGAATCTGTTGTTGGTGGTTGTGTTGTCATCACTGGTCATGATTGGTGGTTACGGTATTGCTACAGGGATAGGACGCATACGCAGCCACCGTCAACGTTCACTGCCTTCACAGCGGTGACATGCTGGGGGGATCATCCGTTAGTTGGGCCTACATTCCCCACTTAGTAGACCCAAGCCCCCGACTCCGACGGATGATCCTCCTTGCCCCTCCCACAATGGTGGGGACTCATCTGGCAGAGTCCCCACCTCAGGAGGATACATTTTCAGCTTTGAGACTCCACAAGACAAGTAAAGGACTATGATGGATATCATGGAAACCCCACCGAGTGTCCCACTGACCTCACCCCGAACACTACGTAGACTTCTGGTTATCATTCCCACACTAGTAGTAGGTGTGGCTCTCATAATTCTCGGGATTTACTCTTTCCCGCGACCCTTGGTTTCGGATCCGGACACCCATGGCACAGTCACTGTGGGTGCCAACCACTTGGCTGCTGTATTGAGGAATGCTTCCCACAAAACGGAATGGGTCCAACGAGACAGAACCATTGATCAAAGCCCCAATCAAACGAATGCCGCCTACGTCTTTGAAACAACCTCGTTGTCATCTGATGCGCGCAGCCTTATTCTGATCAAGACTCTCATCGACGGCTGTCAAGAAACCCAGACAGAGGCGACGACAGTGATTGATCCCACCCTCGTACGGGTAACCAAACTTCCCATCAACCAGATCCAACGAAAAGAAGGAAAACTGCGAGTTGTTGGCTCACGATACATGACCGCTCTCCTGAAACGTCTTGATTACTGTGACGGTAATCTAGTGGAGCAGATGGCACGGATGACCACTGATCTCACCGATGAAAAAACCAGTGCAGCGCTCCTGGTGGCTACCGAGGATAACGACGCTATGCGAGTCACTGTCGTCGAGGCCATTACAGGTGCGCGTGACCTCCACACGTCCACAGCAGGACAAGTAGCAGATGACGCCACCAGGGTCACCCTAGAAGCAACAATCAGCGAAGCTGAGGCAATGCTGAACGACGCACAACCGCTCCTCTGGGAAGAGCTCGATCAGCAAACCCAGCACCTCGCGCAACTGAACACGAGAATCGAAACCGACACAGCGGCTGTCCACCAATCGCACAACCAATGGGCAAATCCAACCCCACAACGGACCCAAGGATCATCCCAGCCGTCCAACTCCAATCGAACGACGACAGGATCCAACAGGTCACAATCCTCCACAGGAGGATCATCAGGAACGGTCTCCACCCCCACAACGACTACACCCCAAGCCAAAGCAGTCATCACATGGCGGCAGTACACCTCGGATGGGATCTGCGAGTTTGGAGGGTACATCAGTGAAGCCTCCACCCAACAAATGTGGGTTGGTATCACAGGGTTCCCGTCCGAAACCGACACAGCATTCCCCCCCTCACACAGAAAAGGTGAAACATGGGCCTACGGATTCGCGTCATGTCCCACCACTGATGTCAACCTACTCTGGGCAGAACTACGATGACGTGGTGAGCCAAGGTTGATGCCTTTTGGTTTATGTGAGGGGAGCGCCACGCTCAGCGAGGAAGTCTTGTGGATCAACCATGGTGCCGTTGACGCTGATTTGTAAGTGGACATGGCATCCTGCGGATAGCCCAGCGTTTCCTACAAGCGCGATAACAGTGTCGTGTGTCACTGTGTCTCCGACCGAGACTTTAAAGTCGTTCGGGTAAATATGGTAGTAGCCGGACTTGATGCCGTTACCGTGGTCAATCCAGATTCGGTCAGCAACGATAGTCTCGACTGTTCCACTGTTGATGGGATAGGTGGGGTGACCGCAGGGCGCACCGAGATCAACTCCATCGTGGTGTATCAATTGGTGCCGTATGGGATGAAATCGCCACCCATACGGACTGGTGATGGGGAAGAGTGTGCCGTCGGCGTGTTTTACGGGCACCTGCCAGATGTCAGCATCCATGCTGCATCCCTGAGTGGTCAGAGCTTCGAGAATCATCCTCGCATCGTTCCAGGCTGGAGTGTAATGATCCGGGTTAGCATTATTTTGAACCTGGTGACCGACCATGGTTGGTGTCATGTGTTCACGGTTGCTGACTTTCACTAATGCCCGATAGAACAGTATGGATGCTGTCCGAGGGTTCATGCGTTCTTCAACGCTCCCCCACCAGTGCTGTTGTTGAAAGAGTCCGATGGAGGATGTTGGGGTACCGTCAGGGTTGCGGACACCACTGGTTTCCCAGTCACCGTAATCGATGTTGATTAAACTGGATTCACGCATCGCGACCATGACCGCAATCGCTTGGTCCCTGGCCGTGACCCCGGGAACAACACGAGCTGCACCAATGATTGCCGCCGCATTCCGAATTTGCTCACCTGTCCACACCCCTACCTGCTCAGGGACACTCCCAGACAGTGTCCGTGGCCCAGCACCACACGAGGGTGTGGCAGTGAACACAGCCATTGTAAAGATCATCACCAACGGCAGACAAAAAACCACCACCACCACAACCAAAGCCTTCTGCATAACTAGAGTATAAAGACAATTACCGAATTTGACGATATTATACGACTTGTTACACTAGTAATGTCTTTATAAGACAGTTATGTAGAAGTGGAGGGGTTGTGAAGAATATATTGCGAGTTGCTTTAGTGAGTGGTGTTGTGATGATGGTGTTGTCGCCTGAGTTGGCGTGGGCTGATGATTTGATTCCGACTGCGGAGCGTCCCCCTGGTGTGGGTGATGGTATTGATAAAGGCATGTCGTGGTTAGTGTGGGGGGTCCGTATTGTTGCGGTTGGGTCATTCCTTGCTGTGTTGGGCATGTTTATTATGGGGTGGCTCGGACATCAGCGCAGTGAGGGAGCGAAGAAGCTTCTTGGTGTGATGATAGGGATACTCATTTTCAGTGGTGCTGGCGCGATTCTCCAGGCGTTGGGGATGTAGTTATGAGTGATTACCGTGTGGATCCTGTGGAGGTTCAGCGTATGTGTGTGCAGTTGGCTGCGGGTTTGTCGCTTGTGATTGACATCGTTGAAAAGTATAACGATGAGGTTGCTGCTGCTGTCCTGGCTCAGCTACTACCAGCACGGAACCTTGTTGATAAAGCCAAGGCTGTTCTCGCGCGTACAGGTTCACTGGTGTAAGTGATGGGTTGGGGGTGTGATGGATAGGCCGTCAACAGTGATGTGGGTTTTGTCTCATTCCACTTTCGCACGGGTCCTGGGTGCTGCACTTTTCACCGTCCCCCTCAGATATTTCATTATTGGTATCGAGGTTTACTAATGGATTGTAAACCGTGGGAGTGGGTTCAGCATCCTATCCAGTGCGGTGCTACGGCGCTGGGTGAGATGGTGACGGGCACTGTTGTTGATGAGGTTGTTAATGGTCTGATGGCTCATGTTGCGGAAGCATTGGGATCGACAATCACGGGGAGTTTGACGGCGTGGTTTAAAACTCCGTCACCTGCCCTTGTCGGTGATTGGAGTAGCCCTTCATCGACAGCACCACCCAGCTTGGGTGTTCAAGCACTACCTTTTTTTAACTATCTGCTGTGGATAGGGAACGCTATAGCGATTATGGCATTTCTGGTGGTGGTGGCACTGGGCATGATTCGTTTCAAGCGAGGTGGGTCATTCACTGACCTGGGTCGAGTGGGGTGGGTTTGCGTGGTCATCATCATCATGGGGGCAGCGGGTGACCTTGTCGCGGTACTGATGCCATTGTTAGGTCGGGGAGGTCAGGGCCTCGCTCAGGGAGTCCCATTATTTGTGCAGTCAAGCACATGGTGGCTGATGCCTATGATTCTGGTGGGGGCCATCATTGTGGCCTGTGTTAAAACGTTGTGGACTCAACGGTTGGATGGTATGAAGGATCTTGCAGCGAAGATCCTTCGAGTAATTATTGTTGCCGGGCTTGGGCACGTCGCAACCTCGGCAGGATTAGCGATTTCTGATTCGTTTTCATCGTGGGTTTTGCGGACATCATTGAGCTGTGAAGATCTCACGCAGTGTTTTTCAATACGAATTACGGATGTGATCCTGGGTGGGGGCAATATTTCGGGAGTTGTCACCAGTCCTGGTTTATTGCTGCTCTTGTGGTGTGTGGGGTGGCTGGTTTCGTTGGTGCAGTGGCTGTTGTTGTTGGGTCGTAATGCAGTACTTGCGGTGATGAGCGGATTGTATTCGGTTGCGGCTGCTTTTGATGACATGTGGCGTACATACTTGGGGTGGGCTGTGGCGCTGGTTTTATATAAACCTGTTGCAGCCCTATTGTATGCATCGGTTTTCATTTTCACGGCATCCGGTCATGGGCTACAGGATTTGATCACTGCGGTGGCGTTGATGACGTTGTCAGTGTTCTCGTTGGGTGCTTTGCTCAAGTTGATTGTTCCTGCAGCACGGGCAATGGGTTCTGGTGGTGGGGGAACTATGACGGCTGTTGCTGCTACTGGTGCCATGGCTGTTCCAATGATGTTTGGTGGGTCTGGTGGGAGCGGTTCCGAGAGTAGTTCATCGTCGTCTACGACGAATACTGGTGGGTACTCTTCCTCGTCAACGAATACTAGTGGTGGTGATACGTCATCGGCTACTGATGCGAGTTCTGTGACCCAGCCGAGCACTGCTGCGACTGTGAATCAAGAGCAGCCTTTGGTAGGGCCTGGGTCTTCTCCTACCGCTGATCCTCGTAGTGAGTGGAGTCCGCCGGATACTTCCTCTCCTGTTCCGCCTTCTGGGTCTGGTGTACCCAATATGCCACCTCCTGCTCCGGTGCCACCTGCACCAGGTGCGGCTCCTAGCCCGGCTACAGCAGCCGATGCGGGTGCTGGTGTGGCGACTGGTGGTACCTACACTGCTGTTCAATCAACGATCCATATTGCTGCGGGCGCGATCCAGGGTGCTCAAGAGCTTGGGCAGGAAGCCACGGGGAACAGCTGATGAGTGACCCTGATTCTGTTTATAGTCCTCGGACATATGGGCATTGGTCTGTCCCTGGGAGCGTGGGGGTGTTGAAGGGCACAACGCTGGGTCAAACCCTGATTGGGATTATTGGGTTGTTTGTGGTGGTACTGGTCATGACATTCAAGGGGGTTCTTGACGCATTGATTCCGTTCGGAGTCTTGCTGGCATGGATCGCCATGATCGTGTTCCGTGATAAGGATCAGTTGAGTGTCAGTGATCGCCTAATGGAGAGAATCGGTTTTATGATGAAATCATTACAAGGTCAGCGAACGTTTCGGTCTGGACCGTTATCGAGGGTTCCTCACGGTAATTTCCGGTTGCCAGGGCTGTTAGCAGACTCACGCATGTGGGCCCCTGTAGATCCATGGGGGAATGAGTGTGCCTTGGTTGAGCATCGGTCGCTGGGGTCATGGTCGATCATTATTAATGCGTGTCCTCCGGGTGTGGGTCTGATCAAACCGACTGATATTGATCGGCAGATTGGTCACTGGGGGAACTGGTTGGCGAATAGTGCCGATATTCCGAATATTGAATCGGTGCAGTGTGTGTTGAGGGCAGCACCGGACACAGGTGAGTTGTTGGCGGGGGAGGTGAATCGTCGTGTGAATCCAGCGGCACCTGAGTTTGCATGCCAGGTGATGAGCGATGTGATCAGAGAAAGTAGTGGGACAGCATCTTCAGTGCATGCGTGGGTTGTGATCACGGTGAAGCCACGTAAAGGCAAGGCTGGGAAAGCGGGTGCTGAGGCTGTCTGGAATCAGCTCAGTCAGAGTGTCCAGGGTTGGTGTGAGCACCTTGGGTGGACCGGCATGGGTGTTGCGCGTCCTGCGACACCATCGGAGATAGCTGAAATGGTGAAGATTGCCTATGACCCGTTATCGGAGGCTTTGATTACTGAGGCTCGGGCGGGTGGTGCCCCTGTGAGGATTGCTTGGGAGGATGTAGGACCCTCGGCTGCTCAAGCTGATTGGGATTCGTACCGGCATGATTCTCATACGTCGCAGACGATTGGAATGACGTTAGCTCCGAGATCGTTGGTGACATCGCGAGTATTGGAGCCACTGTTGCGTCCACATCTTCAGATCCCTATGAAACGGGTCGCGCTGGTGTTTACTCCTATTCCACCGTCAAGTACACCTGAAGTAGTGGAGAAAGAACGTGATCATGCTGACCAACAGGCTAGTCAGGGTCGCCGCCCGTCAGGTCGTGCTCAGAAACGGCAGATGGATGCAAAAATTGCAGCTGATGAGGAAGCCCGTGGAGCAGGGTTGGTGTTGTTTTCGATTCTGGCTACTGCGACGTGGAGTAATGATGCGGATGCGGAGGCAGTCAAAGAGGCATTCTCTGGGTTGCCTCCTGCGTCTCATCTACGAATGCGGCCTCTGTTTAATGCTCACGATAGTGGCTTTGCAGCGACGTTGCCGCTCGGGGTGTGTCTGGGGCATTATTCGTCGCTCCCACAGTTGAAGGCGATGTGATGGTCATGGTTGAGCAGTATCTCCCAGATGGACCATTGTATGATATCCCTGCGGGATTAGAGCCGGGGTCTCGTGGATGGGCGGGTCCTGGTGGGGGATATGCAGGTCGTGTCCCACAGCTCCCACAGTATCGAGGCACAACGTTTCAGGTATGTGGTTTGTATCCGTGGGGGACGGGTGTGGAAGCACCACTGATTGGGGCACCCATGGGTAGGCACCTCATCACAGGTGCGAATGTGTGTTGTGATCCAGTGTCCTGGTTCACGATTGCGAAACTGATTACGAATCCGAGTGAGTTTGTGTTGGGGTTGCCCGGGTTTGGAAAATCTTCCCAGGTTCGTCACCAACTGACTGGACAGTGTGCGTTCGGAGATATTCCCATGGTGCTTGGTGATTTGAAACCTGACTATGTGGAGTTGTGTCAGGCGATGGAAGGCCAGGTTTTGACTATTGGGCGTGGTCGTGGATATTTGAACATCCTCGACCCAGGAGATACATATCAGGCAGTAAAAATGCTGCACTCGAAAGGCTTCCATAAAGAGGCGAATGGAGTTGCTGCTGATGCTCATGGGCGAGCACTGTCTATGCTGTGCGCCTTGATTGAAATCTATATGCATGAGCAAGTGTCTGGAACAGAAAAATCGATCCTGGATGCTGTGTTGAAAGTTCTGAATGAACGACCTCAAGGGGAGCCTCCCACATTACCGGATGTGTTCATGGTCATTCAGTCGGCCCCAGATCCGGTTCGTGCTCGGACGCTCGATTACGGTGACTTGCGTACATATCAGCAGGAAACCCGCCGCTTAGAGAAGGCATTGATGGGGTTGATTAAGGGATCTCACTTGGGTGAAACTTTCTGTCAACGCTCATCAGTGGTCATGGATCGCCACCGTATGATCGCCTATGATATTTCTAATATCGCTGAATCGGAAACTGATCTGGCTGCCGCCACGTTGTTGGCGTGTTGGAGTCAAGGGTTCGCGGCAGTGAACTTATCTCATGTGCTTGCTGATTGTGGCCTGGAAGAACGACGAGTTTACGTTCCTGTTCAGGACGAGTTGTGGAGGGCCGTGAAAGTGGGTCCATGGATGGTGGACCGCATGGATGGCACGACCAGGTTGAACCGTCAAGATGGGACTGCTCCTATCAAAATCACTCACACCATGAAAGACCTGGTTGTGCCGAATGATCCGGCAGCGACTGAACAAGCCATGGGGTTTGTAGAACGGTCAGGGATTGTGATATGCGGGGCGCTTCCTGATAGTGAAATGGCTCGATTGAATCAGGTTCGACGGTTCACCAGACCCGAGCAAGACATGATGGTGTCGTGGCAAAACCCTGGACCGATGGATCGTATGGGTCGCGCCCAGTCACCTCCAGGCGTGGGACGGTTCATGATTAAAGTTGGTGGCCGTCCTGGTATTCCTGTCCAGGTGCAACTGACAGATCGTGAACGCCCAGCGTCGGACACCAACAAACGTTGGGCTGGGGTGGGATCATGAGTTCCCGTGGTCATCACCACCGTCGGTCCATTAGTTGGTTGGATCCACAACTGTGGCTCATGATCGTTGGTGTGGGTGGGGTTGTGGTGATTCTCGCCGGTGTGAATGTGCCTCTTCGTCTGGCTGAAACATGGTGGCCATCGGGACAAACTCTTGATTCAAACTGGTTCAGTGTGGTGATCAAGGTCGTGAAAGGCCACACACAGTGGACTCCACCAGCAACCTGGGTTGCTGGTGGAATGCTTGGGGTTCTCCTTTGTGGCCTTGCGGCGGGTCTGATCATGTATCGATCATGGAATCGTCGTACATCACGGTTGGATTGGTGCGCTGAATACATGGGATGGGGTGACGAAATCCTTCCGATCACTGCTGATCATGCAGAGAAGATGGCTCACCAACTCGGAGTGAAAGCGTTACCACCGTCACCCACTTTGGATCACATGACTCGTAGCATGAATGGATACACATTCAGTGGGACAGGGATACCACGGGCAGTAGTGACAGTCATCACCCTTGATACTGAGGTTGCGTCCACAGTGTGTGATGAGAAGGGGCAGTGGATGGCCACTGTCAATGGTCGTCTTCCTGCAGGAACATCAGTGATGGTGGTTCATGCAGCCACCAATGATAAACCCGAGTCATTAGCATCGTCTGCGATCCGTGCTGAACGTGTTCGCGTGTTGCCTCGCCCATCCACGCGCAAGTCCACAACTATGACGGCAGCTGTGCTGAATGGAACATTTCGCGTCGGAGGTCACATATGAGGTTGAGAGAGAATTACGGGGGAGTTCCACGGGGTCTTCCGCTCGGCTATGAGGTTCGTACTGGTGTGGAATTGTGGTCAACTTGGGAGGACATGGTGGTCACGATTGCTGGGCCGCGTACAGGGAAAACAACCTCATATTCCATTCCTCACATCATGGCCGCTCCTGGCCCAGTGATTGCAACCTCGAATAAACGCGACATTGTGGATGCGACCAGGGGTCCACGCAGTGAACGCGGACGTGTTGATATATACGACCCGCAACAGGTCTATGGGGTTGCCCCAGAGTTCTCATGGCCACCCCTGTCCTATGTGACCGATGAGGTGACAGCAAAGAAAATGGCGGCACACTTTGCCGCTGGTTCGAGAGAACTGGGCGCACACACTGATGCGTTCTTTGATCCAGCAGGGCAGGACCTTCTTACAGGGTTCATGCTGGCAGCCTCAATGGCGAACTACGACATCATTCAAGTTCCCACATGGTTAGCCCAACCAGGTAACCAAGAACCTGTCGAGATTCTGCGGCACTACAAGTTTGATGTGTTGGCAGACATTCTCCTTAGTCATGTGACAGGACCCAGTGATCAACGTGGTGGTATCTATGGGACTGCACAAACCATGACAACGTGTTTGTCCACCCGCACCATTCTGCCATGGATTGTCTGTAGTGATGATCGGCCAGTTTTCGATCCAGATCTGTTCGTCAGATCTGGGGGCACCCTGTATTCGATTTCGCGCGAAGGTCAAGGCAGTACAGGTCCTCTCGTGACAGCTCTGACTGTGGCTGTCGTTGAAGCGGCAGAACGCTACGCGAATCAGTGTGTCGGTGGGCGACTTCCCACCCCTCTCGTGGGTGCGCTCGATGAGCTCGCGAATATCTGTCGGTGGGGTGATCTCCCAGACCAGTATTCCCATTTCGGTAGCAAAGGGATCATTCTGAACGCGATCCTCCAGAACTGGGCTCAAGGTGAATTGGTGTGGGGGGAGAAAGGGATGTGGAAACTCTGGGCCGCCGCCAACATTGCTATTTATGGTGGTGGCGTCAAGGAACGAGCGTTTACGGAAAACATGGCTGCAGCCATTGGCGAATATGAACGTTTAGATGTGTCGGATTCTCGCAGTGAATCTGGCCGGTCAGTGTCACGCTCCCATCACATGAGATCCATCATGCCAGCCTCAGACCTGGAATCCCTGCCCCGAGGACGATCTGTGATCTTCGCATCTGGGGCACGACCTTGTCTCGTCAAAACCCGTCCCTGGATGAATGAGCCCTATGCCCCAGACATCAGAGCATCTATTGACACGTATGGCCCGAAAGCCGTGAAAAGAAAGGTACACCAATGACCCTTAGTGATAGACCCGACCATGAGTCAGCCGAACATATTGTAGAACCTGGAAGCCATGAAGCCCTCTTGATTATTGATGAACTCTTAGGGGACTTGGACACCAATCAGGATCCCAGTGCCACTCACAATCTCGTGGACCAGATCCGTGAATTACTCCCAGAACGGCCACACTAATGCCTAGGCTGTATCTCACCCAGGACGAACGTGATGAACGTCTCACCGACCTCCATACCAGTATCTCTGAGCAGGTGTCTCGCCTCACCAGTGAACAAGCATGGAAAGACTATTTGAAAATCGCTGCTCGATTTCATCACTATTCATTTAATAATCAGATGCTGATTATGGTGCAAAACCCAGAAGCTCGCCATGTAGCTGGCTATAGACGATGGCAACACATGGGCAGACAGGTTCGTAAAGGTGAAACAGGGATAGCAATTCTGGCACCTGTCACGAAACGTGAAGTGACCTCAACCCCGTCAGATCCCATGTCCTGGCGTGACTTGGGATACAAAGAGTCCCCCAAACCTGGAGAGGTCACAAGAACAAAAATGGTGTCAGTGAAAGGCACATTTGTATTCGATTATGACCAAACTGATGGGGACCCTATTGAAGCATTAGAGATACGTAAGCCTCGACTAGTGGAAGGGGCCGCACCGCATGGATTGTGGGAGTCAGTAGTTGACCTCATCCAGGATCAAGGGTTCACGGTACATGACGTGAACAACTCTGAGGTCATACATGGTGCCAATGGTGTTACGGACTTCGCAGATCGTACAGTACAGGTTCGCCGTGATATGGATGCGGCAGCGAGAGTGAAAACTCTCATCCATGAATATGCACATATTGCTCTTGATCATGAAAACCGGCGAGATAACGAAGACCTTCATCGAGGCGTTAGCGAAGTCGAAGCCGAATCAGTGGCATACCTAGTCGGAGAAGCCCACGGCATGGACACAAGTCAATATTCGATTCCCTATGTCGCTGGATGGGCAGAAACCGTGACCACGGCCACGTCTGTGGAAGATGTGATCAAAGAAACGGGGAGTCGCGTCACGAAGACTGCGGCAACCATTCTTCAGGCCACTTTCCCCAAGGATACTGTTGAGGAATCCGTGATACACGAAGCGGCCCTTGTCACAGCGGTCACACCGTACCAGTCAGTGTGTGCTCACCCTGTTGGAACGCCCCAGGCCATGACCTCAAGTACTAGTACGTCCTTGACCTCACCTCGCAAAACGAAAGGCAGGACACGATGATCACCTGGCAAGATACCCGGGAAGAACTCTTAGCATGTCTCCCAAGTCAAGAACAGTTGAGTGCTATACGAACAGTGTCTCGCACTTACACTCCTGAGGGGCAACTGACGGATGGAGACCGTCAACAACTTCTCGTAGATGCGGAAACTCTCGCAACAGTACTGGGTACAGATTGGGAACTTCTCAATACTGGTGACCCTCTCACAAAAATGATTGCTCAACGAGCTAATCGGGAAACTCTTCGACATACGACTCCACAAGGCGTGGTTGATGCACTCATAGCTGCAAGCCGTTGGGCTGATGCGAACCTTCCTGGTACGTCTGCTCTGGCACGAGAAGCGAAGTCTGCCCAAGAGTTCATCTGCACAGAACTACGACGCTATTGGGGTATTGATCTGCAGGATCGCGGTTTAGACCCCAACCACGTTCGTTACGAGCAACGAAATCAGGATGTCACGCATCTAGAGTGGCCGCTTAAATCCACATCACCTGGAATGACGTCATGGTGGGAAGAATCCTCAACTGAGGACAAGATTGTTGCTTGGGAAAGCGTGCTTGAAGGCCGCTCGGATATATGGACAGAAGAGCTTCTTCGTGCACAGTTCGCGCTGCGGTACGACATTGATTACCCTACTCTTGATGAAGTTGAACACTATGAAAGTATTATCGAGTGGGAAAACACTCTGAACAGGGGGCGCACCTATTGGTTTATGGGTGGGGCTGCTGATCGGGTTAAAGACTGGGCAGATTCTAAGGGCCTTGAACCAAATCCTGATCATCCAAATCATTACAGGGAGGATCATTACGAAGGCCAACATGAGATAACTGTGTTTATTGACACAGGAACTCCAGATAATGAACTCCGACAAGAATTGATTGCTTTCGTCAATGCCAATCTCACACCCAGGGAACGACTTGGCGTCATTGATCCAATGACTGGGGCCGCCTCTGTTGTCGCAGTTGATAGTACGCATCCTCCGCAAGCAGTTCTGTCATCATCTGTCACTGAGCTGCAGCTTGTACAAGCATACCAATCCGTGTGTGGTGCCCCTATTGTAGGCCGGGCTGCGTCAGTACATACTCAACCCGGAGTTGCGCCGACTATGCAGCTATCACAGGTTCGTAGGAGTACATCATGAGTGAACGGACGGGATTGTTAGCCATGGTCCAAGCTGATTCTTCCATGGTCCGTGGCGGCGTCCTTAGTATTGATATCGAATTCGCAGATTCTGACACTCGCCTCCAGTCGAATCCCATAGTTTCCCAGCAACCCAAGCTCAACCTCACTCTCATCCAGGGCATCTCGTTCCCAGCGCGTAATTCTCACACGGCAGCCGAGAGGAGAAATCAATGACAACAGATTGGGAAGCTGATAGTCGCCAGCTTGCACACTTGCTACCAACCTTTGACAGCATCATGGCCGTCCGTGACACTGGGGCATGGATCACTCCTGGAGCGCCGTGGAGAGCTAATGATTCGAAACAGTTACGTGCAGCGAGAACCCGGGTCGCTGCGATACTTGGGACACGCTGGCTCACATCAGGACATAGTTGGGATGGTGAAGACACTGCCACACTAAGGGCCCGGACTCCGCAAGATGTCGCCGATATTCTCACCTCAACCATGCCATACGCTTACGCGTCGGGATTCGGAACAGAGCCACTCTCCCAACTTCACTACATTATTGAAAGAAACTTGAAAAACTATTGGGGAATAGATGTGAGTGAACTGGACTCAACCTTGTCTGCACCGAGTCATGTACGTAGCGCTGCGCGTGCCTTTGAAGTAGAAGAAGCCAGGGCAGAACGATTCGAATATGAATGGAATCGTCAAACAGGAGGGGATCCAACCTGCCCAGATCTGGGCTACCTCTTCACGCCGCAATGGTGGGAAACAGCTACCGCTGAAGACATCCGGGAAGCCCGGCAAGAAGCCCTCCTGTACAAAGGAATCTCAACCCGACCTATCAACATGATCGAAGCCGAACTAGCTCACCGATATGGCATGGACGACACTCGTGCGAACGCCGATATCGCAGCAGTCATGCCCACACAGTCTGCTCCTCAACGCAACTATGTGGAAATTGTTATGATTCACGGTGACCAAGCAGCTCCCATCCTGGAATGGATCACCGACCAAAATTTCGAACGAGCATTCGAATACCTCGGGCAGTGGGATTACGGAGAAACCTCAGATCAAACAGCCCACACAAGCGACACACTCAATCAACAACCCTGGGATGACGCAGAAGACTACACTCGTGAATTTCACACCCCAGGCCCTGAACCATTGCACTACATCATGAACTGGAACCATCAACGTAGTTATGTAGGTCTCACCAGAATAGGGGTCATGGCCACATCCATTCCAACCACGCCAGTGGTCCCGTATCAATCAGTGTGCGCACTACCAGTCAGTGCGAGCATCCCCACATCGTCTTCCCCCACTCCAACCAGCCCATCAACACGACCATCTATGGGCCGGACGCGCTGAAAGGAAACAAAATCATGCCAGACCTCGACAATGACGGTATCGACGACGCTATCGAAGGCCAAGTCCGAATCATGATGGGTGTCGCCACCCAAATCGGTGAACGCATTGCCCGCAGCAGAGAACAACAACTCTACGCCGCAACTCAACGCTCCCACACCGAGGGCCAACGTGCAGCCCGGCAGGTCAAAGCCCTCAACGTGACTGCCCGTTACCATATGACCAGCATCTATAAAGATCAATGGTGGGACACCGCAACGGCTGACGACATCAGCCAGGCATGGGCAATTGCGTCGTCCTGGCCAGATGACCCGGAAATGGTTCGTGCCCACAATCACTTGGCCACTACGGTTGAATCGAGATACGGATTCGATCCTCGAACGGTTCAGCTCAACCATATCACTCAGCAACTCCAAACCCATATGCAATCCATGGAACAACAATTAGCTGAGGCTGAGTTAAAAACTCTTCAAGGTGCAGCCATCACAACGGAGGAAAATCATATGGATCCTCCGAAACCGTTGGCGTGGGACTCCACCGAACGTAAGGACCGAGACCGGCAAGCCATGAAAGATGCCGGTGTCAGTTCCCACCATATTTGGGTCAAAGAAACCGCTGATGTGTGGCACGGGCCGCCATCTGACGCAGCCCTCCACCCAGACAAAGGTCAAGGTGGTCAAGGCCACGCTCGATCTCGAAAACAATCTAAGAAACGGGCTCTGCGACGCAAGCAGTAACAGAAACGAGGGTGCCTCAACGCGCTACTGCGACTCAGCGGCTTCAGCAGCTGCAAGACGATCCCCGATAGTTTCTTTGGAAAACATCCCCAGTGGTGGTGCGATCACAGGTAACGGCTCACCCTGAGTTACCTGATCAGAATAATTGTAGCCATACGCGTACAGTGGCCCCTCAGGAGCTAGAATCAACGTCATATGGTAGTCCACATGCTCCTTCAACCAAATACTCATCGCGGGACCAGATTCCAGGCGGGCTGACTCAAAAGCACGCCACATCGCCTCCATTCGAATCACCACTTCAGCAGAATCAAACCAACGCGAAGTCCACATAGAATTACGACCATCAACCTTGCGGACATACCAGCTTGCTAACCACTCTACGAATTGGTTAAGCGTCTCATGCATCGGTGGGGGACCCCCTTCAGCCGGAGCATTCAAATCAACAACTGGTTCGACTTCATGCCCATGTTCGCGTGGTTCATCTGGAAGTCCGGCAATAGTCATCGTTTCAGTTCCCTTCTCTGTTGGGGATTCTGAGCCGGGGGCTTCGACAGTTGTGGCGCTGAAGGCGCTGGTTGTCCAGTACGCTGACGAGCCGCCCACTCTGCACCAATAGCAGTCACTGGCTTCGCAAACGGAGACACATATTGACGGTACTGAGACCGAGTGTTCATCGTAGAATACGCATACTCCAAGTCAGATTTCCATACCAGTTCAAGCCGCTTCGCCTGCTCAAATTCACGTCGCGCTGCAGCTGCTTTCGCCACGGCTCGTGTCAACGCCATCATCGACTGCAGCACCAACATATATGACCCGATACCCTCACCCTTAGCAGCGATCAACAAACCCACACGAGCTGCACTGATCAACCCTGTGAGATTCACCCGAGGCTGTGATTGAGGTTCCTTCAATGTTTGAGCAGAGATCCCCACAGCATGAGCAGCATGAGCAAGAGGACCCGGTTCTGGCTCCGTCGCCCGACTCATACTCCACAGCACTCCTGAACATTGCCGAGCTACAACAGCCCATGCATCCACATCATGAGGATCCACAAACCGCAGCGCGTCGATCACCTCAATTAACCGCTCTTCAAGATCCCAGGCAGTCTCCACCACAGTCTCATCGACTACACCAGTAATGCGTTTCCCTGCTCCAGCAACCGTCCACGCGGCTACCGTCAACTCCTGCTGTGAATCCCGCTCGCCCCATCCTTGACGTAACCGAGGAAGAGTCAAATCATTACCTAACCGAATCCCCGAAAAGAACACAGGCTTCTCACCAGGAACAGGAGGCAACGCAACCGAATACCCCTCAACACTACTCATCCCACCCTTTGCAAACCGAGGGCGAACCCACACTCCCTGCTCACGAATACGATGAACAAACTCCAACTCACTCTGTGATGAAACAGCACACTGACGAACAACCCCAGCCAGTCGATACCGGGGGATCCACACCTTCAACTCTTCACTCAACAACTGGTATTGATGCTCACGGGACAACGCATCCCACTTCACATTCACCATGCCACCAAGTGAAGAATTCCCTAAACCATTCTCGTAACGAGAACGAGCAGAAACCCACGCCTGGGCCTCCACCTTAGCTCTCTCAGCCTGACTGTATCCTTTCAACGAACGCCCCATTTCACGGCCCTCAACACTCTCCAACCCATGCCGCAACTCAATCACACGAGCCGCCGCCTGAGCACGAGCATAATCACAATGAACGTTCGCAACCCGACCATCATCATGAACCAAATTCACCACAATATGAATATGATCATTCCCAGCCAACGAAGCCCCATGATGGAAAGCAGCCCACCTCAAACCCAACACAGAATCCTCATCAACCACGTCATGCTCAAAACCCATCTCCACCAAAAACTCCCGAGCAATCTCAGCCCACTCTCCATCATCAATCTGACGATCCGTATGCTTAATATTCAACGAGCAATGCCACACATGCCCATCCTTCACAGTCTTCTCATGATGACGCCGGGGCCGATCCAACCACTTCGCCATAGCAATCGCATCATCACGACCAAGATCATGACAACGAACACCCCACTTCGCCACCACAAAATCACTCCCAGAAATCAACCGCTGATCATAATGCTCATTATGCTTACCCTCACCCAACGCATAAACAATAATCCCCGTCATACGATCCCCACGAGTCACATTCGGAATCACAACCACACCTCCATCAAGCGCTCTTCAATGTCATCCAACGACATCGCATGCCCCACACAATAAGCCCTCCACGACTCCAACACTGCCTCATCAAACTCCCCAGTACCATGCAACCGCTTCGCGATCTGATTCACATTATTCGCAACATTCGCCATCAACCGCGACAACCGTGCCAACTCACTCAACACCACGATCTTCTCATCCCGCGACATCCCACCAGACTGAGGTGACAGGACAGCATCAATCATCAATCGAGGAACACTCACCTGAGCAGTCTCAGCCAACTCTCTCAACACCAATTCCTGATCCTCAGACACAGTAACCCGATGAGAAAACTGCCGCCCACCCTTCACATTCGCCTGCCGTCTTCGACCAATCTTCAACACAATACACACCTCCTTCGCCTAGCGCAGCGACCCCACCAGGGGATTCAACACAACAAGAATACCGCAGCGAACAGCGAGGATCAAGACTTATGGCACATAAGTCTATAGCTTGCTCTGTCTAGGACACGATATTCTGAATCTTACGACGGCTAGGCGTAAGATTCGCGAGGAAAAACATCTAACACATTTTATGTGTTGGCGGTGTATATTCGGAAAATGAACGCCGCTAACGCGGCGCAAGCAATAATAAGAGACTGTGATGATACAGTAAGCTTGTTAGCATGACAACAGATG
>JAIRQE010000010.1 GCA_031256725.1 Propionibacteriaceae bacterium
GATTCGTGTATGACGGATTCCACTGGTGAATGTAGTGTTACGGCGACTTCCACTGTCGCAGCTGATCATATGGCTCGCGCGTTTGTGGGTGCCTATGAGTTGTCTGAGCGTGGTTCTCCATTGACGTTGACCTTCACGGCAGACACTGTTTGCATTATTGAAGAGGGCTGTGAGCCTGAGGGTCCTGGTACTGATCCCAAGAATCAGACCCGTGTTGAGGTGACGACTAATGATCAGATTGCTGATGGTGTGGCTCAAGATGTGGTGACTGCTCGTGCTTTTGATCGTCAGGGTAATAAGGCTCCGAATGTGACGTTCACTTTCTCGGCAGGTGATGGTATTGATGACCTGATTATTGAGGATTCGTGTACGACGGATTGCACTGGTGATTGTAGTGTAAATGCAACATCCACGGTTGCTGGTGACCATCAGGCTCTCGCGTTTGTGGGTGCCTATGAGTTGGCTGAGCGTGGATCCCCACTGACACTGACCTTCATTGCTGATGAGGTCTGTGTGATGGAGGCTGGTTGCGAACCTGAGGGTCCTGGTACTGACTATGACCATCAGACTCATGTTGCGGTGACGACCGATAACGCAACTGCTGATGGTGTGGATGTTGATGTGGTGACTGCTCGTGCTTTCGACCGTCAGGGTAACAAGGCTCCCAACGTGACCTTCATCTTCGCTTCAGATGATGCCAATGATGATCTGGTTATCGAGGAATCCTGCACAACCGATGACACGGGTACATGTACTGTCAACGCGAATGCAACTGTTGCGGGTGCCCATCTGGCTCGCGCCTCAGTCGAGGGTGTGGAACTGATTAGCCATGGCTCGCCACTGGCACTCAACTTCGTTGCTGATGATCTGTGTGTGGTGGAGAAGGGATGTATCCCTGTCGGACCTGGTACTGATCCAGATCGTCAGACTCGTGTTAAGGTCACGACGGATTATCAGACAGCCAATGGTGTCGAGACAGATGTGGTGACCGCTTATGCCTATGACCGTCATGGCAATGTAGTTAAGGATGCTGTCATCGACTTCGTGAAGGATGCCGGTTCCCCCGACCTCGTTATCGAGGAAAGCTGCACAACGGGTACCACTGGTGAATGCTCAGTGAATGCGACCTCGACTGTTGCCGCAGCTCATCTGGCTCGCGCTTGGGTTGCGGGTACAGAATTGGTGACCCATGGTTCCCCGCTGGCACTCACCTTCGTCGCAGACAGTGTGTGTGTGACCGCAGATGGCTGCGAATCAGTCGGGCCTGGTACTGATCCAGACAAGCAGACTCGAGTTGAGGTAACCCTCAATGACCAGTCGGTCGATGGTGGCCAGAACATCGTGACTGCCTATGCCTTTGATATCCATGGCAACAAGGTGCCAAGCGTAGCCTTCCTCTTTGCTAAGGCTGACGTTAATGATGTTATGACCATTGAAGGTGGCTGTGTGACTGATGCCACGGGTACCTGTCAGGTGAGGGCAACCTCAACTGTGAAGGGCGATCATCTGGCTCTCGCTTCGGTCAATGGAACAGAACTCAGCGACCATGGCTCTCCACTGACACTCACCTTCGTCTCCGATGCTCTGTGTGTCGTGGAGGATGGTTGTGAGCCAGTTGGGCCTGGTACTGATCCAAGCCGCCAGACTCATGTTGAGGTGACAACGGACTATCAGGTCGTTGCTGGTGTACCAGATGTCGTGACAGCCTATGGGTTTGATAAGTACGGCAATGTCGTGGAGGGTGCAACCTTCGACTTCGCTAAGGCTGCTGGATTCGATGACCTGACCATTGATAGTCAGTGTACGACCAACGAGTTGGGCGTGTGTACTGTCGAAGCTCGCTCTACGGTTGCGGGTGCTCACGAGGCCCAAGCTTGGGTCAGTGGGAAGGAACTCAGTGATCATGGTTCCCCGTTGACACTCACCTTCGTCGCCGATGAACTGTGTGTCGTCGAGGACGGGTGCGAGACTGAAGGCCTAGGTACTGAGTACGAATATCAGACTCGAGTTGAGGTGACCAAGGACTACCAGCCAGCCAATGGTTCGGTTGATGTGGTGACGGCCTATGCCTATGACTACTTGGGTAATGCGGTCTTTGGGAAGTTCTTCGAGTTTGAAGCTGCTGAGGGTTACGATGACCTATTCATCGGCTCCGGATGTACGACGAACGACGAAGGTACATGCGTGGTCTATGCCACATCCACGGTGGCTGGCGCTCATTTGGCTCTGGCTTCAGTGGGTGGCAGGGAACTTAGTGATCATGGTTCCCCGTTGACACTCAACTTCGTTGCTGATGTGCTCTGCATCGCTGAAGAAGGCTGTGAGACTGATGGCCCTGGCAGTGAGTACGAGTACCAGACTCGTGTTGAGGTCACGACCGACTATCAGACCGCTGACGGTCAGGCCACTGATGTGGTGACTGCTTATGCCTTCGACGCCAACGGAAACGTGGTTAAGGATGCAGTCTTCACCTTTGAGACTGTCGACGGATTCGATGATCTGGTGATTGAGGACACATGTACGACCAATGAGTCGGGTGTGTGTACTGTCACAGCAACGTCGATTGTTGCTGGCGCTCACAAAGCCCATGCATCGATTGGTGTGACAGAACTTACATCCCATGGTTCTCCTGTGACGCTGAACTTCGTCTCCGACGAGATCTGCATCATTGAACTCGGATGCGATCCGGGTACAGATGATAAGCATCGTACTCGTGTTGAGGTGACCACCGACAGTCAGACTGCTGATGGTGTGGCCCAAGACGTGGTGACTGGGTATGCCTTCGATGTCAATGGCAATGTGGTTGAGGGTGAGACCTTTACCTTCGCCACAATTAATGATGCCTCTGATCTGATCATTGGCGAAAGCTGCACGACAGATGAGACTGGCGAATGTACGGTCACAGCCACATCCAAGATCGCTGGGGCACACCAGGTTGCAGCATTCAGGGATGGAATTGAGTTGGTTAGCAGTGGCTCCCCACTGACACTGACCTTCGTCTCCGATAGCCTGTGTATTGCTGAAGAGGGTTGCGAATCTGAGGATCCTCAGCGTCGTACCCGTGCCGAGGTAACCACCGACTATCAGACGGTCAACGACCAACCTGATGTGGTGACAGCCTATGCCTATGACCTCAATGGCAATGCAGTATCTGGTGTGAAGTTCGACTTTGAACCCGCCCCAGGATTCGATGATCTCGTGATCGGAGACTCCTGTGTGACTGGTGATAATGGTCAGTGTTCGGTTGAGGCAACCTCAATTGTGGCTGGTGCTCATGAAGCTTTGGCATCAATTGGTGACTCTGAATTGACCAAGAGCGGTTCTCCGTTGACACTGAACTTCGTCTCCGACGTCATCTGTATTGTTGAAAATGGCTGCGAGATTGAGGGGCCAGGTACTGATCCTAATCGTCAGACTCGTGTTGAGGTGACACTCGATTACCAGAAGACCAATGGTTCAGCTGATGTGGTGACCGCCTATGCCTATGATTACCTGGGCAATGTGGTCTCCGGAACGTTCTTCACCTTTGAGGCTGCTGACGGGTACGATGACCTATTCATCGGCTCCGGATGTACCTCGAATGATGAGGGTACGTGCGTGGTCTATGCAACCTCCACGGTTGCTGGTGCACATCAGGCACTCGCCTCGGTTGATGGCACACAGCTCAGTGATCATGGCTCCCCATTGACGCTGAACTTCATCGCCGATGATCTGTGTATGATTGAACAAGGATGCACCCCTGTCGGGCCTGGTACCGATCCAAAGCGCCAGACTCGTGTCGAGGTGACCACCGACAATCAGACTGCTGATGGTATGTCTGCTGACGTCGTGACCGCCTATGCCTATGATCAGAATGGCAATGTGGTCAAAGATGTAACATTCCTGTTTGCCAGTGCTGACGGATTCGATGACCTTGTCATTGAGGAACTATGTACAACAGATGCCACGGGTATGTGTACTGTCAAGGCAACCTCCACGGTTGCTGGTGCTCATAAGGCTCAGGCCTGGGCTGGCGCAACAGAGCTCACCTCAACAGATTCCCCTGTGACAGTGAACTTCGTTGCTGGCGCAATCTGCCTCATCGAAGCTGGCTGTGACCCAGATGGTCCTGGTACTGATCCTGACAAGCAGACCCGTGTTGAGGTGACAACTGATGATCAGACTGCTGATGGAACAAGTGCAGACGTGGTGACCGCGTACGCCTTTGACCTCAATGGCAACAAGGTTGAGGGTGAAACCTTCACCTTCACCAAGGTTGATCCAATCAGTGATCTCGTGATCGAAGGATCATGCACAACGGATAAGTCCGGCGAATGTAGCGTCAACGCAACCTCGAAGACTGCTGGGGCTCATCTGGTGAGCGCCACAGTCGCGGACACTGAGTTGACCAGCCATGGTTCCCCAGTGACGTTGAACTTTGTTGCTGACAAGGTCTGCATCATTGAGGAAGGCTGCGAGCCTGAAGGGCCAGGAGCTGATCCTGACAAGCAGACTCGCGTCGAGGTGACGGTTGATTATCAGACCGTGAACGATGAGCCTGATCTCGTCACAGCCTATGCATTCGACATCAATGGCAACGTCAAGAAGGGAGTCACCTTCACTTTCGTGAATGCTCCCGGATACGACGACCTGGTGATCGACAGTGCCTGTGTCACCGACGAGTCGGGGCAGTGTACAGTCGAGGCACGATCCGCGATTGCTGGCGCCCACCAAGGGCTGGCTTCCGTGAATGGTATGGAGCTCACATCCAGTGGTTCCCCGTTGACGCTGAACTTCGTCTCCGCCGAGGTCTGCATCATTGAGGCTGGCTGTGAGCCTGAGGGGCCAGGTACTGATCCTGAGCGTCAGACCCATGTTAGTGTCACAACCGACTATCAGACTGCTGATGGTGTGGCTACTGATATTGTGACCGGCTATGCCTTCGATTACCTGGGTAATGTTGTTGAGGGTCGTACCTTCACCTTCTATGCCGCGACGAGCGATCTGGTGATCGACGCAGACTGTACGACAGATGAGTCAGGTGAATGCAGTGTCACTGCAACCTCAACTGTTGCTGGTGCTCATATGGCCGCCGCTTGGGCGAACGGTTATGAACTCACCACACATGGTTCCCCAGTGACGTTGAACTTCGTGGCTGGCAAGGTCTGCCTCATTGAGGAAGGCTGTGAGCCTGAAGGACCAGGAGCTGATCCTGACAAGCAGACTCGCGTCGAGGTGACCACCGACTATCAGAGAGCTGATGGTGTGGCTACTGATATTGTGACCGCTTATGTCTTTGATGAGAACGGCAACAAGAAGCCACAGGTGAGTGTCACCTTCGAGGCCGCTGCCTCCGATCTCATGATTGATGCTAGCTGTGTCACCAATGATGAGGGGCAGTGCACTGTTGAAGCAACATCCACGGTTGCTGGTGCACATCTGGCTCGCGCATCTGTGAATAGCGTGGAACTGTCCAGCCATGGTTCTCCAGTAACGCTGAACTTTGTTTCTGGTGACATCTGCATCATTGAGGAAGGCTGTGAGCCAACTGGTCCAGGTGCTGATCCTGCGCGCCAGACTCGCGTCGAGGTGACCACCGACTATCAGAGAGCTGATGGTATGGCCACGGACGTCGTGACGGCGTATGCCTTTGATGAGAACGGCAACAGGGTTGAGGGTATGACCTTCACCTTCGTGGCAGTCTCAGAAGATCTCATGATCGAAGCGCAGTGTATCTCCGATGCATCGGGTGAATGTACAGTCACCGCAACCTCGACGGTTGCTGGGGCTCACCTTGCCCGAACCTTGGTTGGTGGTACTGAACTGACACTCCATGGTTCACCACTGACACTGAACTTCGAAGCAGGCGATGTCTGTGTGATTGAGAAGGGCTGTGAGCCAACTGGTCCAGGTGCTGATCCTGAGCGTCAGACACGCGTTGAGGTAACCAAGGACTTCCAGGAAGTCGGCGGTTCAGCTGATGTGGTCACGGCCTATGCTTTCGATGAGAATGGCAACAAGGTCTCCGGTGTCGCCTTCGACTTCGTCAAGGCAGTCGGTGAGGAACTCACCATCGGGTCACAGTGTGTGACTGGTGACAGTGGTCAGTGCGTGGTCTATGCGACCTCCACAGTGGCTGGCGCTTATCTGGCTCACGCATCAGTCGATGGTAGTGAACTGACGAGCCATGGTTCCCCAGTGACACTCAACTTCGTCTCCAAGGATGTTTGCATCGTTGAGAACGGTTGCGAGCCCACTGGGCTAGGTGCTGATCCTAAGTATCAGACTCGTGTTGAGGTCACAACTGACTATCAGACTGCTGATGGTATGACGGCTGACATTGTCACCGCCTATGCCTTTGACGAGTTGGGCAATGTGGTTGACGCCACGACCTTCACCTTCACTGCCATCTCTGAAGATCTATCGATCCAGTCAAGTTGTGTAACCAATGAGTCGGGCGTGTGTACCGTCAATGCGACCTCTAAGGTTGCAGGTGCCCACCTTGCTAGCGCGAAGTACGAAGGTACAGAACTCATCAAGCATGGGTCTCCTGTGACACTCAACTTCGTGGCTGGCGAGATCTGCCTCATTGAGGAAGGCTGTGAGCCAACTGGTCCAGGTGCTGATCCTAAGCATCAGACTCGTGTAGTCGTGACCAAGGACGCCCAGAAAGCTGATGGTGTGGCCACAGACCAGGTGACTGCCTATGCCTTTGATTCTGAAGGCAACGTGGTTGAGGGTCGTACCTTCACCTTCGAGGCAGTCTCAGATGATCTCGTGATCGAGGGTTCTTGTACCACTGATGTCACAGGCGAATGTAGTGTCAACGCAACCTCCACGGTTGCTGGCTCACATCTCGCACGCGGGTTCATCAGTGGCACGGAGCTGTCAAGCAGTGGCTCCCCATTGACGCTGAGGTTCGTCTCCGGCGGAGTCTGCATTGTTGAGGATGGTTGTGAGTCGGTTGGCCCAGGTGCCGATCCTGCGCGCCAGACTCGCATCGAGGTGACAACCGACTTCCAGACAGTTGGTGGCGATCCTAACGTGATCACCGGTTATGCCTTCGATGAGTACGGCAATGTGGCTTCAGGTGTACAGTTCAGCTTTGCTGAGATCGATTCAAGTGATCTCACGATCCTGCCTGCAACACCAAGTCGCCTGCGTACTGCAACGGTATGTACAACCAATGATGAGGGTGAGTGCTCAGTGAATGTGACCTCCCAGGTTGCAGGAGCCTACCTGCTTTCAGGCACTGCTCAGGGTGTTGAACTGACCAGTCATGGTTCTCCAGCGACTGTCACCTTCCTGGCTGAGAAAATCTGCATCATTGAACAGGGCTGTGAGCCTGAGGGGCCGGGTACTGATCCGAACCGTCAGACTCGAGTCGCCGTCACCACTGATTATCAGAAGGCTGGCAGTCATGATGTGGTAACTGCGTACGCCTTCGATGCCAAGGGCAACAAGGTTGAGGGAATGACCTTCACCTTCGAGGCAGTATCTGGTGACCTCACGATTCAGTCCGAATGTACAACCGATGCTTCGGGTGAATGTCGTGTCAACGCAACCTCCACAGTTGCTGGTGCACACCTAGCTCGGGCCTATGCCAACGGTTATGAGTTGAGTGCCCATGGCTCGCCACTGACACTGCACTTCGTACCAGCATCGGTGTGTATTGCCGGGTGTGATACTGAGGGTATTGATCCTTCACGTCAGACTCGTGTCGAGGTGACTCATAACAATGAGGCCGTTGACGGTCCTAATGTGGTGACCGGTTACGCCTACGATGAGTACGGAAACCCAGTTGAAGGAGTGACCTTCACCTTCGAGAAGTCAGTGGACTCCAATGGTCTTGTCATCGAGTCCAGTTGTACAACTGATGCCTCAGGGAAGTGCAGTGTGAAAGCGACTGCAACTGTTGCAGGTGAATACCATGCACACGCTTCAATCAACGGCAAGGAACTCATCGGGCACGGTTCACCAGCAGCCATCACCTTCACGGCAGGTTCGATCTGTATCGTAGAAAATGGGTGTACCCCTGTTGGTCCTGGTACTGATCCACAGCGTCAGACCCGTGTCGAGGTAACCATCAACTACCAGGCAGCTGGAACAGGTACAGATGTCGTGACCGCCTATGCCTTCGACAGGTATGGCAACGTGGCTTCAGGTGTTGTGTTCACCTTCGTGAAGGTCAGCGATTCTGTGATCATCGAGTCCAGTTGTACCTCTGATGCTCGTGGAGTGTGTACAGCCAAGGCAAGCTCTCAGGTTGCTGGGTCTCACAAGGCCAAGGCCTCAGTGGGTGGCCATGAGTTGACTGCTCACGGTTCGCCGCTGGAACTGTCCTTCGTTTCCAGTGACGTGTGCGTGATTGAGGACGGCTGCGAGCCTGAAGGTCAGGGTAAGGACCCGAAGCGTCAGACTCGTGTCGAGGTTGTCGTCAATGATCAGATGGTGAATAGCGGCCAGAATGTCATCCAGGTCTATGCCTTCGATAGGTATGGAAACCTTGTTCACAATGTCTCCTTCGATATTGAAACAGTTGATACCGACCTCAAGCTGTCTGCCACGACGGTCACCACGGGTACCAATGGTACGGCTCTGGTGACAGCAACTGCTGGTCAGGCGCGGGCACATATGGCCACGGTGTCCGTCAATGGCAAAGAGTTGACCAACCATGGTTCGCCACTGAATCTGAGGTTCAAGTCACAGCCTGTACCGAAGGTACCAACAGGTGGTACGGCTATTCCAACTCATCGTGGTCTGGAAGCTGAGACCGAGGTATCCGCAGTGCTCGCTGGTCCAAGGCGTCGTCACTCAGATGCTGCATAAACGCTAGAGGGTAACCTCCAAGGGTCGCTTACACGACTCCCACGAGTACCACCGTATGTTCTCCACATGAATGGGTACATGCGGTGGTACTCATTTGTCTGCACGATCATAGGCTTTCGGGACCCATCACGGCATAAAATCATGGAATTCACATCTCATATGCTGGGTTCAGCGGGTCGATACCCGCCACGCCAGTAGCGTGTCAGTATTCTTCTTCGGAAAACAAAGAAGCAATTCCGTGAATATCTTCGCGTCCCCCATTAACAGGAGGTTCCTAATGATTCGACGTACAGTCGTCATCATGTCGGCCTTGGCCGTCGCCGCGCTAACTCTTACCGGGTGCGCCCAGCCAGTTGATCCAGTCGATCCAGGCAGTGATGCACCCACTAGCACAGAGCAGATTGTTATCGACACCACCTTTGATATTGCAACTATTGACCCAGGTCGTGAGTACGAACCAACAGGTCAGATTGTTGTGAAGGCTCTCTATGACACTTTGTTGACCTTTGCCGACAACGACACCACAACCGTCATCCCCGATCTTGCGGAATACACCGCCAACGATGACCTGACAGAGTTTGTGTTCACCCTCGTGGGTGACCGCGTTTTCTCTGACGGTACTGCGGTGACCGCTGACGATGTCGTCTTCTCCCTCAACCGCCTCATTGGTATGAAGGGGAATCCTTCCTTCCTCCTTGATGGTGTCACCATCACAAAGACTGATGATGTAACGATCACGATGACAACCGAGGAATCCAATCCGGCACTTCCAGCCGTCTTGGCTACACCATCGGCGGGTATCCTCAACTCCAAGGTAGTCATCGACAACGGTGGTACAACCGACGAGTCTGATGGCGCCGAGACCTATCTGAACTCCAATTCTGCTGGTTCAGGGCCCTATGTTCTCGAAATGATGGATGTGGCCACTCAGGCTATCCTCGTCAAGAACGAGAACTACAACGGTTCCCAGAAGCCAACCTATGAGAAGGTCATCCTCCGCAATGTCGAGCCAGCCACCCAGAAGATGAATGTCGAGCGTGGTGACGCACAGGTTGCTATGGGTCTGTCAGGTGATCAGGTTGACGCTCTTGATTCGTCCGTGAGCGTATCTTCGACTCCGTCAGCCACAGTGGTCTTCCTGCTTATGAACTCCAACCCTAAGGTGAACGAGTTCACAGCCAAGCCCAAGTGTGTTGAGGCTGTTAAGGCTGCTTTGAACTACGAGTCCATCCTTGAATTAGCTGGCCGAGGTGCATCCCAGGCAACTGGTGTGGTACCTGCTGGCTTCCTTGGTGCACTTCCGCAGTCCGAGGCACCCAAGTACGATCTTGAAGCTGCTAAGGTCGCTGCAACCGAGTGTGGCATGACAGAGTCCACAATCACATTGTCTTTGCCTAATGACATCGACCCGGCAGGTACATCCCTGACAACGGTCGCACAGCGTATCCAGCAGCAGCTTGCCGAAGCAGGGATCACCGTCGAGTTGGCTCCAGCTCCATTCGCAACCGAGATTGATGCATACCGTACAGGTAAGGAGCAGATCGGTCTGTGGTACTGGAATCCAGATTACATGGATCCGGCTAACTACCTCGCTTTCGGTCCTGGTCAAACAGTTGGTTTGCGTGCCGGATGGACTGCTGAGATGAACCCAGCAGCTGCCGAACTCGTAGCCAAGGCATACACCACTGGTGATCTGAACGATCGCAAGACCCTCTTCCAAGACTGGGGTCGTTTGATGAATGCTGAATCACCATTCATCCCGCTCATTCAGCCTGGTTCCAACGTGGCTCACCAGCCATCTGTGACCAACGTGTACTACAACCCAACGTGGTTGATCAATGTCGCAGGGCTTGGAGCAGCCTAAGAAGCTAGTCGAGCCGCCGTCCCCCGAGCGGGGACGGCGGTCCTACTATGGCTTGATTCGATACCTGGGCAAGAGACTTGTTCTGACAGTCATCCTGCTCATAGGGATCACGTTGGTGACCTTCACCCTTACCAATCTTGTTCCTGGTGACCCAGTGGCGGCTGCCCTTGGTCAACGAGCTGCCGATGATCCACAGATCGTTGAGCGTTTCCGCCAGGAGTTTGGGCTTGATAAGCCACTTCATGAGCAGTACTTCTCTTATCTTGGTCGCCTCATTCATGGTGATTTGGGGATGTCCTGGCAGACTCGACGTCCCGTCGCCCAGGACTTGGCAGGAGCCATACCAGCCACAATGGAGATCGCTTTCACCGCCATCACCATGGCCGTGATCCTGGGTCTGGTTTTGGGTTCTATCGCCGCCTATCGACGCGGGAAGATCACCGATCAGGTCGTACGTTTGATCTCCCTGCTTGGGATCTCTGTACCAACCTTTTGGACAGCAATCCTTTTCTTCTACCTCTTCTATTATCGACTCGGTATTGCCCCCGGTTCGGGGCGACTCTCACCAGGAATGCCAGCCCCACCACGAGTGACAGGTATGTATACAGTTGACTCTGTTTTGGCTGGGGATATGCGTACCTTTGTGGATGCTGCAGCCCACCTAGCCCTACCCTCCCTTGTCCTTACTTTCTTTACTGTGGGTCTACTGACCCGCTTCTCCCGTATGGCTCTGCTTGAGGTTCTCGACAAAGATTTTGTACGCGCCGCCCAAGCTAAAGGATTGCCTGCACGTACCGTCTTCGTAAGATATGTACTCAGGGCAGCTGCGGTTCCAATCCTCACCATGGTCGGACTTGCCTTCGGCTCCCTCCTATCGGGTACAGTCCTGGTTGAATCAATCTTCTCCTGGCCAGGATTGGGTTCTTATGCCTACCAGTCGGCTTCCAAACTTGATCTGCTTGCCGTCATGGGGGTGGGACTCTTCGTGGGTGTGGTCTACCTGACGATCAACCTGATTATCGACATCGCCTATGGCTTCATTGACCCGAGAGTGAAGGTGGGATGATGGACACTATTCCACGTCGCTCGCTCACACGGCGTATCTGGCGCAAGATTCCGCGTGAGATCCGAATGCCTGTTGGAGCAATCGCTGTCTTCATTGCTTTCGGATGGATCGTTATATGCATCATTGGGCCTTCAATTGTTCCCTTTGATCCACTTGCCCAAAGCCTTCCACGATTCCAACCCCCCGGTTCTCAGACATGGTTTGGTACAGATGAACTTGGGCGGGATCTCTTCTCACGGGTCATCGTGGGGGCGAGGGTCACGATTGCCTTAGCTCTTCTGTTGGTTATTGCCTCAATGATCATTGGTTCACTGATTGGTTTGATCGCTGGCTTCTTCGGGCGCTGGGTTGATGAAGTACTCATGCGCATGACCGATGTTGTCTTGGCCTTCCCTACAGTCATCTTGGCCATGGTGACGGCTGCGGCTTTGGGAGCCTCGCTGTTTAACGCCGTACTAGCAGCCCTGATTGTGTCATGGCCCCCCTATGCTCGAGTTGTACGATCCATGGTGCTGTCCCTGCGTAATGCTGACTTTGTGTCCTCGGGGCGCTTGCTTGGATTCTCGCCACTGAAATCTATACGACTGGATGTTCTCCCCAATGTGGGAGGGCCAACACTTGTACTGGCCAGCCTTGATATTGGGAATGCGGCACTGTTACTTTCGGGATTGTCCTTCCTGGGCTTGGGGGCTAAGCCACCCACACCGGAATGGGGTTCGATGATCTCTGCTGCAGTCGTCAACTTCGACAAATGGTGGTTGGGGTGGTTCCCTGGTTTGGCGATCCTCACAGTGGTGATCTCCTTCAATTTCCTAGGTGATGCTCTGCGCGATACCTTCGATACGGAGGTGAGATCATGACTGGGCTACGCATTGAGAACCTGAAACTTGAGATTCGTACCGAGGATGAGGTCAAACCCATCTTGAAGGGTGTGGATCTCAGCGTTGATGCGGGAACCGTTCAAGGATTAGCAGGGGAGTCAGGTTCAGGAAAAACCATGACAGGGTTGGCCATCATCGGCCTGGAACCCCCAACGGCTATCACCAGCGGAAAGATCATGTTGGGGGATACTGACCTCCTCCAGATCACGGGAAGTCGACTCAACACGATTCGAGGAAACCGGGTCGGTATGGTCTTTCAAGACCCCTCGACCTCCCTCCATCCCCAGTTGTCTATTGGATCCCAGTTGACCGACCACGTACGGTACCACCTCAAGATTTCCAAGAGTGAGGCACGAGATCGTGCCGTTGGTGCGTTAGAGCGAGTGGGTATCACAGGTGGGCTTGCCACCTTGAGTCGGTATCCCCATGAATTCTCTGGTGGCCAGCGCCAACGTATCGCCATAGCCATTGCACTAGCCTGTGATCCCGAGTTGGTCATCATGGATGAACCCACGACAGCCCTCGACGTCACAGTTCAAGCTGGGGTCCTGGAGTTGGTACGACGCCTGGTCGACTCCCTGGGATTAGCCGTGTTGTTCATCTCCCATGATCTGGGTGTGATGAGTGCCATCGCTGATGATGTGGCTGTGATGAGACATGGGGTTGTCGTGGAAAACGGACCCAGCTCCCAGGTCTTCACCAACCCTCACCATGAGTACACGCGTGCCCTGTTGGCATCTCTGCCTGGTACCACCTCTGGTCCCCAAACCAAGGGAGATTTGGTACGCCTTGCTGAAGGCTCCCAGGATTGTGAAGGTGGTGCATCATGACTGAAACAGAACCACATATGTCAGGGGACGTATCTCCTGGCTCATCCACTAGGGCCGTACTTTCCGCAAGGGATGTCGTTGTGGACTATCCAGGTCACCCAGCCCTTCGAGCCGTTGACGGTGTCTCCTTTGATGTACACCCAGGTGAAGTCATCGGTTTGGTGGGGGAGTCAGGATGCGGAAAATCCACGATGGCCCGCGTACTCACAGGTTTGTTGAAGCCTAATGCTGGCGAGATCCTCTATAACGACCAACCCCTGAAACCCCTTGGAATTGGTGGGCGTGCTGCTGATTCCACAGGTATTCAGATGGTTTTCCAGGATCCAGGATCCTCCCTGAATCCTAGGCGCAGAGTTGGGCCACAGATACAAGATGGTCTTGATGCTGCGAGGCGTCGCTTGGGTCGTACCCTCAAAGAGGGCCACCCAACCACCCCGGGTCAATGGCTCGAACGCATTGGTATGACCCCATCTGATGCTGAGCGCTTCCCAAGAAGCTTTTCGGGTGGTCAACGTCAACGTATTGCTACCGCACGTGCCCTGGCAGCCGCTCCAGACGTCCTGATTGCCGATGAACCCATCTCGTCCCTGGATGCCTCCACCCAGGCCCTAGTCGCCTATGTCATGAGTTCCTTAACCGTAGCGGAGGGGGCCGGAATGCTGTTTATCTCCCATGACTTGGCCGTGGTACGCCTCATCGCTGATCGCCTCCTGGTGATGTACAAGGGCCGAATCGTGGAACGTGGACCCGCAGAAGAAATCTGGGCCGACCCACATCACCCCTACACCAAGGCGCTCCTGGGTGCCATCCCCCTACCTGACGGAGCCGGGAAACTACCCGCAGTCACCCCTCCTGGTACACAGTACCCCCTCGAGGAAGTGGTACGTTAAGTTTGAGGTATTCATCGAAGAGATACCCAGCTACTATTTTAGTCAGCGCTCTATGCGGGGGCTTGGGGACATGAAATTTGGGGGATTTGCGCTTAAAGCGTACAATTAGTCCTCGGTCGTCTATGCCTAGAGGACCTCACACCGATTCCGAAAGAAAGTATGGCAAAGAAAGAGGGAGCCCTCGAACTGGAGGGTACGGTCGTCGAAGCGCTACCGAACGCAATGTTCCGCGTAGAACTCGCAAACGGCCACAAGGTCCTCGCAACGATCTCTGGAAAGATGCGGCAGCACTACATTAGGATTCTGCCCTCCGACCGAGTAGTTGTAGAGCTTTCGCCGTACGACCTGACAAGGGGTCGGATCGTCTACCGACACAAGTAGATCCTCGTCCCACGAGGTCCACAGGTAGACACCCCACACCGTAGGGATTCATTCCTACATGACCACAAGGAAGCAGCTCGATGAAAGTTCAGCCGAGCGTCAAGAAGATCTGTGACAAGTGCAAGGTGATTCGTCGCCATGGACGCGTCATGGTGATCTGCGAGAACCCTCGCCATAAGCAGCGCCAGGGCTAAGCAGCACCGACGCGACCATACGGTCGCTGATCTTTGTGACAACTAAATAGAAACAGCGTGTACGCAACCTGTTCATTGAACAGTCCACCCCCGGGCGAAGGCCGGGGCCTCTGAAATGGGGAACGCGTCACGTCCACACCTTCGCACCTGGGACACCAGGCGATAACCGAAAGAGAAACAAGCCACATGGCAAGACTTATCGGTGTCGATCTCCCGCGCGACAAGCGCTTGGAAATCGCACTTACAGCCATCTTTGGCATCGGGCGTTCCCGAGCAGCCAAGATTCTTGAAGCCACTGGAGTCAGTGGTGATTTGCGAGTACACCAGGTCACAGACGAACAATTCGTGATCCTGCGTGACTTCATCGAAGCCAACTACGAAATCGAAGGTGATCTGCGCCGTTCCGTCGCAGCAGATATCCGCCGCAAGGTCGAGATTGGTAACTACCAGGGCCGACGTCACCGTTCCGGTCTGCCAGTACGCGGGCAGCGTACCCGTACCAATGCCCGTACGCGTAAGGGCCGCAAGAAGGCAGTCGCAGGCAAGAAGAAGGCTCGCTGATCGCTAACCGATCAAGCATAGAAAGAAGGATCAGATGGCTACAGCAGGCCGTAAAGCCGGCGCAAAAACCAAGGTGCGCCGCAAAGAGAAGAAGAATATTCTCGTGGGTCAGGCCCACATTAAATCCACATTCAATAACACGATCATTTCGATCACTGACCCTAACGGCGCAGTGATCTCATGGGCCTCTGCCGGTACTGTCGGCTTCAAGGGTTCTCGCAAGTCCACTCCCTATGCCGCACAGATGGCTGCCGAAGCTGCAGGTCGTCGCGCAATGGAGCACGGAATGAAGCGCGTTGATGTATTCGTCAAGGGCCCAGGTTCCGGTCGCGAGACCGCCATCCGTTCCCTTGGTGCTGTTGGACTGGAAGTGGGTGCCATCTCGGATGTGACCCCCATGCCACACAATGGCTGCCGCCCACCAAAGCGCCGTCGCGTCTAGTACGAAAGGACATTACCCATGGCTCGTTATACAGGTCCTATGACCCGCAAATCCCGTCGACTTGGTACAGACCTCGTTGGCAACGACAAGTCCTTTGAGCGTCGTCCCTTCCCTCCAGGCATGCACGGTCGCGGGCGTACCAAAGACTCTGAGTACTCCCAGCAGCTCAAGGAAAAGCAAAAGGCACGTTTCGCCTATGGCGTGATGGAAAAACAGTTCCGTCGCTACTATCAGGAAGCCACACGTTCTTCGATGAAGACGGGTGACATCCTGTTGCAGATCCTCGAATCCCGTCTCGACAATGTCGTGTACAGGGCAGGTTTTGCTCGTACCCGTCGTCAGGCTCGTCAGTTCGTCTCCCACGGACACTTCTCCGTGAATGGTACAAGGGTGAACATTCCTTCCTACCGCGTACGCGCTCAGGATGTCATTGATCTGGCTGAAAAGTCTGCCAACATCGTGCCAATCGTTGAAGCACGTGAGATGTTCGACACTCGTACCGTGCCAGCATGGATGGACTCCCGTCCCACTCAGGGTCGGATCATCATCCACTCCCTGCCAACACGTGACCAGATCGTCATTGATCTCCAAGAGCAGCTCATCGTCGAACTCTATTCTCGTTAATCTGCCACTGGACAACAAGAAACAATTCGCCTTCATATAGTGGTTGGCGGAAAGGAAAGAAATGCTAATTGCACAACGCCCAGTCCTGACTGAAGAGGTTATCCATCCTTATCGCTCGAAGTTCATCATTGAGCCACTGGAGCCTGGTTTTGGGTACACCCTTGGCAACTCCCTGCGTCGTACACTGTTGAGCTCCATCCCGGGCGCTGCAGTGACCTCAATTCGAATCCAGGGGATCTCCCACGAGTTTTCCACGATTCCGGGGATCGTTGAAGATGTCACCGAGTTGATCCTCAACATCAAAAACCTGGTTCTGGGTTCCGATGAGGATGAGCCTGTCGAGATTCACCTGTCAAAGAAGGGTTCCGGCCCGATTACTGCGGGTGACATTGAGACCTCAAGCTCTGTGACTGTCTACAATCCTGATCTTCACATCGCTACCCTCAACGACAAGGGCTCCATTGAGATGGACCTTATCGTCGAGCGTGGTCGTGGATATGTTTCTGCTTCCCAGAACAAGAACCCCGAGGCTGAGATCGGTCGCATTCCGATCGACTCGATCTACTCCCCGGTTCTGCGCGTCACCTACAAGGTAGAGGCAACCCGTGTTGAGCAGCGTACCGACTTTGATCGCCTGATCATCGACGTAGAAACCAAGCCAGCCATCCTTCCGCGCGACGCTATTGCATCCGCTGGTCGTACCCTGGTGGAGCTCTTCTCTCTGGCACGCGAACTCAACACTGAAGCTGAAGGCATTGAGTTGGGTTCCGGCCCTGTCGATGACCAGTTGGTCGCCGACCTTGCCTTGCCGATCGAAGACCTTTCTTTGACAGTACGGTCGTACAACTGCTTGAAGCGTGAAGGAATCCATACTGTTTCGGAACTGGTTTCTCGCTCCGAGCAGGATCTGATGGATATTCGCAACTTCGGTCAGAAGTCCATCGACGAGGTCAAGCTTAAGCTTGCTGAACTGGGCCTCACCCTCAAGGACTCCATCCTCGGGATGGACTCCTATTCACTTAACCGTTATGACACCGACGACGATTTCGCCGCCTGAAGCTCGACAGAATTTGGAGATTGACAAATGCCAAAGCCAACAAAGGGCCCTCGCCTGGGAGGTTCACCCGCCCACGAGAGGATCATCCTTGCAAACCTTGCTACCCAATTGTTCGAGCATGGTCGCATCACAACCACGGAGACCCGTGCCAAGAGGGTACAACCCCTTGCTGAGAAGTTGATCACCAAGGCCAAGAAGGGTGACCTTCACAACCGTCGCATCGTGATGAAGACCATCAAGGATCCGACAGTCGTCCACGTACTGTTCACCGAGATCGCCCCAGCTGTCGCTGAGCGTGATGGTGGATGTACCCGTATCACCAAGGTCGGCCCCCGCAAGGGTGACAACGCTCCGATGGCGATCATCGAGATCGTGACCGAGGAGGTTGTTAAGAAGCAGCGCGCCAAGAAGGCTGAGTCTGTGAAGGAAGCCGACACTGCTGAGGTTGTCGACGAGGTCGAAGAAGTAACCGAGGAAGCCGTCGAGGACACAACCGACGCTGTTGAAGATGCAGTTGAGGACGTTGCCGAGGCTGCTGAGGAAGCCACCGAAGAGAATTAATTCTCATGAACTCCTGTGAGCGCCAATCCACTTTATGTGGGTTGGCGTTTACTTTTATGGTGCATGATCACTTAACTTCGACAAAATCGCTGTGCGATTTGGTCTCGTGTCCCTCGCGAAAGAGTTTTACCTTCGCCTTCCCTGATAACCAGTAGTCACTTATGATAACATTATGACGCGATTTCTTTGGTTGATGGAAGGTCCAAAATCGTAGATAGGGGTACTCAACTGTGGGCGTTTTTGAGATCTTTCAACTGTGTATTCCAGTTGTGACATTTGCTATGGGGTACTTCTTTACGAATATCGGGTACAAGCGGGAGAGAAAGCTGAGCATCATTCGGGAGAAGTTCGAGAAGCTTTATCATCCGTTTTATATGTTGATTCAGGAACTTGGTACAGAGAGGGAGGACGGGTTCGCCCTCGATAGTGATAATCTTGATACCTTGAAACCCTTCTTTGACCACCTGATTAGCAATGTGTATCTCGCATCATCTGAGGGACAGAGGATCTTCTGGGAAACACGACAGTGGTACATCCTGTGTCACAAGAGCGAGGCAACACCCGAGTGGGAGGAGGCCCTAGGCAAGGGGATTGGAGACCTCTTTAGCCACCTCTTTGAAGAGTACCTCGCCTGCGCTCGAACTTTGGGGTACGACCTCGCCTTTGGGTGGTACGGCGCCCGTACCGAAGAAGACTCTGATGCCCAAGAGCAGAGTTAGCGCCGGTTTTGTTTTGGTGTGTTTTCGTGTCAAGAGGCCACAGGTCGGGTCCTTTAAGAATCAACGGCTTGAACACCATCAATTCTTTAGGGACACGACCCCCCCCCACACACACAACCAACCTCACACCCACGTACACCCTTCCCCCCCACCGCAGATGAGACGAGCCGCTTATACCTAAGCAGAATCAGGGCCGTTCGGTTTTGGCGCTTTTCCATGTCAAGAGGACAGGCCCAAGGATTGGATCATGAATGATCACTCAATAGGTTAGTCTTCCAACAGGGTCCTCGGTCGTGAGTACCTCCCAGCCGAGCGAGGTTGCGGTCTTAATGAGTCCCTGATCAAAGGTCGCCAAGGTCGCACCGTGATAAGCGACCGTATCTAGAACGCAACAATGAGGCAAACGCAAGCGAGTGGAAATGCGAAGATGAGCAATCCTGGAAGGATGGGCGTCATCAGGAGACCATATTTCAATTCCGAGATTATGGATGGCTTGCGTGACGAGTGTCTCGCTGTTAACTCGCACAGCTCCTACAAGGATCTCTGAATAAGTGAGAGGATGAAGGAGTAGCTCTTCCTCGTGATCCATGATGGTTGCAGCAGGCTGAGAATGGATGTGACCTTTTTCCAAGAGTGCAATGACCACGCAGGCATCGAGAACGATCATTCACCCCAGCCTTACCAGTCTTTGCGTAATTCTTCAAGAAAGTTGTCAGGGAACGCCCCGGATAGAATCCCTTGTGATTCAGCTATTGCTTTCCTTCGAACAGCTCTCTTCGCCTCTCGCTCATCGGCCAAAGCCTGAGAACCGAGCACTATCAATTGAGTTGCGATCTTGCTTTTGGGGGCATCCGGCCACCGGGAAGCAGCAGCCTCAAGAGCATCTTGAACCTGGTCCGTGAGTGTGATCTGAATACGCGGCAGAGTGGTAGCCATAAGGATAGTGTACCACTGAACATCTTTAGTGGTACAGATGCTGGATGGCGAAGACAGTCATGGCACGACACGGTGGTGAACGTCGCGAAATTAACATTTGTCGTTACTCCAGTGGAGCGATTGGTTTCCGCATACCTTGACCTAGCCGAGTCAATGGCTATGAAGCGAATTCCCATGACGATGGAAGACTGGGAGGAACGGCTCAATGGATTTCCGGCCATAGCCGATCGTGAGATTCTCCAAGATGCTGGAAGAGTGAGCGCAGAGATCGCGAAAGCTCATGTAGAAACAGAGTTTGAGGAATATCGCATCGCCCAGGATGCGCTCTTTCGTTCGGACTTCGACAGATTCTAGGAGTTGTAGAATCAGGCCTCCATGAAAACCAGAAGTGATCTGTATGCTCACGGTTATTCTGAATCAGGGGTAGTTTTATTCTGAATCAGGGGTAGTTGTGGTGAGGCACTAGACTTGTACCCATGATTGATCCGAAACTGATTCGTACTAACCCTGACTACCTGAAGCGTGCCCAAGTAGCGCGCGGGGAGTCTGAAGAGTTGATCGACCAATTGATCTCGGCAGATGAGGATCGTCGTACGGCTATCGCAAGCTTTGAGGCACTCAGGGCCCAGCAGAAGGAACTGGGGCGTTCGGTCGCCAAAGCCACATCCGAGACTCGTCCTGCACTCCTGGCTGAGGCATCAGCATTGGCTGAGAAGGTTAAAGAAGCCGAGGCAGCCTCCAGCGAAGTGGAAGCCACCTTTAATGAGTTGATGGCACTCGTACCCAACCCTGTTTTTGATGAGGTACCTCGCGGTGGGGAAGAGGACTTTGCCGTCCTCGAAACTGTCGGGACTCCGCGTGACTTTGAAGCGGAAGGTTTCACGCCGAAAGACCATCTGGAGCTTGGGGAGATCCTGGGAGCCATCGATATGGAACGAGGGGCCAAGGTTTCGGGATCGCGGTTCTATTTCTTGACGGGTGTGGGGGCCTTGCTGGAATTGGCGCTGACCCAGTACGCCGTCACGAAGGCGGTGGAATGGGGTTTCAACCCGATGATCGTACCCTCGCTTGTGAAGCCTTCGGCTATGGAGGGTACTGGCTTCCTTGGTCAGGCGGCCCAGGATGTCTACCATCTGCCAGCCGATGATCTCTACCTCGTGGGTACCTCTGAGGTTGCGCTGGCTGCGTACCATTCCGATGAGATCCTGGATGCGGGCACCCTTCCACGAAAATACATGGGGTACAGCCCCTGTTTCAGGCGCGAAGCCGGCTCCTATGGCAAGGACACTCGCGGTATCTTCCGCGTCCACTGGTTCGACAAGGTCGAGATGTTTGTGTACTGCCGTCCTGAGGATTCCGAAGCCGAACACCTCAACCTGCTGAACTTCGAGAAGGAGTTCATCACCTCGCTGGGGATCCCCTTCCAGGTTCTGGATGTTGCCTCGGGGGATTTAGGGCTGTCCGCAGCCCGCAAGTACGACTGCTATGGGTGGGTACCAAGCCAGCAGAAGTACAGGGAAATCACCTCGACCTCGAACTGTACCCAGTTCCAGGCCCGTCGTCTCAATATCAGAGCCCGTTATGAGGATGGGATCGGCCCAGTCGCAACCCTCAACGGTACCCTGTGCGCCATGCCAAGGATGATCATCATGATCCTGGAGAATAATCAGCAAGAAGACGGCTCAGTGGTCGTACCTGAGGTGCTTAGACCCTATCTTGGGGGACGTGAGGTACTGTCTCCTCTTTCATAGCTGTAGTCTTCCTAGGGATAATTCCTAGAAAGGGACAACTATGGCATATACGGTGGTACGGGTCCGTCTTCAAGGATGGACAGACAAGTTCCAGGATTTCGAGTCCGATACTGATTTTGGCGCGCAGGCCTATCCGGGCCTGGATAATTATCTATCAACGATGGAAATCAGGGGTTGGACAGTTGTTAATACCGCTGTCGCTTCCACAGGTGCTGGTATTCCAGCCCACCTCATGATCACCCTTCACCGACCTGATGCTTAGTGTCCACCAACAAGGTATCCTCATGAATAACCTCATGAATCCTGGATGTGTTGATGAAGACTGGCTGACTATTTGAGCGGAGTCATTCTGTGGAAGAACTTTGTACGCAAGGATAGATATTTTACGGGTACCCATCTAGAGTTATATCACATCGATATGAAAGGAATGTCATGGCGTACACGATGGCGTGAGTCCCTCTGATGAGTACATGGAAGGACCCCTGTGAAGAAGTTCAGGATGATCACGATTTTAAAGTGAGGAACAATAGTGCATTGGATGAGTATTTGACTACCATGGAGTCACGAGGCTGGTCGATTGTCAATGTCATCAATTCTGATTCCGTAACCTTCCTGATTACTTTTCACAGATCGGAGTAACCACGAATCCAGGATTGCGAAGATTGGCCGATAACGAGCCTCATGATTAGCCGAATGATTGTGAGGAAACCATGGCTTATACAGTCGTACGAATCAAGCTTGGGATTTGGAAAGAAAGATTCAAGGAAACACCCACCGACTCTGATTTCGATGTGGATACCTATCCAGAGATGGATGAGTACCTCTCAACGATGGAGGAACGTGGCTGGTCCATAGTGAACACTGCCGTCAGTTCTGGTAGTAATGGAGTGGCCTACTATCTGCTGGTGACCCTCCATCGCCCCGAGGTATGACCCGTTATACTGCGCGCAAGTCGCAGCATCCAGACCCCAGGATTCCTGGATTCTGCGACTAAAGCGCAGAATGACGATGTGTGGTTATTCCCCTCAGCCAGAGGAAGCTTCTTGATCTGCCCCCCGCAGAAGGAACGGAGTCATTCTGTGGGGACTGTCGATGTGACTAGACTCGTATCACATCGATATGAAAGGAAATGTCATGGCGTACACGATGGTGAGGGTTGGACTGTGGGGATTTCGTGATCCCTTCAAGGAAGTCGAGGATGATCATAGTTTTAAGACGCGAGCCTATCCCGACCTAGACGACTACCTCACGTCTATGGAGTCTCGTGGCTGGAGGATCGTCACAGTGAACCCTTTGCCTGATGGATTAAATATGCTCATTACATTCCATAGACCTGAGTGACCGTGTACCTGGCCACGGCTAGACTTTAGTATCACGTCGATATGAAAGGAACGCCATGGCTTACACAATGGTACGAATCCCTATGGTAGGTGTCTTCTCAAGCCCCTTCAAAGTAGTTGAGGATGACCATGACTTTAAAGTGAAAAACCATCCCGAGTTGGATGATTATCTGACGACCATGGAGTCGCGAGGATGGGCAATCATATCCGTTGAGTCCTTCGGTGAAGGAATCCTCGTGACCTTTCACAGACCTGAGTAGTCACCACGTCATACCGCGCGCAAGTCGCAGCATCTAGGCATAGAATTCTGGATTCTGCGACTGAGTGCGCAGAATGACTGTACAAACAGCTAGACTCGTAAACATGGCGATACGAAGGGTCCCTCAACAATGGAAGCCCCAGCTTGTCGCCGTTGATATAGATGGCACAATCGTTGGTCGTGATGGAATCGTACCCCCCGAGATTGCGGAGAAGCTTTGCCAGATCCGCACCCAAGGGGTGCCGGTCGTGATCGTCACGGGGCGTTCGTGGCTGTCCTCCCAGATCATCCTTGACCAACTCCAGATTCCGGGAATCTACTGTGTTTGCAATAATGGCGCCACTGTGGTCACCTATCCACCCCTTGCCCTGCATCGGGCGGAAACCTTCGATCCAACCCCGATCCTTGAAGTGGTACGACACCACCCAACCGCCATCGTGGCTATCGAGGATTTTGGGAGGGGGTACAAGGTATCCAAACCCTTCCCACCAGGGATATATAGTCTCCATGGAGAAACGACTCTCGTGACCCTTGATGAGATGGCCCAAGAACCCCAGTCGAGAGTGATCTTGCGTGATCCCGAGTCAAGCGCAGAAGAATTCGATGTACTGCTTGCTCAGATTGATTTGGGGGATCTCTATTCCGCAAGGGTTGCTCCCACATGGTTGGATCTGGGCGCTAGTACAGCTGGAAAAGACAAAGGGTTAGCTTTCGTGGCAGCCCAACTGGGAATCGAACAGGCAGATGTACTAGGTATCGGTGATGGGTACAACGATATTGACTTGCTGAGTTGGGTTGGTAGGGGAGTGGCTCTTGGTGATTCCCCGCCCGAATTGGTGGCTGTCGCAGACCATGTGACTGCGAGTTTCGCCGAGGGGGGAACCCTGTCCGAGCTGCGGCGATGGTTTGAGTAAATCCTACTAGTTGAGACAAACACCGCTGGGAGGGGTTAGCTTCTCTGAAGTCTGTTGGAGTGTACGCTATGATGATAACTAATCTGTGTGTACAGGTGGTGAGCGATGATTGATGTGACGGACCTGACTAAGAGGTTCGGTAGGAAGACTGCTGTCGACGATTTAAGCTTCTCCGTGCGCGCAGGTATGGTTACCGGATTCTTGGGACCCAATGGGGCAGGTAAGTCCACAACAATGAGGCTCATTCTTGGCCTTGATCGACCCAACAACGGTCGTGCTCGCGTTAATGGTCGTACCTACAAATCCACTAAGGCGCCTATGACAGAGGTTGGTGCCCTTCTTGACTCCAAATCTGTACACCCTGGACGTACTGCTCGCAATCATCTTCGTGCGCTGGCGGCCACCCATGGAATCTCACGGAAACGAGTCGATGAAGTCATCGAGATGGTTGGCCTTGAGTCTGTTGCCAGAAAGCGGGCTGGTACCTTCTCCCCAGGGATGAGCCAACGCCTAGGGTTAGCGATCGCATTATTGGGAGATCCGCAGACTCTCATCCTTGATGAGCCTATGAACGGGCTTGATCCTCAGGGGGTTGCATGGCTCCGAAACCTCTTGGAGCATCTGTCATCTGAGGGGAGGACAGTCTTCGTTTCAAGCCATCTCATCTCAGAAATGGCTCAGCTTGCCAGTCATCTCATTATCATCGGTAGGGGACAACTCATCGCGGATTCACCCACGGCTGAGCTTGCCGAGAAAGGGTCAGGCGTTGTCACGCGTGTGAGATCCCCTGAATTGGGAGAACTTGCGGAAGCGGTCAAGGAAGCCGGTCATACTTATACCGATCCGGGGGATGGATCACTGTTGATCTCAGGATTGACCCCGGACGCCATTGGTGATGAGGCGGCTTACAGGGGCTGGGCAATCTATGAGATGGCTCCAGTACACCGCACCCTGGAGGAAATCTACATGGAGTTGACCCACTCCGTGCAGGAGTTCCAGGCAGAAAACAGCATCTTCGGGTCTCCAATGAGGAGTCCTTCAAAGCCACCCGTCATACTAAAACCACCCGTGTCCATGCATACGATTCCCCACGAAGCGCCTGTCCAACATCACCGTCGCGATGTGGAGCCCCAAAGTCTCACAACCACGGGAAGCCATCGAGTGACCGATATTTTCCGTGACGACGATACCCCACCACCTGATCCTGTACACATATCAACTCCCCATTTGCAGTTGGGGCCGGTACGATCTCCCCAAACACGTCCGGGACGAGCACCCACAGATTCGATCGTGCCAAGCGACCTGGGGCCACATGTGCGGCCAAGGCCTATGGGAGTCCATCCCAGTGCAGATTCATGGGATGACTCCTATGATGATACCCGCATACCTGAGTCTTATGACTACGACTCCTATGACTCTGATTATGATGACGATGATGATTACGCCCATCCCCCCAGATCCCGGGCATGGGAGGTCTGATGGCGAGAGTAAAACTGTCCTTCTTTAGGATGATCAGAGCCGAATGGATCAAGATCTTTACAGTACGTTCAACCGGCTGGATCCTGCTCCTGTGTATTCTGATCAGCATAGGACTCTCTGCCGCTTTTGCTGCCTCTCTCCAGTACTCGGAGGTCATGCTCAGACGTAGCTCGGAATCCTCAGACCTCGACCCTGGGGCCTTTGGGCCCCTCGTGGTCCATGTGGTGATGGCCTGTGGACTTTTTGGGCAATTGTTTTTCATGATCCTGTCTATCCTCATGATCACCAACGAATACTCAACGGGTACGGTTCGCTCGACCTTCACAGTCGCCCCCCGACGGATTCGTGTACTCATCTCAAAGATGCTTGTTCTTGTGGTGATCTGTGTTGTCACTTTCGCTATTTCTGTGGTGGCATCCTGGGCGGTGGGGTACCTCATCTTGCAGAATTGTGTACTCACGGACCTGACACTCATCTCGTATACGAATCTGAGGATAGCGGGGGGATTCCTGGCGAAGATGGTACTCGTGTCTCTCTTCTGTTTTGGCCTTGGCGCCATGATCCGTTCCACTGCCGGAAGCATTGGTACCTCTGTGGCTATTCTGTGGGTGCTACCTATCATCGCTGCGACTGTTGCTTCAATGATCTCTGGTGCGGGTGAGCCCGTTGGTTGGCGCGAGTGGATCGTCAAAATAGGGGAGTTCCTTCCCACGAATGCTGGTGATCTGATCATCCAAGAGAACCCATCATCACGGGTATTCCTCCCGTGGGGAGGAACCGCAGCACTTGGAGGATGGGCCTTCGGGTCGATCATCCTTGCCTTCATAGCAACTGCCAGGCGCAGGATTCAATGACCTTCTAGAGGGCGTAGCACCTGGTGATGACCTTAGCAACCAAGTCCGTACTCATCCCCCCCAGAAATCCACAATAGAGGATAATTGACGTCGTGAACGAGACAAAAACCAACCTTACGAAGTATGCGTGGCTGTCCCTCGCTGCTGCCCTCGTGACTATCTCCCTCAAAACAATTGCGTGGCGAATCACTGGATCTGTGGGTCTACTCTCGGATGCCGCTGAATCCCTTGTGAACCTGGCTGCGGCCATCCTGGCACTCATCATGCTTTCCATTGCTGCCAGGCCACCAGATAGTGACCATCACTTTGGGCATGATAAGGCCGAGTACTTTTCTGCTGCTGTTGAAGGGGTACTCATTTTTGTGGCTGCAACCGTGATCATCGTCACTGCTATCGCCAGGATCATGAACCCCCAGCCCCTCGAATCACTGTCGATTGGTATCGTCATCTCGTCTATTGCTGCCGCTATTAACGGTGTTGTGGGTATCGTACTTATTCGTGTCGGTAAGAAACATCGTTCACCTACTCTTGTCGCCGATGGGCGCCACTTGTGGACTGATGTCATCACAACTGTCGGGGTCATTGTTGGGGTTGCACTTGTGTGGATCACCAAATGGGAGATCCTTGACCCTATCGTGGCCCTCATCGTTGGGATCAACATCATCATCACCGGTTTTCGCCTGGTACGAGAGTCGACCCGTGGGCTCATGGACATCACCCTCCCTGATGATGAAAATGCCGCTATTGCTCAGATCCTCGCTGACCATTCCAATGAGGATGTGAGCTTCCATGGTCTGCGTACCCGGCTCTCAGGACGTCAAAGATTCGCCATCGTTGACATCCTCGTACCTGGTGAGTGGACAGTCAGACACAGTCACGATCTCATCGAAGAAATCGAAGAGGCCATCAAGGCCCTCTATCCTGAGATATTGATCCAGATCCATTTGGAACCCAAGGAAGATCCCAGAGCCTATGGCGACTTTCATGTCGAGGTACCCATTCCAACTGATCCCTAGATCGTCACTGCTCAGAAAACACTAAGATACGATCCTGTGAGATAGGGAGTTTCGTTTTTCGATAACCATCAGGTCATGGGAGAATGGTTCCGTGAGCGATCAATCTCAACGTATTCCTTTCAGCTCGCGTGGTAGTTCAGCGCGCGCAGATGGGCGCTCGTCGAGGGTACGACCCTCATCTGGTTCGCCACGAAATGTCGAACCAGAGTTGACAGCCATGTTTGGCGAGGAGGAAGTCCTACGCCGCCCCCCAGATCCATTTGAGGAGAAGATCTTGACCGGACGAAACAGTTTCACCGATCTCAGAGACCACCTAGCCGAAGAAGACACTGACAGGCCACGTTCAGGATCATCTGGCAGTTCGCGTGTACCACGGACACCGGCAACCAGATCCCGGGTCGGTGCAGCAGGGGATTCCAAGGTTGCCGCATTGAGGCGAGACCTGGCTGGGGGTGGAGGAAGCTCTCGCTCTTCTGCTGCAGATTCCAGATCGCGTTTCTTGCAAGAGGACGATGTGGTCGAGACACGTCCCCGCAGTAGGGTTTCCTCAGATTCTGAAGAAAGACTTGCCTCGCTCAGGCGTGAGTTGGCTGATCGCAGAGCAGCTACCGCTGATCCTGCTCCACGGGTACGCCCCTCAGCACCAAGTGCACGCAGGCCGCGAGTGAGTCGTGAAGAAGAGGTGGAGATCCGCGAACGCGCTACACAAGAACTACCACCTCGCTCTAGGCGCCCTGTCGTCGACGATCCGCCACCGCGCAGGGTCCCACGTACGCGACCCCCAGTTGAAGAGTACGACTATGAAGAGCCTTTCGAAAACTTCGAGCCAGAAGTAGAGACACCTCCACCACCACCGAGGCAGCGTCGTACAACCACACGTAAGCCAGTTGAAGTAGTCGAAGTGATCGAGGAGATCGAAGAGGAGGACCTGGGTCCATCCTTTGAGCCTCCCCAGGTGATAGAGGAAGAGCCTCCAGTTATTGCTATTCTTGAGGAAGCTCCAGTCGAGCCGCCAGTTGAAAAGAAGGAGACTCGTCGTCGAGCTAAGACACCCAAGGCTGAACCTGCTCCGGTTGTGACTCCCTCACGTGCGCCACGGGCCGCAACAGGGGAGATCGCAAAGATTTCTGGGCTAACTAAGATCATTGGGAGTTCGTCACAGAAGACAGAGGTACTTCGCAGGGTTGATCTCGTACTCGGTCAAGGGCAGATGACAGCGATCATGGGTTCCCCCGGCGCTGGCGTGTCAACACTGATTCAATGCATCGCTGGTATCGAATCCCCAACATCGGGATCAATCACGGTGGCTGGTCAGAACATCACAGGGTTCAAAGAAGGGCAACTGGCCAAGTTCCGACGCAGCAATGTGAGCCACGTCTTCTCAGCCTTCAACCTGATCCCGACCCTAACAACGGCAGAGAATATTCGTCTGCCTATGATCCTTCAGAAGAAGTCTGTGGATTCGGCTTGGTACGACCAGGTTGTGACAACCCTGCACCTCACGGATGCGCTCACCCACAAGCCAAGCGCTTTGAGCCCGTCTCAGCGCCAGCGCGTTGCCTTTGCGCGGGCTCTGTTGGGTAAGCCTGCGATTATCGTTGCAGATGATCCGACTGCGGATCTCAACCAGGAGGCCAGTGTTGAACTCATTGGTTGGGTCAGGGATTGTATGTCCATATCCGAGCAGTCCATTGTTGTGGGTACGCAGGACCCCATCCTTGCCGCCATGGCTGACCGTGTCTGCGTGATGAGAGATGGTGTCATTGTAACCGAGATCAGTTCGCCAAGTGTGAGCCGCGTCATGGACGCTCTTCGTACAGTGGCGGGTGGTTAATCGGTATGAAGGGTGTCAAAGTTGGTGTTCAGGGAAGCCCTGGACGCTTGGTACTCGCCGTCCTAGCTGTAGTGTTGGGAATGGCTGTTGCGTCGTTCGCTCTCTTCCTGCGTGGATCAGTGACAACAACACTGTCCACAGTCGTGGACAAGGTGCTAAGCGCTGATGTGTATATTCTGCCGGCGGATTCCAGTCCTGCCGATATGATGACCCAGCCTAAGGTTTATCAGAAGTTCCTTGATTCGCGTGTGACTGCGCAGATTTCTGTGATACCTGAGGTGAGGGGAGTCTTCTCGGTTTATGTTGGTCAGGTTCAATTAACGAAGTCCGATGGTACCGTAGTCTCATCTGGAGTAGCCCCATCGGTTGGCATCGGTGTTGATACTAATGAAGTTGAGTCATCGCGGCTGATAGATGGTGCCTTCCCGACCAGTCCCTCGGAAATCGCTGTGGAGCAGGCAACTGCCGAACGAGCTGGATTATCTGTTGGTGACAAAGCTCAATTAATAGCCAATGGCAATAGGTTCGACCCCGAAGTCACGATCTCAGGCATTGTCTCCTATGATTCTGATCTTGGTGGGGCTACCGTGGTCTTCCTCAACGGTATCGTTGCTCGCGCAGTATTCTCACCATCGTCGATGGTACCTCTGATCGCTGTACGGGTACAGGATGATGCGAGTCCTGCCGATGGTCGCAATGCCATTGAGGCTGCTCTTGAGAGCGAAGTCGACGCGAAGATTGTGGTTGGTTCCGAGCTCCGTAAGCAGACGGTAAGCTCTGCAATGAACTCCTTGTCCACCCTTGGGATTGGTCTGCTTATTCTGGCTGGCTTGGGTGTCGCTATCGGTGGTCTCCTCGTTGGCGCAACCTTTGCAGGGGCTCAGCGGGAGAATATCTCTACGATTGCCACCTTGAAGGCATTCGGTGCAACGACCAGCCAAGTACTCGGTAAGTCCATATCCCAGGCTGCCGCAGTTGGATTCATCGGATCCATCTTCGGGATCGCCATAGGATTCGTCGTGGCTGTCCTTGTGAGAGCGATCATGACGGCACAGGGTCTGGCTCTCAGTCTGGGTATTCCCGTGATCGAATTGGCGCTCTGCTTTGTCGCGATGATGATTGTCACCATTCTTGCGGCCTGGCTTGGGTCCCGCAGGGTGGCGAATGTTGCCCCCCGCGAGGCGATAAACGGTTTTGCTGCGGGTAGGTCTGGTCTAGGTCTGGTACGCGTCATCATAGGTGTTGTCCTCATCCTCGCCGGAGTTGGTGCTGCCATGTGGGTCGTCTTCTCGTCCCAGTCTGCCCTGATTATCTATGCGGGTTTGGTAGCCATCCTCATGGGGGTCTTGCTCGCTGCACCACTGTTACTTATAGCGTTCGCTCCCATTTTCGCGGCCCCGCTTAGACTCATCTCTTCAGTGTCTGGACGCTTGGCCAAACACAATCTCATCCGCAGTCCTCGTCCTGCCGCTAATGTTGCGGGCGTTATGATTCTTGGTTTCTCACTGGCAACAGCAGGATTGATTATCGCCTCCACTGCAGACGCAGCTATTGGTGATTCACTGCACAGGGATGTACCTGCTGACTATGTCATTCAGCCGGATAGCGGTAATAGTTTCATCCCTGATCAGGCTGTTGCTCAGGTACGTCAGATCCCTGGTCTCAGTGTTGTTGCCTACGGGCAAGCCCCAGTACGGGTACTCAACGATGAGGGCAAGGTTCTTGATGCCGATGTGCTCTTTGGTCCACCGGATACCTTCTCTTCCAGTCTCAGTGAGGTTGCCATCGTTGATGGGGCTCCTGAGCAATTCCGTGATGGGTTGGCTCTCAACAAGGCTTTTGCTGATGCTCAAGGAATACGTGTCGGTGATACACTCAAACTGCTCGTAGCACAGGACACCCCGCACGAAGACACCCTGTCCTTGTCGGTGGCGGTGATTGTGGATTCGCAGTTCTTCCGTGACGTGCTCATCCCGACAGGGCTTCTCATTGAGCCGATTCCTGGCCATGCACGTACACAGTTCATGCCGATTACTACAGTGTTCATTACGGCAGCCAATGAGGGTACAGTTCAGGTTCTGCGTGACCAGATCCAAGAGGCACTATCTGGGTATGAAGGACTTAAACTCTCTTCTCGTGACGAGTTTATTTCCACTCCCTCACCAGTGGTAACACAGATTCGTACAGCGGCCTTGATCCTTATTGGTTTGGTTGCCCTCGTCGCCATTGTCGGGATATCCGTCATCCTAGGTCAGGCAGTTATCCAACGTGAGAAGAACATCGGTCTGATGAGGATTAGTGGGGCCTCCCGTGGACAGATGAGGCGGGCGGTCACATTCGAGTCGCTGCTGATCTGTGCAACGAGTGCCTTCGTGGGTATCCTCGGTGGTGTGGGTCTGGCATATCTTGGTTTGCGGATACTTCCAAGCCTTGGCATGACGACTCTGGTTTTCCCATGGCTGTGGATTGTCGGACTCTTTGTTGTGGCACTCCTAGTAGGATTTGTCGCTGGTATTGCCCCTGCGCGACGCGCGGGTTCAGTACCTCTACTGACAATGGCAGCCTAGATTCTTGACAAAACTAAAGGGCTGGTACCTTCTCGGTACCAGCCCTTTATGTTTGGACTTAGTTAGTGTCCATGTCCATGGCCAGCGGCGGGAGCATCGTCCTCATCTGCGGGCTTCTCAACGACGAGGGTCTCGGTCGTCAAGAGCAGAGCAGCAATCGAGGCTGCGTTTGCTAGAGCGGAACGGGTTACCTTCACTGGGTCGATGACGCCAGCTTTGATGAGGTCTTCATACTCACCTGTGACGGCGTTGTACCCATGACCGGGCTTCAACTCCTTCACCTTGGAGACGATGACGTACCCAGGCTCTCCGCCGTTCTCAGCGATCCAACGCAGAGGTTCAACCAGCGAGCGAGCAACCAGGTTCACACCTGCCTTCTCGTCTCCAGTCAGCCCAAGACCATCAGAAAGTACAGCCGCAGCGTGAACCAATGCGGTTCCACCACCAGCGACGATGCCCTCTTCGATGGCTGCACGGGTTGCCGAGACAGCGTCCTCGATGCGGTGCTTCTTCTCCTTGAGTTCAACCTCAGTGGCAGCGCCAACCTTGATCACGCATACACCACCGGCGAGCTTCGCGACGCGCTCTTGGAGCTTCTCGCGATCCCAGTCGGATTCTGTACGCTCAATCTCGGCACGCAACTGCGCAACGCGAGCCTGGACATCCTCAGGATTACCAGCACCATCAACGATGGTCGTGTTGTCCTTGGTTGCCACGATTCGACGGGCGCGACCCAAGACCTCAAGACCCACCTGATCGAGCTTCAAGCCAACCTCAGGGGCAACAACCTGACCACCAGTGAGGATCGCAATGTCCTCCAGCATGGCCTTGCGACGGTCACCGAAAGCGGGAGCCTTGATTGCGCAGGACTGGAAGGTCCCCTTGATCTTGTTCACAACCAGTGTGGACAGGGCTTCACCTTCAACGTCTTCAGCGATGATGACCAACTGACCACCAGCACCAATGACCTTCTCCAACATCGGAAGAAGATCATTCATTGAAGAGATCTTGCCTGAGTTGATCAGGATGTACGGATCCTCAAAGACGGCTTCCATACGGTCACCATCGGTGATGAAGTACTGCGAGATGTAGCCCTTATCGAACTGCATACCCTCAGTGAACTCCAGTTCCGTACCAAAAGTCTGGGACTCGTCAACGGTGATCACACCATCTTTGCCGACCTTGTCGAAGGCCTGAGCAATCAGGTCACCGATCTCAGGATCGCGGGATGAGATGGTTGCCACAGACGCCATATCGGCAGTGGTCTCGACTGGGCGAGCAACCTTGCGGAGCTCTTCAGTCACAGCTTCAACTGCCTTTTCAATACCGCGCTTGAGCCCAATGGGGTTGGCTTCAGAAGCGACAGCACGCATACCCTCATGGACCATGGCCTGAGCGAGTACCGTAGCTGTTGTTGTTCCGTCACCGGCAACATCATTGGTCTTAGTCGCAACCTCTTTGGCAAGCTGAGCGCCGAGGTTCTCGTAGGGGTCGTCCAACTCGATCTCCTTGGCAACGGTGACACCGTCGTTGGTGATCGTGGGGGCGCCCCACTTCTTATCAAGGACGACATAGCGACCCTTGGGGCCGAGTGTCACCTTGACGGTGTTGGCGAGGGTATCCACACCACGCTCTAGTGCGCGGCGGGCTTCCTCGTCAAAAGCAAGGATTTTTGGCATTGTGCATCAATCCTTAACGTGTGACCTTGGCGAGGATATCGCGGGCATTGAGCAGGAGGTAGTCGTTACCGTCGTACTTCACTTCAGTACCGCCGTACTTGGAGAAGATAACAATGTCGCCTTCTGCAACATCCATAGGGATGCGCTTTCCGGAGTCGTCCGTACGGCCTGGGCCGGTTGCGACGACCTTTCCTTCTTGCGGCTTCTCTTTAGCGGTGTCTGGAATAACCAGGCCAGAAGCAGTAGTCTGCTCGGCCTCCAATGGCAGAACGAGGACCCTGTCCTCGAGCGGCTTGATCGTGGCTGCCACGTCAAGACCCCTTTCATGTCCGAGTGACTCGTGAGTCACATGTGGTTTCGTCTTTCTCCCGATGTCGTCGCGGGGCCACCGGGCTAGCACACCGATGTGTGCTTTAGCATTCTCACATTGAGAGTGCTAAGAGAAATCTACACCCTCAATTAGCACTCCGACAAGTAGAGTGCTAGGTACGCGAGTCGCGAACTGTCCACGTTGAACATATCTAGGATCACCGGACTAGCAAAGGATCAAGGCTATTCGCTTTTCTTGGTTGTGATGATGGTTGGGATGGTCATGGCAGAGACGGCCACAAGCATGATGAGTGGGAGCCTGATGTCGGACCAGAAATCGCCCATTTTGAGGAAGCATCGGGTGATAATGATGTAGATCAGATGGATGATCGGGATGCACTCAGGGACAACAGTGAAAACTTTCACACGTATCATTTATAGATACTATAATGATAGTGTGAACATGGCGATTGTGTACATGATTAACTAGGAAAAAGTGTATATACACTACATAATTAAGTGGCAAAAATGTATGTAAGGTACACAAAACCCCGGATAAAACTGTTGGTTCTTGGGATGGTGGGAAAGTCGTACGCACGTACTATCCTTAAGACATGCTTATTGTGACCACACTTGAGATTCCGGGATACAAGATTGATGCTGTCCTTGGCGAGGTCATGGGAATGACTGTCCGCAGCGCTACTAGTGGCGCGAACCTGGCTGGCGTTAACGGGAGGGGAGAGATCTCGGAGTACACAAACATGGTCTACGAATCCAGGAACCAGGTGATGCAAAGGATGTGGGATCAATGCGTCCAGCGGGGTGGTAATGCCATTGTAGGTATGAGGTTCGATACGGCCGATATCGCGGCTTCCTTTTCGGAGGTGTGCGCTTATGGTACGGCAGTGGTCATTCGCCCTATAGCTACTGAGGTGCAAGGGGGTACTCCCCAATCTATTGCTCATGCGGCGGGCCAGCCGAACCCGGGAATTCCTAGTCCTCAGCCACAGGGGTACGCTCCCCAACAACCTCAGGAATATGCCCCACAGCAGGTGCAGGACTATCCACAAGCCCAGGAATATCCGCGAGTTCAGGAGTATCCCCAGCAAGTACAGGGATACACTTTGCAGCCTGAGGAGTACCAGCAAGGCTATGCTCCACAACCTGCGGAGTACCAGCAAGGGTATGCTCCCCAGCAAGTACAGGAGTACCCACTTCAGGAGTTTGTCTCCCAGCCGGAATACCCACCCATTTCACAGGGATCCCCTCTGGGGCAGGGTGCCCCAGCTCCGGCGTCTCAGTTTGGTCAGCCTCAGCCGTACCCGCAGCAGTCTTTTGGGCAATCTGATTTTCACTGAACCAAGAATTTTCGTGACAGAGGGACAGGTCGCGTCACATGGGGTTGAAGGTGTCAGGGGATGAGGTGACAGGGGAGGTATCTCTTGGCACAGCATCCCTAGTCACGCGAGAGATTCTAGTATTCAGATCTGAAGATGTGTCAAGAGATATCTCCCCTGACACACCGGCTCACCGTCTTGACGTACCTCAGTAGAATGGAATCATGTCAGTCTCAACCTCTCATCGAATAGCCATGGTTTCCATGCATACTTCTCCGCTTGAAGCTCCAGGATCGGCAGATGCAGGAGGGATGAATATCGTCGAGTACCATGCTGCATTGGCTCTAGCCAAACTGGGTTACGAGGTGGATCTGCTCACACGACGTCATGATATGGCTCAGCCGGATACTGTCGAGGTTGCTCCCGGGGTGCGGGTTCTTCATCTGAGGGCTGGGCCGGCTCGTACCCTGCCAAAATCGGACATCGATCAATATATCCCCGAGTTCTCTGAGGCTCTGGAGCAGGTTCAAGGATATGATCTCTACCATTCTCATCACTGGATGAGTGGGGTGGCGGCCTTGGATCTGGCTAGGAATCGCGGGGTACCCCACGTGACGAGTTTCCACTCGTTGGCAGCCTATCCCGGTGAGGGGCTCAGTGAGGGGGAGCAGGCTGAGACCCCGAATCGACTGTGGGGTGAGGCCCGGTTGGCTCAAGAATCTGATCAGGTGATTGCGATCTCGGCGGCGGAAACCAGAACGGTGATCGACCGCTGTGGTGCCAATCCCGACATTGTAACGATCATTGCGCCCGGGGTTGATCTGGACCTCTTCCGCCCCCAACCGAAACTAGATGAGCGCCCCTACCTCGCTTTTGCGGCCAGACTCCATCCGCTCAAGGGGGTCGACCTCGCCATCACATCCCTGGCGATGATTGCCCCTGAGATCAGGCCACGTTTAGTGATCAGCGGTGCCGACTCTATGGATGTGGCAGGTTATGCGGATCATCTCAAGGATTTGGTACGAACCCATGGCCTCAATGAGGATGTGAGTTTCATTGGGCCACAGTCCCGCGCCCAGTTGGCCGAGTTGTTTTCACTGGCGGCGCTGGTACTCATACCCTCCTATTCGGAGACCTTCGGTCTTGTTGCGCTCGAAGCTGCAGCCTGTGGTACCCCTGTGGTTGCCTCAGCTACAGGTGGACTCATGGAGGCAGTGGTTCACGGTGAGACGGGGCAACTCATGGATTCGCGGGAATCCGAGTACTGGGCACGAGCCATCAGTCTGCTGTTGACGAACCCTGAGAAACTCACTCGTATGGGTACTGTCGCCAGGGTACACGCGCGCCGATTCACGTGGGATCTCATGGCGCGACGGATCTCAGACGTCTACGAGAGCCTCATTCGATGAGGTACCTCTTCATCCACGCCCATCCCGATGATGAGACCCTTTCAACGGGTACGATCATTGCCTGCCTGGTTGCTGGGGGACATGAGGTACTCGTTCTGACGGCCACTCGTGGTGAGATGGGAATGGCCATCGAGGGGAGCCTGAATGAGGGGCAGGATCTCGCACAGGTACGAGAAACTGAGCGGATCCGAGCCCTTCACGCCTTGGGGGCTGTGGATGCTGGATGGCTGGGCGCGTACCCTAACCGGAATCCCAACCATCCTGAGCGACGATATCGCGATTCAGGGATGGAATGGGTCACGCCCACTATTGCTGGCCCGAGCCCAGATTCGACTCCAGACAGTTTCTGTCAGGCGAATACGGATGAGATTCTGGACGACCTTGAGGCGGCTATAGGGCATCATCTCCCTGATGTCCTCGTATCCTATGACTCTACAGGCGGCTACGGGCATCCTGATCACGTACGCTGCCACGAGGTTGCCAAGCAGGTGGCCCGAACCTGTGGGATTCCTTGCGGGGAGATTCACACCACATCAACACCAACAGGTACCCGAGGTTCATGGGAGGAATCCTTCGACGCGCACGAATGTGGGGGAGGGGTACTCGTGGGAAAAATCCTTGATGCCCACCGTTCATATCCAACACAATTCACGGTTGACAAGGGAAAAATCATTCACGTCGGAGGCCAGGAACAGGAAGTGATCCTTTCGGGAAGGCTTTCCTTCCCCTGAATGAATAGGTGTCACAGGTTGGGAACCGCTACCATGGATGGACAACCCGCAACGGAGGTACCATGTCAAACATCTACGACGAGAACTCGGATCAGACTACGAACAGCCCACTGGAATCCCTAGACCTCGGTTCAAGCGGTTTTGAACCGACACCAGCCGCTCCGCAATTCGTTAACCCCTTCGCCACGGATACTGGGTATACTCCAGCTGCTCCGATCAGTGGTACAGATCCCTACGCTGCGCCGCCATCCTACGCTCAGCCAGCACCGGAATCCTATGACCAGGCCATTCCCTATGCTCAGCCGACGGATCCCTATAACCAGTCACAGGCCTACCAGGCCCAAACCTATCCGCCACAGCCACAGACCCACCCTGGTTACAGTGTCTATGATTCGCCACAGTACCCAGGCCAGCAGCAGTACCCTGTACCTCCACAGTTCCAGGGTCAGCAAGCATATGCGGTACAGCCCTATCAAGGTGGCCCGCAGATGGCGGGAGCACTCATACCTGGGACATCAGTACAAACCCCCTATGGAACCTTTTTTGTTGGCCACAAATCCAAGCTTGCTGCTGGGTTGTTGGGACTCTTCCTAGGCTCCATTGGTGTGGGGCGCTTCTATCGAGGTCATGTGGGTCTTGGTGTTGCCCAAATCGCTGTGACCATAGTTACTTGTGGGTTTGGGGCTCTCTGGGGATTCATCGAAGGAATCCTTGTTCTCGTTGCCCAGCCAGGGTCTCCTTCATCCTTGGATTCTGGTAATAATATTATGATTTAGGTTTTGTGTCCAGCGAGGGTGGGTACTTCTATTCTAGATACGCTCACGGAGTTGTTCCCTGGAAGGGAAACAACTCCTCCGCTCGGGAATACGGCCCAGAACAGAAGTACCCCCACTGTCACATCGGCCTCCTGACAACACATCTACGTGTCGCATCTACGAACCGGCCCCGCTCATCTATTGGGTTGAGTCTATGGTGGCGGAGCCTATTACTTGGGTACCTTTGTAGATTACGGCGGCTTGGCCGGGGGCTATTCCGTAGCTGGGGAATTCTAGGGTGATAGAGATTCCGTCGGATTGGATGGTGATGAGGGCTGGTACTTCTGTGGCGTGGGCTCGAAGTTGTACTGTTGCTTGAAAGGGATGATTTGGGGGATTGTCACACCATAGGGGGTTGATTCCGTGGAGGGAGTGGACCTGGAGGTGTTCACGGGGGCCTACGATGACGCGGTTTTCGACTGGGTCCAGGCGTAGAACATAGCGGGGGTTGCCATCAGCGGCTGGTACACCCAGTCCAAGACCCTTGCGTTGGCCGATGGTGTAGGTAAAGATGCCTTGGTGATGACCGAGGACTGTACCGTCTTCGTCTTGGATCTCTCCATGGGCGTACCCAAGTTTTTCGTGGAGGTACTCGGCTGTATCACCCTCAGGTATGAAACAGATGTCATATGAATCGGGTTTGTCGGCGACTCGGATTCCGCGCTCGTGGGCCTCCCGGCGTACCTCTTCTTTGAGGGAACCGCCTAGAGGGAAGAGGCAATGTTGAAGCTGGGTCTGAGTCAGGACGCCTAAAACATAGCTTTGGTCCTTGGCCTGATCAAGGCTGCGATGGAGCTCGACCACACCATCATCTCTCGTCTTAAGTTGGGCATAATGCCCTGTCACCACACCATCGAAGCCGAGGGCCAAGGCGCGGTCACACACAGCAGCGAACTTGATCTTTTCGTTGCAGCGAAGACAGGGGTTGGGGGTACGACCGCAGGAGTACTCGGCAAGGAAATCCTGGAGCACCTCTTCCTCAAACTCTTTGGACAGGTCCCAGATATAGAAGGGGATACCCAGGTGGGCAGCAACACGGCCAGCATCATTGGCATCCTCCAGGGAACAGCATCCCCGAGAACCCGTACGAAAGGTGGCAGGGTTGCGGGTCAAGGCGAGGTGGATTGCGGTGACCTCGTGGCCTGCGTCCACTGTGCGAGCTGCTGCCACAGCGGAGTCAACTCCACCCGATAATGCAGCAATCAAGCGGGCCATCAGAGTGTTCTCGCTTGCGTAAGGGCCTTCGGCAACCCATCGGCTAGGGCATCAAGATCTTCATCAGTGGTAGGCCATCCCAGGGAGAAGCGTAGGCCAGTGAGCGCCTGTACTTCGGTGTACCCCAAGGCGAGGAGAACATGAGAAGGCTGAGGGATTCCAGCAGTACAAGCCGCCCCAGTGGAAACAAAGATCCCCTGAGCATCAAGGAGTTGTACGAGATCCTGTCCCCGACACCCCTCAAAGAGTGCATAAGTAATGGAACTATGGTGACTCCCATGCTCTTTTTTTTCCCAAAAACTCCCTGATTCCTCGGTCACCTTTCCACAATTGTGAAGTTGTGTACCTCCAGTGGCCCCAAATCCCGACCGAAGTTCACAATCCTTCGCATCAACCCCCATAGCGAAGGGGATCTGTGGACCTGTGTCTCCATGATTGGGTACAACCTGAGCCCCCACATCCAACAGAATCTGTCTCAATCGGGTGGCTAGATGTGTGATGCGGGAGTACTCCACCTCGGCTTGGGTGCGGGCCTCGACAAGGGCTTGGGCGAAGCCAGCGACCAAAGCAACCGGAATCGTACCAGAGCGGAGTTTCTTCTCCTGTCCACCACCAAAAGAGATGGGAGTGAGCTTCGTACCTCTGGGAAGGATGAGTGCGCCAATCCCCATGGGGCCGCCAACCTTGTGAGCCGAAATACTGAAAGAGCCCGGGCATCGACTCCCGTGAACAAGAAGGGAGCCGGCTTGGATGGCATCGCAGTGGAAGGGGATGGAGCGGGATCCAAACAGATCACCAATCGAAGGGATGTCGGTGATGGTGCCAATCTCGTTGTTAACCCACATGCATGACCCCAGTGCCAAGCTTGAATGATGGCGATCCACCAGGTCAGTCGTACTGTCATAATCAACGGAACCGTCGCTTCGTACAACCAAATCAAGAACAGAAAAACCATCGTTGACAAGCCAGTACGCAGCATCCAAGACGCTGTGATGCTCAACAGGGCTGACGAGAATCTGGTTACGGTTCGGATTATCCTCTCGCTGGGCACGGGCCATACCAAGGATGGCCATATTATTGGCCTCGGTACCCCCAGAGGTGAAAATCACGTCAGTTGGATGTACCCCGAGGATCTCTGCGATGGTTTCTCGGGAGTCTTCGACAATTCGGCGAGCCTCACGTCCTGCCCCATGGATGGAGGAAGGATTACCCACGATCTGGGAGTGGTTCGCCCAGGCGTCAGCAGCAGACTCCCGGATGGGGGTCGTGGCAGCATGGTCGAGATAGTTCATCGACACCCATTCTCTCATTGTCAGTGAACCTCGTCACGTTCGCAGGCCTGGACTAGACGCCTGGGGATTCATGGGCTGGTCGAATGTAGGCGACCAACCCAAACGCGTAGACCAGGCGCGCTGGGGATTCAGTTTCAATTTCGGTACAGGGCAGGCAGCGCATTAAAAGAATGAAACCAAGAGTTAATCATGGGATCGAGTAAATTCATGGTAGGCCATAGTAGGGTAGATCAGAGCAGTTCATTGTGACACCGACATGAGGGAGAACCTAGTGGGAAAGCGGATACTTTTTCTGTTTTCGGATACAGGAGGGGGACATCGCGCGGCTACGAATGCCATTATTGAGGCTTTGGACTTGGAGTTTCCAGGAGAATTCAAGGCCGACAAAATCGACTTCCTGAGGTACTATTCCCCAACACCTCTGAGGTATTCCCCCGAACTTTATCCTCCCTTGTCGCGTATGAGAATGACATGGAAGGTCTCCTATGAGGCTGCCAATGGGCCCATGAGATCCCGGGCAGTGAACAAGCTCACTTATCCCTATCTCCGCCGCTCCGCCAAGCGTCTCCTTGAAGAGAATCCAGCCGATCTGATTGTTTCGGTACACCCCCTCGCGAATGCTGTGATTCCTCGCGTCATGAGGCGCAACCCCATTCCCTTTGTCACCGTCGTCACGGACATGGTCTCCACCCATGCCTTCTGGTATTCACCTGCTGCCGATATGATCCTGGTTCCGACCTATCAGGCCAAGAATCGTGGATTACGTTTAGGAATCCCCTCATCCAGGATCAAGGTCGTTGGTCAGCCAGTGTCGCCAATGTTTGGCGAGATTCCCGAGACTAAGGAGCAACTCAAAAAGGAACACGGCTGGGGGAAGCCAGTCGTACTCCTCGTAGGTGGTGGCGATGGAATGGGGCCAGTACGTCGCGTAGCACGCGCCATCAACGAATCCGAGCTACCTGTCACCCTGGCGGTTATTTGCGGTCGCAACGAGGAGTTGTACGCTGACCTCACCAAGCTCAAATGGAAGATCCCGCACTTCCTTTACGGATTCACCTCCGAGATGCCCAGGTACATGAAAGCTGCCGATATCTTCGTTACCAAGGCTGGTCCGGGGTCAATCTCTGAGGCCTTCATCTGCGGACTGCCGATCGTGCTCTACTCCTATCTTCCTGGTCAAGAGATTGGCAATGTTGACTACGTATTAGACGGGCACGCAGGTACTTTTGCTCCCGATCCCACCTCAGTTGTTGAAGCCATCAGGCTACTAGTTGAAGATGAGACCGCACGCGAAGAAATGTCGACCGCAAGTTTGAAACTCGCTCGCCCAGATGCGGCAAGAGAGATCGCCCGCCTCCTAGCCCAACAACTCGAGTGAGCCCAGGTTGTGGAGGCAGCCCACATTCCATTGCATGAAACATGAATCCATAGCTGTTCAGCGGGGATGAGGTACATCTGTTGCGAACCGTATTCCCGAGCGGAGCAGTTGTTTCCCCTCAGGGAAACACCTGCATGAGCGTGTTCGCAATAGATGTCCCTCATCCCGCGCACATCAGCAGTTAAGAATCCTGTTTCATCGGTGTAAGCGTATTGGAGACAGAAGTACCACCCCCGCACATCAGTAACGACGAAGAATCCTATTCCCAGCATCTATACAACTGCGTGAAACCTGGGATCAACGCTAGGATGTCTTCGGACACTGCGGGGGTCGCTGGTGTCCACAGTCTACGATTGGTCCAAAGGAGTTTCTATGTCCGTGTTTTCTACCCTCGAAATGGCGCCCAGAGATCCCATTTTGGGACTGACCGAGGCTTTTGTGGCAGATTCCTCACCTGACAAGGTGAATCTCGGTGTTGGCGTCTACCTTGATGAGAAGGGTGCAGTCCCCCTCATGGCATGCGTCAGGCAAGCCGAACAGGGGTTGGCTTCCCAGTCTCGCCCCCGAGGGTACCTCCCCATGACGGGGATGGCCCCCTACAACACAGCAGTCCAAGAACTGGTTTTCGGTGAGAATAGTTCGGTTCTTGCGGACCAGCGTGTTGCGACCCTTCAATCTGTTGCTGGTACAGGGGCCCTGCGCGTGGGGGCTGGATTGCTGAAGCTCGCCTCACCGAATGCGAAGGTACTCCTATCCAACCCTTCATGGGAGAACCATGAGTTGATCTTCACTCGTGCTGGGTTTACCACTGGTGTCTATCGCTACTATGACTCCCAATCGGGTGGCGTTGATGTGGACGGGATGATCGCTGATCTTTCAGCGGCTGAAGCAGGTACGATTGTGCTCCTTCATGCCTCATGTCACAACCCGACCGGATGTGACCTCACCCAAGCCGACTGGGATCGTGTCGTTGAAGTCATCAAGCAGCGTCATCTCGTACCCTTTGTTGACATGGCCTACCAGGGGTTCGCTCATGGTCTGGTTGAGGATTGCTATTCTGTGACCCTTTTCGCCGAGTCGGGGATCCCCTTCGTACTCGCGAATTCTTTCTCCAAGAACTTCGCCCTCTATGGCGAGCGCATCGGCGCAGTCCACTTCATTTGTGCAGATCAGGCTGAGGCTGATCGTACCCTCTCTCAAGCCAAGTTGGTTGTGCGTGCAATGTACTCGAACCCTCCAACCCAGGGTGCTGCCGTTGTAACAGCGATTCTGACGAACCCTGAACTCAGGGCATCCTGGGATGCGGAATTGGCTGAGATGCGTGATCGTATCAAAAAGATGAGGGTCCAATTCCGTTCCGGGCTGGAAGCTGCGGGGGTTAATCATGACCTTAGCTACATCACAACCCAGGAGGGATTGTTCTCCTACTCGGGTTTGTCAGTAGCCCAGATGGAGCGCTTGCGCAGTGAGTACCACATCTATGGTCTGGATTCCGGACGTCTGTGTATCGCTGGCTTGAACGAGCACAACATGGATCGTGTGGTGACCGCTGTTGCCGAGGTCATGGGTTCCTAAGTTATTCCTTCGTCATTCCCCTGACACCAGAATGTCCCCTGACACCAGAATCTGCTAGAAGTCACTACACTGTGAGTATGCGTAAGCGAGTTTGGTTGGATCGCCTGTTGTCTTTGACCCATCTTGAGCAGACTAAGGCTCGAGGGGGCAATGATGGATTGGTCATTTCGGGTGGGGGCTCGCGTGCGAGTTTTCAGTTGGGGGCACTGAGGTACCTCTATGACAACTGTGGAATTACGCCCACCAGGATCGTGGGTACTTCCGCTGGTTCCATCGTTGGTTCTATGCTTGCCCAGTCCATGGATCCCGCTGAGCAATCAGAGTATCTGGGCAAACTTGAAGAGTGCTGGTTGGCGATGAGTGAACCTTCCGAGATGTTCACTGAACAGGCATGGTTCGCCAGGTTCAAGGATCAGTGGAGCGAGATCGCGGATGTCATGCCCGAACAGGAGGAGCCTGAAGTCCTCTTCGTTGATGGTGAACAGTCAGATTCGGAGGCCCTCGTCAAAGAGGCTCTTGATTTTGATCCCTCGGATAACAATGATTTCAACCTTTCTATGGCTTTCCATCTCTTGGGTTCCTTGGGTCGCATCGGCAAGGTCGGTGCTGGACTAGCCACATCCTGGCGTGGTGCAGAACGTGCAGCTTCCGCATATCGGCCGGGCCCGATCGTACATCGCCTTCTATTTGAAACAGGCTTTTCTCCAGAAGCGGTACGTACCTCCGGCGTGGAACTGCGTTTGGCCATGGTGGGTCTGAATTCTGGGGAGTTGCACTTCATGCGTCAAGACGGGATCCTCGTGGATACTGAAGATCAACCCATCAGAGATCAGACGAGTGAATTGACTCTCGGCATCTGGGCATCCTGTTCCATTCCTGGGGTTTTTCGTCCTATTCGGATTGGTGAAGAACTCTATGTTGACGGTGGGGTGAGGGAGAACGTACCCGTGGAGATGGCTGTCAGCAAACTGGGTGCGACCAAGCCCTATGTCATTGTGAGTTCTCCGCCCGGCGCAGCTATTCCGAGGTTGGAAGCCCGAGACATCGTTTCCATCATGCTTCGTAGTCTGACGATCCTCTTCGACGAAGCCATCCAGGATGAGGTTGCCTGGGCCCGTCACTCAGGTGCAGTCGTCATTGAACCCCTGATTTCAGTACATGGCCCCATGGACGTGGATAATGGCCTTCTCAGGATCAACCGTGACTACGGTTGGATGCGCGCTGCAGAGGTCATCACTGGCGCCGAACCGGGTACGACAGGCGCGATCGTTGAAGCTCGTATGGCGCTGTGGCGGGAGCTTAACGCCAATGTGGACGCCCGTACCATCAAGAAAGCCCGCAAGGAGTTACGTGCTGCCATCAAGGGTGTCGACAGCCAACTCCTGCCCGAGGGACACCAGGATTGGCCCGAGGAAACCTGGCCTCGTACTTCCTAATGGAGACCCCAGTTATGGGCATCACCAGCCCGCCTCATCACTCAAACAAAAATCTATTCTATAGCGCAGGATTGCTAGCGCAGAAGTCGTGAACCGAAACCCTCAACACCCATGCCTCAAAGCGGTAGAGTAGCCCCATGACGTACACATTGATTCTTCTCAGGCATGGCGAATCCGAATGGAACGCCCTCAATCTGTTCACTGGTTGGGTGGACGTGGATATCAACGCAAAGGGTGTGGGTGAAGCCAAGAGGGGGGCTGAGCTCTTGAAGGCCCAGAACCTTCTCCCCGATGTGGTGCACACTTCTGTACTTCGCAGGGCGATTCACACCGCGTACCTTGCTCTTGATGGATGTGATCGTCATTGGGTGCCGGTACGTCGCTCGTGGAGGTTGAATGAGCGCCACTACGGGGCACTCCAGGGCAAGGACAAGACCCAAATTCGTGACGAGTTTGGTGAGGAACAGTTCATGGAGTGGAGGCGTTCCTATGACACACCGCCACCAGTGATCGAGGATTCGTCTGAGTTCTCGCAGTTCCATGATCCACGCTATGCCATGCTTCCGGTCGAGGCTCGCCCTCGTACAGAATGCCTCAAGGATGTCCTTGTCAGAGCTCTCCCATATTGGTACGACTCAATCGTTCCTGATCTAATCGGTGGCAATAAGGTACTCGTGGCTGCCCACGGAAATAGCCTTAGAGCTATCGTGAAGCACCTCGACTCTATCTCTGACGCTGATATCGCGGGCCTGAATATTCCAACAGGAATCCCGCTGCTCTATGAGTTGGATAACAATTTCAAGCCCATCGCTCCTGGTGGACGTTACCTTGATCCAGAAGCGGCTGCTGCATCCATTGAGGCAGTCAAGAATCAGGGCAAGAAGTAGGACAGTTTCCGCTTCAGTACACGGTTCCTGCGTAGATTACACTCCGTAATCTCGCAGTGGGTAGGGACAGTCCTCAATCGGGTGACCCCTCGGGTCAATCTATTACTTTTCTCGTGATAGAATAGATGTCGGCAGAAAGGGTCCGAAGCTTATGTCATTCACTATTGGTGAGACTGTTGTCTATCCCAATCATGGGGCTGCTGTTATCGAAGATATCGAAACCCGTACCATCAAAGGTGAGGACAAGCTCTATCTGGTTCTACGAATAGTGGGCCAATCGGATCTCGTTGTCAGAGTCCCCGCTTGTAATCTTGATCTCGTTGGCGTGCGCGATGTTGTGTGCGGCGAGGATCTTGAGCGGGTCTTTAACGTACTTAAAGCATCAGACGTCGAAGAGCCCACGAACTGGTCGAGGCGGTTCAAAGCCAACCTTGAGAAGATCCACTCCGGGAATGTAGTGAAGGTCGCTGAGGTTGTACGTGATCTGTGGCGCCGTGAGCGCGATCGCGGATTGTCGGCAGGCGAGAAGAGGATGTTGGCGAAGGCCCGTCAGAATCTCGTGTCCGAACTTGCCTTAGCTGAGCGTGTTGATGAGGCACGGGCGGAGGAACTTCTCGACGAAGTCTTGGCCTCCGTCTCTGCGTGATCCCCGCCACGAGAGAAGAGGTCGCTGCCATTGTTGTAGCGGCCGGTTCGGGTGTGCGCCTAGGTCGTGAACTTCCCAAAGCGGCCATCGAAATCGCAGGCGTACCCATGGTCGCTCGCGCTGTTCAAGCCATGTTCGCTGGCGGTGCTGATCTCGTTGTTGTTGTTGCCCCCGAGGTGTGGGTGGAGAGGTTCGCCCAATTCTTCCCCACGTACGCGGACCGAGTGAAGGTGATTCCTGGTGGCCTCATGCGTCAGGATTCGGTACGTATAGGTCTAGCCCATATTGGCTCCGCCGAGATTGTCTTGGTTCACGACGCGGCCCGTCCGCTCGTACCTCCTTTCATCGTGGATCGTGTCATTGAAGCGGTACGAGATGGAGCCCCCGCAGTGATCCCTGTGGTACCCCAAGTCGACTCTCTTCGTAGGATCCGTCGCAACTGGACTGTCGCTGTGGATCGCTCAACCTTCTTAAGGGTACAAACCCCTCAAGGTTTTGAGGCTGACGTTCTGCGTACAGCCCATGCAAACGTTGGGGACAAAGAGTTCACTGATGATGCAACCATGTGCGAGGCCATTGACATTCCCGTTATGACTGTTCCCGGTGATGGACTGGCTTTCAAGATCACTGAGCCTATGGATCTGGTTCTGGCAGAGGTCATCGCCCGAGGTGAGTCATGACCGAATCATTGGCGGGAATTCGTGCCGGTATCGGGGTTGATGCTCACCAACTCAGTGACGGTCGCCCCATGTACCTCGCGGGTCTGGTCTTCGAGGAGGAATCCCAAGGTCTTGAGGGTCATTCCGATGGGGATGTCGCCTGTCACGCAATCTGTGATGCACTGTTGTCGGCTTGTAGTTTGGGTGATCTTGGCGAGGTTTTTGGTACCTCCGACCCAAGGTGGGCAGGAGCCTCAGGAGCCACTCTCGTAGGTGAGGTTGTACGCTTAGTACATCAAGCAGGTTTCCAGGTCGGCAATGTGGCTGTCCAGATCATCGGAAATCACCCCAAGGTGTCCCCCCGACGTCGAGAAGCCGAAGAGGTTTTGACCGCGATTGTGGGTGCCCCAGTGTCAGTATCAGCAACCTCCACCGATGGAATGGGTTTCACTGGCCGATCCGAAGGGGTGATGGCTATCGCCAGCGCTCTAGTGTTGAGGTTGACTTAGGCAGCGGTCATTTTCCTGGATCGATGGGCATAACTCTCGCGTAGGAGAGCCAAAATTCTTGGGGGATCACGACCCGCGATGGGAGGTTTGCTTTTTTGTTCTTGCAGCCGCTGCCTTGACTGGGTTTGCGTCCATTAACCAACCTGGTCTTCTTCGGCGGTGAAGGTATTGCACACGGAGGGGAGGGTGCTCGCTAATCCCTGATTGGTCCACCATGCTCTGTTGCTTCCCAAGCCGTGGTCATCGGCATAGGGGGTACTTCCACCAAGAGATGAGAAGATTGCCTCGATATTGTGTCGATCAGACTGAGTCAAATCGGTGGATTCGGCAACAGAGTTCAAGAAGAGCCCAGTGAAACAGTCGGCCTGCATTTCCAGTCGACGTGAGGCACTCATCCTCGTGTCCTCATCCTCGGCTTCGTACTCCAAAACCATCTCTGAATAGAGGATCATGGTTCTGTACTGTACGGCGTGACCAAACTCGTGGGCGATGATCGATTCGGCCAGGAATCTCATGGGGCGAATGGCGGGTGGGAAGGCCTCGATGAGGTTCTTCGCGTAGTACACCTGCTGGTCGGCTGAACAGTAGACAGCGTTGTACATGGGCAATTCCCCGCATCGTGTTGTAACCGCTGAGTTGTATACCGTGACTGAGGGGCGTGGTAGGAGGTACCCAGCATTCGTGACTGGCGGGTACCATGCCTTCATCAAACATCCCACGAAATCATTCATATGCTGCTCAATAGCTGCCTGAGCTCCGAACTCCAGATCCACATTGTCGATCTGACAATCCGTGGGTGGCATGGCTTCCAAGAAGAGGGGATTGTTGAGTAGTGCAGCACGTACATCATCCCAGGTGTCAGGCATGGGTGCCTCGGGTGGGTTCAAATCAGGCAGACCAGGTTGGTACTTGCCCGATTCACTACTGGGGTTGGGTGGGGTGTAGGTCGGTGGGGTATAGGTTGGTCGCTCCTGTACCTCGTTGAGGGAGGAGAAAAAGGAGCTCATCATAGGCAGGACAACAATAAGGACGAAAACGATCAGGATGATCGTTGGAAGCATAGACTTTTTCTGAGCGGGTCTCCCGCCCCAATGACTCGTTTGAGGTGGGTACCCCATCTGGACCTGAGGATAACCCTGGGTCTGGGGGTAACCAAATTGCGAGGTCTGTGAGCCTTGAACGGGCTGCCATCCTGGGCGAGCCTGTTGCCAGGAGGTACTGGGGTGTCCAGTGGGTCCTGGGTACTGAGGGCTCGTGGGAGGTCCCCATGGTCCTGTTTGGGTCATGGGTCAAGGATACATCGTGAAAGCCTTAACTCATGATCGTGAAGCAGAAATTGAGCTATTTCTCTTGCTCTACATTGTTGACTACCGAAGTCGATCATGTCAAATTGCCCGCGAAACATGACCCGTGTATCACATGGTTTTTGCCCGCGAAATCAGGTGGTGAGTCTGATCCCGGATGGGTCAGGTAAGGGCCTGGTTTGAC
>JAIRQE010000012.1 GCA_031256725.1 Propionibacteriaceae bacterium
TAAAGATGCTCGTTAAGCGCAGCAGGACGGAAAGACCCCGGGACCTTTACTATAGTTTGGTATTGGTGATCGGTGCGACTTGTGTAGGATAGGTGGGAGACTTTGAAGCGAGGACGCCAGTTCTCGTGGAGTCAACGTTGAAATACCACTCTGGTCGTTCTGGTTATCTAACCTAGATCCGTTATCCGGATCAGGGACAGTGCCTGATGGGTAGTTTGACTGGGGCGGTCGCCTCCTAAAAGGTAACGGAGGCGCCCAAAGGTTCCCTCAGCCTGGTTGGCAATCAGGTGTTGAGTGTAAATGCACAAGGGAGCTTGACTGTGAGAGCGACAGCTCGAGCAGGTACGAAAGTAGGGATTAGTGATCTTACGGTGGCACGTGGAAGCGCCGTAACTCAACGGATAAAAGGTACCCCGGGGATAACAGGCTGATCTTGCCCGAGCGTCCATAGCGACGGCATGGTTTGGCACCTCGATGTCGGCTCATCGCATCCTGGGGCTGGAGTCGGTCCCAAGGGTTGGGCTGTTCGCCCATTAAAGCGGTACGCGAGCTGGGTTCAGAACGTCGTGAGACAGTTCGGTCCCTATCCGCTGCGCTCGTAGGAATCTTGAGAAGGGCTGTCCTTAGTACGAGAGGACCGGGACGGACTAACCTCTGGTGTGCCAGTTGTTCTGCCAAGAGCACGGCTGGTTTGCTACGTTGGGAAGTGATAACCGCTGAAAGCATCTAAGCGGGAAGCACGCTTCAAGATAAGGGTTCCCATAGCGTTAAGCTAGTAAGGCCTCCGGAAGACTACCGGGTTGATAGGTCGGACGTGGAAGTGGAGTAATTCATGAAGCTGACCGATACTAATAGGCCGAGGGCTTGTTTCTACATTAATGTTTGCGTCCACTGTGTGGTTCCCGAGATACGGTCGGGAATCCGAATTACATCTCAATAGAGTTTCGGTGATCATGGCGAAAGGGAAACACCCGGTTCCATTCCGAACCCGGAAGTTAAGCCTTTCAGCGCCGATGGTACTGCACGGGAGACTGTGTGGGAGAGTAGGTCGTCGCCGAACATTTCAACAAAACCCCTGGGGATTTCCCCAGGGGTTTTGTTGTTTGCAGCGGGTTCTTGCACTTAGTCACGGGTGTATGGATCAAAAAGGGGCTTTACAAAAGCGGAACATTGGGGATTTCGAGCTCTCACGGTATTTCTTCGAGCTCTCACGGTATTTCACAGTACAAAGGCTACTGATCGTATTCTGTGCCTCACGGGACTCTCTCTTCCGCTTGTAGGCACATGTGTATGTGTCATTTATCGTACTAGCATTATTATTCCGTAAAAGAAGTAGAATTGTGCGTAAAATCGAGAGAAATGATTCCTGAATTAGTCTAGGTGATTCGTGTCCATCTGAGCTAAACGGAGCCAGGATTGTGGATCAGGGTGATTCACGAGAGCCGTCCCAACTGCAATCCAGTGTGATCCCGCCTCGCGTATCCTCGGTATATGCTCAAGGGTGATTCCGCCGTCGACTCCTATCAAGCCACGGGTAGACAGCATCGACAACCGATCGATGGTTTTTGTATGCCAGGAACCTCCTGCGTGACCAGGAGTAATGGCCATGACAAGAATGGGGAGGTTGGGTAGATGATCAAGGGCGTCAAGGGGTGTACTTGGGCAGATGGCTATGGCAGGTTGTCGTCCTCGTTGCTCGATGCGACGAATAGCTTCCATGTGAGACTCAACTTCAACATGGACAACGATCATCTCGCAGAACTCACACCACTGATCTATCTCTGGGTATGGATCCGACATCATAAGGTGAGCCTCTGAGGAGACACCTACCTCCTCAGCGATGGATCCAGCCTCATATGAGGTGAATCCTCCACCATGGGCAAAGATTCCGTCGGATCTATCCCAGTGGAATACCGTGACTCCAGCATCAACGAGTCTTCTGGCGTGTTCTCGTGCATGGCTGCCCGCTACATTCCACAGCGAACTTCCCACTCTCATCGGCGTATCCGGTCGGGGTTGGGTGCGGGAATGATGGGAGGCATACGCAGTCCAGCATCGGCCAGGGTGTGGTCTGTAACCAGATCGGTGATCATTCCAGACTTGACCACAGCGCGTACTGCATCAACCTTGATCAGTCCGCCTGCAGAGGCTACCAACCGAGGTACATGTCTGAGTTGGGCTGGGGAAATCGATAAATAGCGATTGGAGAAATCTTCTGCCACTGTGTTCCCATCTGCGTCGAAGAAGACTCCAGCAACCTCAGCGCGTACTCCGAGGTCATCAAGTCGTTTTCGATCCTCTTCGGCGAGTACTGGGCGAATCTGCGAAGCGGGAGGATCCCAGGACCCCACAGATATGATCGCAATGTCTAGATTGTCAAAGAGGTCAAGGGCTGCTTTGACATCCGGATTCGTTTTGAGTACAGCCAGGGCTTGAGCATCCCCAAGGATTGCAGGGGCGATGATGGGGTACGCTTTTCCACCAGTCGATAGTGAGGTACGTCGTACCAACTCAACTGGTGACTCTTCCAAGTTGGATGTGACAGCACCAATGAGTTGAACTACTGACAGTCTCGGTAGCGTGGTCAGGAAATCTGTCATCGCTCGAAGTGTGCGACCCCACGACAGGCCTACGATGTCACCCTCGTTAATGTCATCCATGAAGAGTTCTGCTGTGGCTTGTCCAACATAATGAAGAACATCATCATTACTTCCAGCTAAAGAGTTCACGACGACAGTGTTGATGCCCCAATGGCCGCTGAGTGCTTGCGACTTTTGGAGATCGACGGGAGCGGTTCCTTGAATTGAGATGGAGACCACACCCTGGGCTCTCGCTTGATCGAGAAGTCGAGCCACTTTAAACCTTGACAAGCCCAAACGTTGACCAATGTCGACTTTACTGATGTCTTTGAGGTAGTACAGTCGAGCAACTTCAGCCAACAGGTGTCGTTCAGTACGCGCATCAATGCTGTTCATATGCCTGTCCACATCCACATTTGTCATCCTATAACGTTCCCATAACGTACTCGTACCACTTCTTGATCGCCCACTGGGCATATGCTAGTCTAGCACACATGAGCGAGAAACGCTCAAATGAGTACTCGTGTGTTGATGGATTGGAGCAACATGAAGAAAGGACGACTCCCTGAAGAGGTGGGGGTACTGGGGATGATCGTGGTTGTGTCGATTGTCTTTTCAGTGATGTCATCCACCTTCCGTACCGTTGATAATCTTCAAATTCTGTTGCTGAATGGTGCAGTGATCGGTTTCTTAGCACTCGGGCAAACCTTCGTGCTACTGACGGGTGGTATTGACCTTTCGACTGGATCCAATCTCTGTCTCACAGGGATGCTCGCAGCAATAGCCATGTACAACGGAATCCCATGGTGGGGTGCTGTTGTGATTGCGGTGGCAGCTGGTGTTCTTGTCGGGGTATTCAATGGGGTACTGGTGCACTATGCCAAGCTCCCACCATTTATCGTGACCTTCTCGACTTTCGGTATTGCGGCTTCAATACCCAAGATCCTCACTGGGGCACAGTCGGTCTCCGTGAAAGATCCTTTCTTTGCGATCATTGGCCGAGGAAGCATCGCAAATGTGCCTATACCTGTGGTGATGCTCGCAATCGCTGTTGTCATCTTTACATTCATTTTGAGGCGGACAGCTCTCGGTGTGCATATCTACTCGGTTGGGGGTAATGCAGAGACTTCGCGCCTTGCTGGCATCTCAGTTCCCAAGGTGACGATCGTGGTTTATGCAATGTCTGGACTGTGTGCAGCACTGGGTGGATTAATCACGACCAGTCGATTGATGGTCGGATATCCAGTCGCAGGATCGGGTAATGAACTGTTTTACTCAATCGCATCTGCGGTGGTTGGTGGGGTCAGTCTCTTCGGTGGAATTGGTACAATCCCAGGCGCTTTGTTGGGATCAGTCCTCATTGCCACAGTGTCCAACGGGATGAATGTTGTGCATGTTGAAAGCTATTGGCAGCCACTGGTCATAGGTGTCATCATCCTGGGTGGGGTCATCCTTGACACTTATCGTCGCCAAGTATCGCTAACCCGCTTATTGACGAAGAGAGCACCAGGGGCAAGATCCCCCAATGCTCCACCATCTGGGGCCGTCACCGCGACGGAGCCCTGACTATAATCCAAGACTCATTCAATAACGAAAGGAATCAATGATGAGTATGAAGCGATATATGAGGAAGATCGCTCTCGCATGTGCGGCTTTCCCTCTTGCACTAGCTTTAGCAAGTTGCTCGACTGGAGTGGACACTCCGTCGGCACCTACAGATGGGGAAATCCCGCGCCCGGCAGCTTGCGATGCTGAGAAACCCTACATTGCAGTGGCCTTGCCAAATCTGACGAATCCCTATTACATCGCTATGAAGAGAGGCTTCGAAGAAGCTGGAGCAGCCAATGGATTCGACGTTGAAGTACAGATTGCCGACAATGACGATGCTGTTCAATTAGCACAGGCACAGGCCATGATTCAAAAGAAGCCATGTGCCTTTGCTCTGAATGCTGTGAAGTCGGAGTCAGGTGCTGCCATTGTGAAGGCGGCCAATAATGCTGGTATTCCAGTGTTTACAGTGAATGTCATCTTGTCTGATGAGGCTCTGAAAGATCAGGGTGCCACGATTGTTCAGTACCTCGGTGCTGACAATGTTGCTGGTGGGCGCCAATCGGCTGAAGCAATGATGAAAGACTTTGGATCAAGCGTTGAACTCAAGATCGGGTTCATCACTGAACCTGACGAGGTACCCGTACTCCTGCGTGATCAAGGCTTCGAAGAAGCAATTGCAGCAGATCAAAACGCTACTATCGTGGCTCGTGTTGACGGCAATGTCAAGGTTGATGACTCCATGAGAGTGACCACCGAGTTACTGACGGCCAACCCGGAGATCAATGCTGTTTTCGCGTCAACAGGTCCCGCATCCTATGGAGCCTTGCAGGCTGTACAGACACTCGGGAAAGACGTCAAGGTTTATGGATTCTGTGCGTCCGAAGAACCTCTGACTGATCAGTATCCCTTCTGTGTAGCTCAAGAACCGGAGAACTATGGCACTTTGGTGATCAAAGAGGTTCGAGGCTGGCTTGATGGTGGTACCCCCAAGGCTGAAATCCTTCGCCCGCTGAAGGAGTTCACCGCCGGGCAGACCCCTGCTCCCGGAGAGGTTGGATAACAATGATGGCTGGGCTGGATCGTTCAATGGTTGGCTCTCACGGGCTTTCAGTACATAGTATTGTGAAACGATATGGTGGCGCTGAGGTGCTTGGTGGTGTCTCCATTTCAATCCAGCCCGGCCAAATCCTGGGTCTTGTTGGGCACAATGGTGCTGGTAAGTCCACCTTATTGAAAACAATCTCTGGGGCAGTACGTCCCGATGATGGCAGTATCCTCATCGACGGTACCAAGGTGGAGTTCTCCCATCCTGCGGATGCGCTCAAGGCAGGTATTGCTACTGTGTACCAGGAACTCTCCCTTCTGGGGAACCTCACAGTGACCCAGAATGTTTTCCTGGGCCATGAACTGACCAATGCGGGTTTTCTCCGTCTTGATCAGATGAGGGAACAGGCCAAACAGGCCATGGCTACTTTGAACCTCAAGGTTGATGTTGATCGTCTTGTGAGTTCGTACCCGGTAGCCATTCGACAGTTGATGGAGATAGCCGTCGCTATTCATCGGGATGCCCGCTATCTCCTGCTCGACGAACCCACCACATCACTCGAAGGCGAGCAGGTTGGTGAACTCTTGGATGTGGTTGCCGAGTTGGCTCGTGAGAGAAATATTGGAGTCTTGTTTATCAGTCACAAACTCGATGAGTTGTACCGGATCAGCGACCGAATGGTTGCCCTTGTTGATGGCCTGGTGTGTATTGATAGTCCCACTGACTCAGTTCCACGCGAGGACCTCATTGCAGCTATCGCAGGGTCAGAAGCTTCATCAATCTTGGATGGATCTCACCGTGAAGAACCTGCCAGGATTTCTCGTCATCATCAAGCCGCCCCGAGTGTACGCGCGGTTCATCTGCGTACTCATGTCTTGGAGGATGTCTCGGTGGTGGCTTATCCTGGCCAAGTAACGGGAATCTATGGACTCATAGGCTCAGGTCGTACCGAATTCCTCAGAGCGCTCATGGGGTTGGACCCCATTGTCTCAGGCGAATTAGAGTTAGATGGAAACCCCTATCACCCCTCGTCTCCAGCTAAAGCTGCAAAAGTGGGGTTGGCCTATGTGACCGAGGATCGCAAGAATTCTGGGATAGTACCTATGTTGAATTCTTGGTACAACGTAGCCTTACCAATACTCCATCGTTTCACGAAATTCGGCGTACTGAACGTAAAAAGAATGCTCGCAAACGCTGATACCATACTGGATCAATTACGGGTACGCGGAAACCGAGGGGTTGGAGTACACAGTCTTTCTGGGGGGAACCAGCAGAAGGTGGTACTGGCCCGAGCCCTGGGGCAGACTCCCAACGTGTTATTGCTTGATGAGCCAACCAAGGGTGTTGACATCGCAGTGAAGGTTGAAATCCACCGCATTATCCGCCAGTTGGCTCACGAGACAGGGATGACGGTGATCCTGGTCTCTTCTGAGGATGAAGAGATTCTTGATGTCGCCGACCACGTCTGTGTATTTGTGGCGAGGCGGTGTTCACAGGTACCCATCTGTGTATCTGAGTTGACAATTGCCGACCTGCGACAAGCAGCGTGGGCCACCCATTAAGGAGAAAGCATGTACAAAGATGCAAGTGCAATTGTGGAGGCGGGTCGTGAAGTGGTCGCCAACGAAGTAACGGGGATACAGGCTCTAGTTGACAACTTCGATCCGAGATTTGTCGATGTTGTTGAAATGCTGATGAAATGCCAGGGGATGGTTTTTCTTTCCGGTTCTGGTACCTCGGGTGCCATCGCACGACGGATGGCCCATTTGCTGTCGGTATGTGGTACCCCCTCAGTACCGTTACAACCCATGGATGCTCTTCACGGAACCATGGGTGCAGTGACCTCATCCGATGTTGTTATTGCCATCTCTCGTGGAGGAAAATCCGGTGAATTGAATGATCTGTGTGAGCGAGTGAAGGCTAGAGGAGCCTCGGTTATTGCTCTCACTTCCAATCCTGATGCACCCTTAGCATCCATCTCAGACCTGACAGTACTCCTACCCACTGATGATGTTATTGATCCTGGTGGAGTCATCGCTATGGGTTCCACTTTGGTGGTTGGAGCATGGGGGGATGCCTTGGCCACTGTCATGATGAGAGTCAAGGGATATACATGGGAGCAGATGCTTTTCACTCATCCTGCTGGTGCAGTGGGTGAGGAGACACATATTCTTGAACCACTCAAGCCATTGATACCTGAGGGTACCCTATCCTCATAGCAAAAGGAGACGACAATGCCATTGGTGGCAGGGGTTGATTCCTCTACTCAGTCATGCAAGGTTGAGATCCGTGATTGCGACACGGGAAGGCTCATCGGTCGAGGCAGTGCTCCCCATCCTCGTACCAGTCCACCAGTATCGGAACAAAACCCTCAGGATTGGTGGAATGCCTTGTCAACAGCCTTAACGATGGCTGTTGAGAATGCGGAAATATCCAGATATGAGATTCGAGGGATCTCGGTAGCGGCTCAATGTCACGGCTTGGTGTTATTAGGAGCAGATGGATCTGTACTCAGGCCAGTAAAACTCTGGAACGATCTCACGTCAGCACCACAATCCGAAGCTATGATCGCCGAGATGGGAGCAGAGTTTTGGGCTGACGCAGTAGGTTCTGTTCCTACAGCAGCGTTTACTGTATCAAAATTAGCGTGGGTTGCTGAGAATGAACCGCAGTTGATGGATATCGCTTGGGGAGCCTGCCTCCCTCATGATTGGTTGACCTGGAAACTGAGCGGACGTCTGGTGACAGATCGATCGGGAGCCTCTGGTACTGGCTACTATTCTGCACGGCAGGCAACCTATCGTTGGGATATTCTTGAGCGGTTTGCTGGTGTTGACCAAAGCTTCCACCTACCTGAGGTGCTGGGTCCTGATACTGCGTCTGGGCGGATTACGGTACAAGCTGCCCAGGAGCTGGGCTTGGATCCTGAGGTGGTCGTCGGTCCCGGTGTTGGAGATCAACATGCTGCTGCTTTGGGGATGGGTATTGGTCAAGGTGATGTGGTTTTCTCCTTGGGTACCTCGGGGGTAGTCATGGCCTTGTCGGAGAATTCCATTCATGATCCGACCGGGATGGTAACAGGTGTCTGTGATGCAACTGGGCGTTATCTACCCCTGACCTGTTCCTTGAACTCGACGAAGGTGGTTGACTGGTTTAGGGATCTTCTTGGTGTGGATTTTGATGAGTTTGATCGTCTGGCATTGTCTGTACCCTCTCAGGATCGCACGGTGACTCTCGCAGCCTTCTTTGACGGCGAGCGGTCTCCAAGCCTTCCCTATGCCATGGGTATTCTTGCTGGATTGACTCCGGAGACTTCGCGTGCCCAGGTGGCACGAGCTGGTGTCGACGGAGTGGTGATGGGGCTGTTGGAAGGATTAGACGCAATCGAAGGTTGTGGGGTTGATACCACTGCTCGAGTCATCGCTGCAGGAGGTGGTGCAGCCTCTCAGGCATGGCGTCAGTCCATCGCTGATCTTCTTGGTCGTCCAGTTCACCTTCTTGAAGCACCAGGAGCGACAGTACGTGGGGCCTGTCTCCAGGCGGCAACGCTCGTCGCTGGTGTAAAAATCGACGAGATGGTTGAGGCATGGCGTCCACCTATAGTGTCCACAACCCATCCCAAGGACCAGACTTCCCCGTGGGTACGAGAATCCTATAAAGAATTAGCTAGTTATCGTGGTATGGATAGACGATGGTAGTGGATTCTTGTCTGCGATTGATGTGAAGTCATCAGGAATCGTAGGTGAAGAAACCTCGGGAAGTTTTGCGGCCTAGCCAGCCTGCACGTACCAGTTTGCGCAGCATCGGATGGGGGCGGTACTTGGGGTCACCAGTCTCTGATTGGAGTACTTCCATGATGGCCAGGCATATATCAAGGCCGACGAGATCACCCAGAGCTAGAGGTCCAATCGGATGATTGGCTCCCAATGTCATAGCCTCATCGATATCGGCTGCTGTCGCTGTACCTTCAGCTAATACTGCGACTGCCTCATTGATCATGGGGATGAGGATGCGGTTCACCACGAACCCCGGGGCTTCGTGTACTCGTACTGGGGTCTTACCGAGGGCTGTAGCGATCTCGGTGACTGTGGACAAAGTACTCTCATCGGTGGACTGTCCGGCGATAACCTCAATAAGTTTCATGATCGGTGCAGGGTTGAAGAAATGCATCCCCACAACCGCATGATTGAGTCCCTGGGATAGTTCTGTGATCGACAGTGAGGATGTATTGGAGGCAAGGATAGCCCCATCTTTTGCTAGGGCATCAAGTTTCTCGAAGAGGGGGCGTTTGATTGCCATGGTCTCTAGAACAGCCTCGACGATGAGATCACAGTCCCCAAGGTCATCGACGTGAGAGGTCACTAGATTGGCTGCGATACGATTACGCTCTTCTTCGGTGAGTTTACCTCTGCTCACTTGCCGGTCCAGGCCGCTCATTTGGCGGGTACGTCCCTTCTCAGCCAGATCAAGATTCACATCAGCGAGTCTGGCTTCGAAACCCTCACTACGAGCGAAGACTTCAGCAATTCCAGCACCCATGGTACCGGCTCCTATGATTCCTACACGCATGGTCATCTCTTTCCTAGTTGTCAGTGAAACCGGTTGGTTTACGCTTGTCTATGAAGGCTGCCATACCTTCAATCTGATCGTGGGTTTCGAAACAGGTACCGAAGTAGACGGCTTCCAGTGCGAGCCCTGAGTCCATGTCAGTGGCGAGTCCTAGGTCGATAGCGGCCTTAGCGACGCGTACTGCATAGGGAGCCTTGCTCGCAATCTCAGTTGCCATGGTGAAGGCAGTGGACATGAGTTTCTCGGGTTCAACAACGGCATTGACCAGTCCAATTGCCAAAGCGCGGTCTGCTTTGAGGTTACGTCCAGTGAAAATTATCTCTTTAGCTAGTGCTACTCCGACGACCCGAGCTAGGCGTTGGGTACCTCCAAAGCCGGGGGTGATTCCGAGCCCGACTTCCGGTTGTCCGAAGATGGCTTTTGTTGAAGCCACGCGTATGTCGCAACTCAATGCCAATTCGCAGCCTCCCCCGAGTGCGTACCCATTGACTGCTGCGATGGTGGGCATGGGTAGGGTCTCCAAGGTACGGAAAATCCTGTTGCCAAGCCGGGAGAACTCTGCACCTTGACGAGAGGTCATTCCAGACATTTCGCCGATGTCACCACCAGCAACAAAGGCGCGGTCGCCCTCCCCAGTGATGAGTACGGCCCGTACCTCATTTGGACGAATCCCAGACAGAGTCTCACCAAGCTCAGTGAGTACCTCGGTGTTGAGAGCATTCAATGCTTCTGGGCGTGTGATAGTGAGTGTTGCCACAGAGTCGGCAATCTCGAATCTTAGTACTGACATGGTTATCCTTGTCTAGATCTTTTCGAAGACAGTGGCGATACCCATGCCGCCACCGATGCATAGGGTTGCGAGTCCCCGTTGAGCGTCATCACGTTTGGCCATCTCATGCAAGAGAGTGACAATGATTCGTGCCCCTGATGCTCCAATGGGATGACCCAGGGCAATGGCCCCACCGTTTACATTGAGTTTGTTGATGTCCAAGCCCAGATCCTTGGTGACTGCTGCAGCTTGAGCAGCGAAGGCTTCATTTGCTTCAACCAGGTCACAATCATCAATTGTTAACCCAGCGGCAGTGAGTGCTTTGCGTGAAGCTTCGATGGGGCCTACACCCATGATGGAGGGGTCCACTCCAGCTTGTCCCCAGCCGATGAGTCGGGCCATGGGCTTCAATCCCAAACGCTCTACTACGTGGGCACTAGCGAGGATTAGAGCAGCGGCACCGTCGTTGATTCCTGAGGAGTTTCCTGCTGTGACACGGCCATCCGGTGTGAAGGCTGGCTTGAGTTTTCTAAGGGTTTCTGCTGATGTGGCGCGAGGGTATTCATCGGTGTCGAAGAGGATTTCTTCCCTCTTGACTGTGAGGGGTACAGGTACGATCTCATCGTGGAATCGGTTGGCTCTGAGAGCTTCATCTGCACGGGTTTGGGAGCGTAGAGCAATCTCATCCATGTCTTCACGGCTGATGTCCCATCCATCTGCCACATTCTCAGCAGTGATACCCATATGGTACCCTTCGAAGGAATCCAGGAGTCCATCTGTCAGCATTGTGTCAGATAGTTCACTGTGACCCATGCGGGCACCCCACCTGGCTGTTGTGGATAGGAATCCTGCATTCGACATGGATTCTGTACCACCAACCACGATGATCTCAGCGTCCCCAGCACGGATGGCACGGGCTGCCTCGACGACAGTTTTCATACCTGATCCACAGACCATATTGAGTGTCATGGCTGGTACTGTCACGGGAATTCCCGCTTTGACTGCGATCTGACGGGCGATGTTTTGTCCGAGTCCCGCCGAAAGAACACACCCCAGGATAACTTCGTCGATGTCCTTAGGTGTGATTCCTGCTCGGGTTATAGATTCAGTGACCACAAGGGTACCAAGGTCTACAGCCGGGGTGTCCTTTAACGTCCCGCCAAAGGATCCAATGGGGGTTCGACAAGCTGAAAGGACGTAAATGTCTTGGGATGTGTTCATGTTTTTCCTTATGATTGATTAGCCGTCGCGGAATTGCACTCCGAAACCACCGCGCGGATAGCGCCATGTCAGAACGCCGGGGGAGGCTATAGCTAGGCAGGTACCACACTCCAGGCATCCGGCATACTCAATGAGTACCGAGTCATCCTCAGACAGTGAGTACACCCCTGCTGGGCACGCTGCGATGATTCTCTCAGCTGTACCCGTACTACGAGCCAAATCTTGATCAATAGTGATATGTGAACATTCCTCGTCGAGGTGGAACCGGTTACCGGCTAGACGCTCGGCTATGGATGGGAGTTTCATAGTGCCCTCATTCCAGCGAATCCATCTTTGACGAGTTGCGTGAGACCGATGCCTGAGTTCTTGAGTGCCTGGTGAGCAGTGGCAAGAAGATGACGGTGTGGCGTGGTATCAAGGTTGAAGACTCCGTGTAGCACGTCAGCCAAGAGTTGCCCGTAGTCGCCATAAAGGCGCTGGTTTTCCAGGAAATGCGGGGCCTTAGAGTAGAGCTTCATATCTTGGCCAACAAAAGACTGGGACAGGTATGTTGTGTAGTTGGCCAACCCATGAGCTGAGGTGTCGCCTTTCGCAAGTGCTTCGATGACAGCCTGCGCTGAGGCCACAGCAGATCCGAGTGCCAGGTCCATTCCGCGTATAGTCAAACCGGTATTAAGCGTCAATCCAGCTGCATCGCCAGCGATGACTAACCCGTCGAAAACGAGTGGACCCATCATGGCTTGTCCGCCTTCATTGACCAGGTGACATCCGTACTCCAATAGCTCCCCACCACGTAGTAGTGCATCAATATAGGGATGGGTGAGATAGTGGTCGAAGACATCAACACTGCGGCGTTGAGAGGCAACCAGTTCATCAAGTCTGAGGACGATCCCCACTGAGATCGTTTCAGTATTGGTGTAGAGGAAGCCGCCACCTGCGAGCCCTTGGGTACAGTCCCCAACGATTGCATAAGCCACACCCTGATCTGTACTCAGATCGAAGCGTTCCTCAATCACAGAAGAACCGAGTTTGATGAGAGCTTTGATCCCGACTGCTTGTTGGGTTGTTGTGGGTTGGGGGCGAAGCCCAGCATCGCGGGCCAGGAAAGAGTTGGCTCCATCTGCAGCAATGACCACATGAGAACGCAGTTGCTCATCTCCTGCCACTACGCCGACGATTCGTCCATTCTCACGCAAAAGTGAGTCCACTCGTACCCCTGTCATAACCATCGCACCAGCAGATTCAGCCTGGTCGGCTAGCCAGGAATCCAGGTGGGCTCGAAGGACCGTGACTGCCGTACCAGCGTCGTAGAGTCGATGGTCGCCATAATCCAAGCCGACCCAGGAGTTCTCATTGAGGAAGATGATCTTATTTCGGTCGATTTTGCGTTCAATAGGGGCGTCGTTGAGGAAGGTGGGAAAGATGTCGGTCAAAACCCGAGGGTACAAAACTGCGCCAGAGAGATTCTTCGACCCAGCTGATTCTCCTCGCTCAATGAGCACTACTGATAAACCAGCTTGAGCTAGTTGATAAGCAGCAACGCTTCCGGCGATACCAGCGCCGACAACAATCACATCGAAGTCAGGTTCGGTCATGATTTCTCCAAGGCAGCGCTCAGCGCTGGTACTAAGGCGTAGAGATCACCAGTAAGAATATAATCGGAGTCCTGGGTGACGAGAGCATCCTTATCGTTGTTAATGGATACAATCACCTTTGAGGCTCGGCATCCACTGACGTGTTGCAACTGCCCCGAGATACCGATCATGATGTAAAGATCGGGTGCAATATGTGCCCCAGAAACTCCGATGTACCGGTCGCGTGGGAGCCAATCCAACCCCTCTGACAAGGGTCGGGAGCATCCAATCTCTGCGTTCAAGCGTGTAGCCAGTGCCTCCACGAGTCCAAGATCCTCACTGCGTTTGAGGCCACGACCGACACCGACAACACGAGAGGCGGTATCCAAATCGACACTGGCGACTTCAGGAGGTGTCAACGAGGTGACTGTGATGGTGGTGGGGGTGGCGCTACGAGTTTCAATGACCGCAGTACCTCCACCAACAACGGGTGCACCTCCATCAATCTGCATAGCGATCGGACCCTCAAACTGGGTGGTGGCCACCGCAATTCCGCCATAGATGCCGTGCTTGATCACTACGGTTTCATTGTTGAAGGACACCGATTGAACACCCGTGATTATAGGGGCCATGATTGAGGCAGCAACCGTACCTAAGAACACACGTTCACTAGGTCGACGTCCAGCCAGGACAACCCCAGGATCATCGGCGACAATAGCGGCCACGGAACTCGCGAAGGCTTCGATTCCATGGTTGCCTGGGTCACCCAACCAGATGACCTCATCCACGCCAGGACAGGCTGCTACCTGGGTGAGATCCTTGGACCCAACTACCACAGCAACCACAGGTTGCCCCCATGTGGCTGCTTGTTCAACAAGTCCGCCGACCCCGGGATCGTTGGCGACAAGAATATAGGTCTTCATATCTTCCTCCTATGCGTCGAGTGCACCAGCAGCACGTAGCGCGGATACCAACTCGGCTGCAGCTTGGGCAGGGTCTTCAGTGTTGATGCGAATCTGTTGACGAGATGGACCAGCCATCTTCTCAACTGAGAGAATCTCCCCTTCACCAGGTAGCCTTACTCCAAGATCAAGGAGGGATACCACTCGCGCTGGTTTCTTTCCAGCAGACAGAACATCTTTCATACCTGGTACCTTGGCTTTCACAGCATCGGAGGTAACTCCTACCAGCACAGGGCCATGTAGGTGAAGTCCTTGAATCCCCTCAGGGATGGTCCGCTCAATGGTCAGTGAGTCTCCATCCATGGTGACCTTCATGACATCGGTCACACATGGCCAACCCAGCAATCCCGCCAATACTGCGACCAGAGTTTTCGAACCTGAATCGAGGGAGGAATCACCAGTGAGGAGCAGTCCAACGTCACCGAGGTTGTCAATGGCTGCCTTGAGGGTGACGGCAGTTGCTAGAGTACCTGCGGAATCCAGGCCAGGATCGCTGACAACGAAGACTTCGTGGAGCCCACGAGCCAAGGCCGCCTTCGTGGCGATAGCGGTGGCAACAGCTTCACCTCCAGCGCTGATCCCAATCAGTTCAGCACCTGTTGCCTCAGCAAGGTGGCACCCCATCTCAATTGCGACCGCATCGTAATCACTGATAGTTGGTTTAGCGCGACTGAAGTCGATTTTTCCATCAGAACTCACCAGCGCTTCTTGTGGGTCACATGCCCACTGATACGCCACAACGATTCTCATCTCGTACTCCTAGCGTAGGAAGGACCGGCCAATGACCAGGCGTTGAATCTCAGAGGTACCTTCGTAGATCTCGGTGATCTTCGCATCGCGATAGGCGCGCTCTACGGGGTAGGCCTCGGTATAACCATTGCCACCATGGATTTGAATGGCTTTACCAGCGACTGCCGAAGCCATCTCGCCACAGAACAACTTGGCCTGAGCAGCCGCGATACCATGGGGGATGCCACGGTCTTCAAGGTCGGCAGCCTGATAGACCAAGAGACGGCCAGCATCAATGGAGGTTGCCATATCAGCGATCATCCACTGGATAGCTTGTAGTGCTGCGAGAGGTTTGCCGAACTGTACACGCTGTTGGGCGTAGTCAATGGCAGCTTCGAAGGCGCCTTGAGCGATACCGACAGCTTGGGCTGCAATGCCAGTACGTCCGCCATCAAGGGTGGCCATCGCAATTTCGAATCCCTGTCCTTCTCGACCGAGCAGATTGGTAGCAGGGATACGTACATCTGAGAACATCAGCGGGGGAGTACTTGATCCGCGAATACCGAGTTTGCGCTCACCTTCGCCGATGGTGAATCCGGGGGTATCTCGATCAACTATGAAGGCGGAGATCCCCTTCGTTCCTGGAGCCTCCGTGCTGCGAGCAAACACGATGAATACCTCAGAATAGCCACCACCTGTAATGAAAACCTTCTGTCCGTTCAACACGAACTCGTCCCCATCTCGGCGAGCAGTTGTTGCCAGAGCACCAGCATCAGAACCAGCTCCAGGCTCGGTTAATCCGAAGGCACCCATCTTTACGCCAGAGGCGAGATCGGGGAGGTAACGTTGCTTGTGTTCCTCGGTACCGAAGTGAACGATCGGCCAGGTACATAGGGAGGAATGTGCCTCAACCATGACCCCTGTTGTTGCACAACACCGGGACAGTTCCTCAATGACAACACAGTAACTGACGCTATCCATCTCAGTTCCGCCGTACTGTTCTGGAATCAATATTCCCAGTAATCCGAGTTCTGCTAATTTGGGAATCGTCTCCAATGGAGGACGGTGGTCCCTGTCTATTTCTGCTGCGAGAGGGGCAACCTCTGCTTCAGAAAACTCCCGTACCGAAGAGCGAATCAGCTCTTGTTCATCTGTCAATCCGAACATCGGATTTGCTCCCTTCATTGAATATGACAACCTTGTCACTATCTAAGCGTTATGACTACCCTTCTGTCAATATATTCGACTAAAATGAGCGTATTTTGTGAAGATCACATTTATGACACTGGCGTCATAAATGAGTTCTAATCGATGAGAATTTCCGAGGTGGGGGAGTTGATGAAACCAAGAACAGCTGAGGTGAATTCGACGGGTTTCTCGTACATGGCCGCATGTCCACAATCCTGAATGATCAGATGGGCCGCACCCACGATACCCGCAACCAACTCACTTTGATTGGGTAAGGGGGTCACGAAATCCCATTGGGATGAAATAACCAGAGTTTGTGCGGCGATCCTGGCCAGGTTACCTCGCTCATCATGGGTTTCAGCGCTACGAGTTAAACGGGCAAACCCATCGTAGATTTCTGGCGTGAAGGCGCGAACAAAGAGTTCCTCACGATGAGCGGCCCATTCTTGGTGGGACTCATAGAAATCCGGGGAATAGACCACAGGGATACAGGTCTTGAAGAACTGATGCCCGTCGTGGGAGGCCATCGCGTACTCCCAGGAGTGTCCCATCTCGCGTAGCCATGCTGAGGTATATGCCGTGGTATTTGCAAGAACTAACTTGTTTACTCGCTGCGGATGACGTCCAGCGACCCTTATGGCGATCTCGCCGCCATAAGAGATCCCGCAAATACTGGTCTTGTCCAGTTCCAGGTGATCAAGGAAGGCGAGAACAAGTCGTTCCTGGAGATCCTGGGTGTACTCGTAGTCAACTTTTGTTGACATGCCCTGATCAATCAGATCGACCATGAGGAGGCGATTATGGGATGAGAAAGCAGGAACGAAGGCTTGCCAGGATAGACATGACATGAAGATCCCATTAAGAATGAGCAGAGGTTCTCCTTGCCCATGATCTTCGTAGTAGATGATCATGGATTCGAATTCGAATGTTGCCACAGCGATTCCTTTCTATGCGATGTACCCAAAGTTACGCGCCGCATCCAAGAGTCCGTCTCTGAATTGCGGATGGGCGATACTGGCGAGTAGGCGTACTCGCTCAGCCACAGTCGTACCACGAAGGTTCACGGCACCATACTCGGTGACAACCCAATCCACATCATTGCGTGACAGGGTCACAGCTGCACCAGGGCGTAGTGTGGATACAATCTTGGAAATAGTATCAATCTCACCTGTTTCGTGATTCTTCTTTTCCACAGTGGAGTACAAGGCAATGATTGAGCGACCATTCTTGGAGTTCTGAGCGCCAACAGCAGTATCGACCTGGCCGCCTGAGCCGGAGATCTGCATAGTACCGATACTCTCTGAGCAACACTGACCAGTGAGATCCACTTCGATCGTAGTATTGATGGACACCTGATTATCATTGCGTGCAATGACATAGGGATCGTTGATGGTCTGTCCACGTCCAGTGAATAATGCTGGGTTTTCATCCATGAACTCATACATCTCAGATGAACCCAGGGCGAAGGCAAACACACTCAGCCCCACATCGACCTGTTTGCGAGCATTGGTGACCACGCCAGCCTTCATAAGATCCATGATGCCAGTTGTCATCATTTCTGTATGGATTCCCAGGTCTTTCTTCTCGTACAAGGATTGGCACACTGCATTCGGTATCCCACCGATGCCGACCTGAACGCAATCACCATCGTTCACCAAATCAGCAATGAGACGCCCGATCTGCAGATCCTTGTCAGAGGGTTCCTCTGAGGAGATTGTGGAGGGGATTGCTTCAGATTCAATCACATAATCAATGGAATCCCAGTCGAGATAATTCTGCCCAAAACAGTGGGGAACATTCGGGCTAATCTCTAGGATGCGGTACCTCGCCTCGCTACCAATTCTTTCTTCATAGGTGTTTCCAAGTGCGAATCGCGTACGGCCATCAGTCTCAGGCATTGAGGCCAAGGAGATCATGATCTTTGACCGGCGATGGTAGTTACGCTTTGTACCAGCGAAATGCAAGTTATTCGGGATATAGGAAACCCGGCCAGTGCGTGCTAATTTGCGCATGATTGGAGCCGAGAACCATGACTCCATACGGAAAGCTCGCCCGAAGATCTCTGGATTGAGGTACTCGCCATCCACAAGGGGAAGGCAGTTAGAGATGGTCACATCACTGACTCGATCAGCGATCTGGTGTAGAGATGATAAGAAGCTGGGGGGTTCATTGGCGCCGAGCCCTACAGTGATCAGGTCGCCATCCTCAACAAGATCGAGAGCCTGGTCAACGCTGATGAGTTTGGATCTGTAGTTAAACATGGTGGCCTGCTTTCTTAAGCGAGAGTGGTTGAGTTGGCTTTGCCCCAGCGCACGCAGGTCGAAGCCCAGACATATCCGATCCCGGCAGCGAGAAGATTGATGAGGGAGCCCTCGCGGATCTTCCCCGACTCGAGACCCAGATGAAGTGTGAGGATTTGATCGATCTGACCAATGTGCCCGTAGTCTTCGAGATAAGTGGTGTGATCCTCGGTGAGTCCGAGTTCGGCCAGCATAGCCAGATGCTGGGATCTTTTGAAGTGCAAGATTCCGAGATAATCAATGTCTTGCCTTGTCAGACCTCCTGATTTTCTGAGGGATTCGTCTATGCAGTGGTACCAATTCGGTAGGGAGGTCTCATTCAAGCGATCCTTCATAGCCACGGGATCCATTAAGCGCAATGACCTGTACCCCTCGTCAACTGTGGTGGATGTGAAAGGTGTAGTGATCCCACCAATTTCTACTCCAGCACTCCAAGCCAGCGAACCATCGGCAACGATATGTGAGCCCAGGATAAGGTTTTCGTCAACTCCCTTACGAATAATCAGAGCACCACCACCAGCACCAAGGTTGTACATCATGGACATATTCGTGTCGGTGTAGTCCACAAAGTCACCATTACGGTACCCGCCTGCAATAAGGATTGTGTCAATCTCATGATCGGCGATCAGCATATCTTTGGCCATCTTCATGGCTGTACATGTCGTACAGCACCTGTTCGCCACATCGATACCCCACGCATTGGTTGCACCAATCTGGTCTTGGGTATACAAGGCAGAGGTTGTGAGGGGATACTCTTTCCATTCCTCACCAATGCAGAGTATGACATCGATTTCTTTTGGATCAATGCCAGTGCGCTCTATGGCGTCTTGAGCTGCGCGAGCACCCATAACCTGTGTTCCATCGTCCTTGCCAGGGATGGGTTTAGAAATGATGCCTAGCTTGTCTATGACTGCTTCTTCAGCCCAAATGCCTCCTGTTGCATCAGAGATCTCTTTGGCGCTCATTCGTGGTTCGGGAAGGTATAGCCCGTACCCAAGTATGCCTACGTTCGGTGTGTTCATGAATGCCTCTTCTATGAGAATCCACTGTTTGTCTAGTAAACAGTCAATATGACGACTCTGTCACTTTTGCGACTCCCTCATATTACGTTTAATCTCCGTACTTGCGCAAGAGGGAGATTCGATAATGTGTAGTTCGCCGTGAAATCTGAGAATTCTCATGCAGTTGCTCGGATTTGGGTACTTTAGAATTCATAAAGATTCTCTCTTGACATGATGACATACCTGTCATATATTGAAGCCAGTCGAGAAGGAGGTCACGGCGCCGTGGACCTAATAATTCAACCGCTGTTACGCAGTCTAGAGACGGGAAGCGTCTACGCTTTGGCTGCGCTTGGCATCATCATCGTTATGCGTACCAGCTTGGTTATGCACTTCGCCCAAGGATCAATGGGTATGTTTGCTGGATCAGCGGTCGCCTTCACCTTCAACAGATATGGTGTACCCCTGTTGACCTCGATATTGGTGGGGGCCGCCGTAGCTATCTTCCTGGGTTTCTTTGTAGATTTCGCCATTATTCGTCGATTAAAACGGGCAACAGCCGTTGGTAAAGAAATCATCACCTTGGGATTGATCATGGTCTTCTTGGGTCTTGCACCCATAGTCTTTGGTACTGACCCCATGAACCTGCCAAGGATCATTCCTCGTGGTGATGTGGCTCTCGGATCAGCCTCCATTTCCTACAACGGAATCCTGAACATCGCCATCGGTGTCTTCATTGCTTTGGGGCTCTTCTTGATCCTGCAGAAGACAAAAGTCGGTTTGGCAGTACGCGCCACAGCATCCAATGAATCCACAGCAAAACTCATGGGTATCCCAACCCGTAATGTGACGCTGATGGCATGGGCTGTAGCTGGTCTGCTGGGAATGTTGGCTGCTGTGATGATTGCGCCCACCACTATGGTGACACCCACCTATATGACAGCTGTCCAAGTATCAGCACTGTTTGCCTGTGTTCTGGGCGGATTCCAAACCTTCTACGGCCCAGTCATCGCTGCTTACATCATTGCAACCTGCTCAAACTTCCTGAAGCTTTATGCGTCCTCAGCATGGGGCGACCAACTGATGTACCTGTTGATTTTGTTATTTCTGTTGTTCCGCCCGAATGGTCTATTCGGCAAGACCTACATGAAGAAGGTGTGATCGTGTCCAAGAACTCGCGAATCACTATGCTTAATCTAGGCTCGATTATGAAGAACTCCCATGTTCATTACATCATCTTCGGTTTGGTCCTGTGCCTTTTCCCTATGATGACCTCAGCTGGAGGGATGAAGAACTCGACCCTGTCGACTCTTGCATTCGTACTCATCTTCTCTATCGTGGCCCTCGGATTGAACCTATTGTTGGGTTACTCGGGCCTGATCTCTCTTGGTACTGCAGGATTCATGGGGCTTGGCTCCTATATCGCTGCCTATGTTCAAGACGATCTCGGACTAGGATTCTGGGTGGCCGTCCTGCTTGCTATTGCGATTCCCACGCTGATCGGTCTTCTCGTTGGCATCATTTCGCTGCGAGTCTCGGGGATCTACCTGGCAATCGCCACCTTGTGTATCGCCGAAATCCTCGCAAAGACCTTTGAACAGGCCGAATGGTTCACGCACGGTACAGCGGGCAAGCAGTCAAAGTACCCGACGATCTTTGGTATGCCCATGGATAGGTCATCAATGTTTGTCGTATGCGCGATTGTCCTAGTACTAGTGATGATGCTGACCTATAACATCGTCAATGGACAACTTGGTCGAGCCCTCCACGCTATGCGTTCCTCAGAGGTGGCAGCACAGGCTATGGGTGTTAATGTACTGAAGTACAAGCTGTTTGCATTCTCGGTTGCGACTCTTTATGCAGGGCTGGCTGGAGGGTTGTACCTCTTCTTCCTTCGCAGTTCCTATCCCTCAACCTGGAACCTCTTCTTGAGCCTCAATCTGATCGCCATGGTGGTTGTAGGTGGGTTACGGTCAATCCTTGGGACGGTTGCGGGCGCCTTTGTGATCTTCGCCTTCCCCGAGCTTGTTCTCAAAAAGCTTCCTGTGATTGGCGATGCCTCAGGGCTTCCCTACGTCTTCTCGGGTGTGATGATCATCCTTGTCATCATGTTCTTCCCACAAGGTCTTAAGGGCCTTGCCGACCTTGGGGTCACAACTATCAAGACAGTCTTCTCACGAAAGAAGGTGACCTCATGACCACAAGAAACGAACAGATCCTTCCCTTGGAGGGGACAGAAACTTTGGCTGCAAGTGATATCCTTGCAGTAGAGAATCTTTCCATCAGTTTTGGGGGATTGAAGGCTCTTGATGATCTGTCCTTTGCTATCCGTGATCGGGAGATCTTCGGGTTGATTGGCCCCAATGGTGCTGGAAAAACCACGGTATTCAACTGCATCACGCAGTTCTACAAACCCGACCAGGGAACAGTATTATTCGGGGTTGAATCTGAGCGTCTTCACCGACATAGAGCACACAAAGTTTCCGTAGGGTCCACTGATGAACCCCAGGACACTGAGGTGGTCAACCTAGTGGGGCGTAAGGTTCATTCGATTATCAAACTTGGATTGGTACGTACCTTCCAAAATGTTGAGGTCATCCCTGAACTCTCGTTGATCGACAACGTATTATTGGGTGGCCATGTCGATTTTCGTGCGACAATCCTTGAACAGATGTTTCGCCTTCCTCGCGCTCGTCGCGAGGAGAAACAGTACAGAGCCCAAGCCCTTGAAGTACTTGAATTCCTGAAGATTGATCATCTCAAGGATGAACTCGCATCAGGACAGCCTTATGGTGTACTCAAAAAACTGGAGATGGCTCGTACCCTCATGGCAAACCCCAGGCTTATCATCCTTGATGAACCGGCTGCTGGACTCAATGACTCAGAAACTGAAGACCTAGCCCAAACCATTCGTGAAATTCGCGACCGTTATCACTGCGCGATTCTTCTTGTCGAACATGATATGCGGCTGGTGATGGGTGTCTGTGAGCGGATCTGTGCGATCTCCTTTGGGAGATTCCTCGCCCTGGGCACTCCTGAAGAGATTCAAGAAAATCCCGATGTACAAGAAGCTTATCTGGGCGAACAGGAATCCGATCAGGAAGGGGCTCAGAAATGACTATGGCACTATCCATTCGTGGACTCACTGTCCGATATGGTGCCATTGAGGCCGTACGCGGAATCGACCTTGATGTACCCACTGGACAGGTGGTTGCCCTGCTGGGAGCCAATGGTGCAGGCAAGACTTCAACTTTGCGTACCATCTCTGGACTCACCCGTGCGGCCCAGGGGACCATCACCTTTGAGGATACCCCAATCACCAGTATGGACCCGGAGAAGATCACCGCTTTGGGTATCGTTCAATCACCTGAAGGAAGACAGATTTTCCGTGACCTGACAGTTGAGGAGAACCTGCGCGCCGGAGCATTCACCATCAAAGGATCCAAGAGGCTCAAGGAACGGTTTGCGTACTGCTTCGACTATTTCCCCCGTCTTGCTGAAAGACGTAAGCAGCTTGGCTACACCCTGTCGGGTGGGGAATTACAGATGCTCGCAATCGCCCGTGCACTCATGGCTGACCCGAAGGTTCTCCTACTGGATGAGCCAAGTCTGGGGTTAGCTCCAATGATCGTTCGCGATATTTTCTCAATCATTCTTCAGATAAAAAACGAAGGCTCCACCGTTTTGATTGTGGAACAAAATGCCTTGCAGACTCTGAAGATTGCCGACTACGGGTACGTCTTGGAAACCGGAAGAAACTCCATCCAAGGCCTAGCGTCGGAACTCATAAAGGACACTCGACTGGTTGAGGCCTATCTGGGCTCGACAGCTTAACAGTCGACTGACAAATTGAAACAATAGAAAGGTAAATCATGAACACGAACAAGGTAGTTGCTTCGTTAGTAGGCGTGCTCCTTGCAATCAGCCTCGTTGGTTGCACGAAGCCCGCGGATGGGCCTGTGTCGGTCGACGACGGGACTCAGGGTATTACTGACACCACAGTATTGATTGCGAACTCGGCTGCAACCTCTGGGGCTTATGCTCCTGTGGGGGTACCGTTTATTGCTGGTATGCAGGCATACATCGATACGGTTAATGCTGCTGGTGGTATTGATGGTCGCAAGATCGAGTTCCTTCACACTGATGATGAGTTTGATCCTGCCAAAGGTAGTGCTGCTCTGACAGAGTTTGTTGAAGACGACAAGGTCTTTGCGATTGTTGGCTACTTCGGTACACCTGTGGTTGCTGCCAATCTCGGCGCACTCAAGGAGTACGGTATCCCGTCGGTCTACTTCGCAACAGGGATCGGGCAACTGTATGCAGAGAAGGCCTCAACGAATGCTGATGGGTACAATATCTTCCCAGTACAGCCCATCTATCGTACAGAGGGCTCGATCATGGTGGCTTATGCTGCTGGTAAGTTCGAGGCTAAGAAGATCGGCATCATCTACACCAATGATGACGCTGGTATGGACTTGGAGAAGGGTGCTGTTGCCCAGATCAACAAACTTGACGGCATTGAATATGTCGAACAACAGGTGGCAGCTGGTGCAGCAGATGTGTCTGCTGCAGTGACCGCGATCAAGAACGCTGATGTCGATTTCATTATTGTTGCTTCGATTCAGGGCACCATGCCGACCATCGTCAAGGAACTGGCTGCCCAAGGTGTGAACAAGGATTGCATCACCACCTATGTGAATGTGTCTTCGGCAATGTCCGAAGCTGTCCTAGCTGACATCACTGACAAGTTTGATCTCTATGGTCTGGGTTGGGTTGACACCGAGTCTGCTTTCACGCAGGCTGCCTTGGGTGATTATCAGAAGAGCATCGCTAGCGAGTATGCCATGAATGCCTATGCTCAGACTGGTTGGATCGCTGCATCCTTCTTTGCTGAGGGGCTTCGCCGTCTCGAAGGCAAGGATGTGACCTGGACCTCCTATATGGAAGCCCTCCAGTCTGCACCTATTCAGAACCCCTTTGGTGGATTCATTAATTATGCTGACGGTCAGCGTCTTGGTACTCAAGACATGAACTTGTCGAAGGTCGTACCTGCTTCAGATCGCTGGGCCGCAGGATGGGAACTCGTTGAGCCAGTTCAGTCAATTTCTGACTTGCTTCAGTAACCCCCTCCTCGTATAACCGGATTCATTGAATTGCTGTCATGAATCACAAGGAATCATTGATTCCGCTCCTCTAAAAAAGATGGTGCCCACTGGCGAATCCGGTGGGCACCATTGCAACAAAACAAGGAAATAAGATGTACTACGACGAAATCTCTGTAGGCGATACAGCCTCATTTGAAAAAACCATTGCCGAGACAGATGTTTATGCCTTTGCTGGAATCACTGGTGACTTCAATCCGGCCCATGTGAACCAGCGCTATGCGGAACAGACCAAGTTTGGTACCCGTATTGCTCATGGAATGCTGGGTGGGAGCCTATTCTCTACAGTGTTTGGAACAAGGATTCCTGGCGAGGGGGCGATCTATCTTTCGCAATCTCTGAGCTTTACTGCGCCTGTTCTGATTGGTGAAACCATCAAGGCTACGGTTACAGTGGTTGAAAAGATGGAGAAGGGACGTGTACGCTTCGACTGTATTGCGACCAAGGCTGACGGTACTGTGGTCATCACGGGGGAAGCCATCCTCTTACCACCGCGTCCCTAAGTGAGGTCAAGGCATTAACGACTTGGCTCAGCTAAAGGTGTACCAAACCATAGTCGAAAAGTAGACTTGTACTGAGCCCGAATCATGAGAACAAGGAAAACTTGTGCCAACCCGAACATTCTTTAACCTTCCGCAAGACAAGCAGGACAGGGTGTTGACTGCGGCTGTAAACGAGTTCAGTCAACGCAACGTCGAGGAAGCCAACCTGTCCAATATCGTGCGGCAAGCTGGTATTCCCCGCGGGAGCCTTTATCAGTACTTCACTGACAAGGACGACCTCTATGTGTACATGTTCGAGACTCTGCGCGAAGAGCGCTGGGTGCATACCAAAGAGGCTTTCGAATACTATAAGACTTCGGAGTTCCTGACCTTCTTCGAGCACTATTACCTGCTTGACACTCTCTACCTCCTCCAGCATCCTCAGCATATTGAACTGGGCAAGGTCATGTACTCCCATGCTAGAGGGGTCTCTTTCGGGCTCATTGATGCCATTCAGCGTCGGTACCGCGACATCTTCTTGGTTGGCATTGACTACGACCAAGATAATGGTCGCATTCGAGCCGATGTGGACTCTCAAGCCCTAGCGGATCTGTGTGTTCACTTCATGACTGACGTCTTCATCTTCCAGAACATCACCCGACGTATGTCCCTCGCCGGAGTGGAAAAACATCTTCAAGGTACAATGGATCTGATTCGTCGAGGGGTGCAACCCTAGATATCAGCGTTTGTCAACTCTCACGCATCCATGAAGCGTATTGATCAAGCTCGGGCATGCAATCCTAAGCATCAGTACTTGTTAACCCACACTCCCGTCATCCTGCGCGGAAGTGGAGTCGCAGGATCCAGGCTCTTGATCAACTCCTCAAGAGCCTCGTCGCTGTCTTAGTACCATCCGAAAGGCCGAGCAACCTCAGGGATTCGTACCTACCGTTTGGGACTCAAGTTTCCTTATTGCTAGGAGTACTCCACTTGATCCCGCAGCCATGAGCAGTATCCATGCTGAGTGATGATGCACAGTACCGCCGGTGGGAACCCTAGGAATAACCACCGCAGTTGACGATGTAGGTGTTGGACTCGGCCCAGGTTCAGGACTTGGATCGGGTCCAGGTGTTGGCGTTGGGGGTGGATCTGGAGTGGGCTCCGGGTCTGGTGTCGGTTCAGGAGTCGGTGTAGGAGTTAGGTCCGGTGTTGGCTCTGGAGTCGGTGTGGGCGTTGGTGTCGGTGGAGCCTGAGGAATGACCGAATCACAGATGGTGGATTCATTGTCTGTACCTTTATCATCCAGGGCATCTGAACCTGCGTGTCCCGTATTGCACACCTCGTCTGTGAGATCCTTGTTCACCAGGAAGCTGAGGCGTACCGAAACAGAATCATCGACAGTCAAAGAATCGATATGGCAGGAGATGACCGGCGTAGAGTCATCTTCTGTGGACAAGCAGTCTCCACTTGGCAGAGTTGCCGTAGTAAGGGTTAACCCAGTGGGGATCTCGTCACTGATGATGACATTGGACGCATTGGATGGCCCCAGGTTGGTGACTGTGAGATCATAAGTGACCTCGTCTCCTGCTCGTACCTGGGTCGTCACTAGGGTTTTTTCGATTGTCAGGTTCGCAAGATTGATGACTCGGATACTCACGGAAACCCAGTTATTGTCAGGATTGGAGTCTGGTGTTTCCGAATAGGAGTGAACTTTCACTTCGTAGATCCCAGGCTCAGTGTTCTCCAAGATCTCCACTGTGACGAAGCTTGCGACCGCCATCCCAGGAAGGAAGACCTGGTACAGGGGAGTAGCGGGAATCGATTCACAGTGAAGAATATGCGTGGACTCATCAAAGGTACAGATGTTGCCAGGGATATCCCACTTCACGGGTACCAACCCTTGCGGGAAGAACACATCACCAGCCGGGAAATCTGCAGTCGTGGGTCCATTATTGAGGGTGATCCCTGTGAATGTCACGTGATCTCCCGCATAAACCGTATCCGCATTGACGCCAGCACGGGCCACGATGTCGGATTCCTTATCGATCCATGCCGTAACTGTGGAGAGATTGTTGTCAGTATTGGGATCAGTCATTGAAGAATCATTCAGTGTGATCTGGGCTTGGTTGTCGATTGCTCGCGGATAGTCTTTCAGGTAATTGTCGCAGCCTTGCTCATTGGGTGGACTCGTGGGATCTCCAGGAATCGAGGGTTCCCCTGGTACACATCCTGGTCCTGTACCTTCGAGGCGGATATCCATGGGTGACGAGTTGGCTATCACTCGCTGAGTGTAGTCTTCACCAACTGCTAAGGGAGGTACAGAGCAGGAAATGAGTTCAGGCTGATCCAGCGCAAGCTCTGATGGTTCTTTGACTGTACAACCGGGCGACAGTTCCAGGTTTAATGTCAGCCCCAATGGTAGGGCATCAGTAATGGTGGATTCGCTCGCATCGGATGGGCCAGCGTTGACCGCGACGAGGGTGTAGCCAATCTGGCCTCCAGCATGGAACACTGGAGAACCCTTACGTGGCTCCTTATGGCCGGTGTCTACAAACTTTTGAAGGCGGAGGTCGACTTCATGGATCACTATCACCTCGGCAGTGTCCTGAGCCTGAGCGCCAGGATCAGAGGGGGTCTGGGCTACAGCCGTGTTGGAGATGGTACCTATGACATCAGAGTCGATGGTACCTTCCATGGTGACCACGACAGGTGATACGGGGGAGACCGTACCCCGGATGGTACCCAACTCGCAGGAAATGGAGGAATCATTGCCCACGTCGATGGAACAGGTTCCTTGGGTGGTCGTGACTTTCGTGGCGTGGAATCCTGGGGGAAGACTGTCAGTGAGGGTGACATCAGCGGCATCAGCCCAGAATTGACCAGATTCACTTTGGGGGGTCGAAGCCGAGGCCCGTGATTGCTCCACTGTGATGGTGTACTTGAAATCCTTGCCAGCTATGAAGGTGGATTTTTCAGTCTTCTTGTCGACACTTAGGTTAACAGGACCAGGTGTGATCTCAAGGATGGATTCCGAACTGTTGTCGCTGTATTGGGACTCCTTGGTGGTTGTGTGAATGCTGACCAGAGCTTTAGTGTCTGTGGATGCAGGGGCAAAGTCTCGAACCCCCATCAACATGGAGACACTGACCTGTTCGCCAGGCGCCAGGGAAGAGGTACCAGTGGAATTGCGCAGCATGCACTTCAACTCATCGTGGATGATTTCACATCCGGGGTCATCGCTGACCCACCAGGACCCATCCACTTCGCTCCCACCATTCCAGATTAGGACGGGGTGTACAGCATCAAGGGAGACGTTGAACCCCATGAAGTCATAGTCCAGGAGGAGATAGGCATCCTTTGCAGTGACCAATCCACTATTGGTGAAGGTCATGGTGAGCCAAAGCAGGGATCCTGCAGGGGTACTGGTGAGGTCACTTCCAGGGGGCTGATTCATTCCAGCATAACTCTGCCATATCATGTCGGTGACAAGGATATTCGCCTGAGAACTGACAGGCAGGGTGAGTGATGATCTGTTATTGGAGGTGGATGGATCAAGGAGAGATCCTTCGACTTTTGCCTCATTCTTGATCAAGGAGGCGTTCAGAAGATCTGGGGCAACCTCAACCTCTAGGGTGTAGGTTGAGGTTGATCCTGGGCTGAGTTCTGCTCCCGTACAGGTGACGGTTCCACTGGCTGAACTACATTTAGCAGAGGTCGCAGAACCAGTTCCACTGGGGACGAAAGTAAGCCCATCAGGAAGAGTATCAGTGATGGTCGGAATCGATGAGTCTGGTCCCTGGTTAGTCACAGTGAGGGTGTAGACCGCACGACCACCAGCAGCAAGTTCTGTCATGGTAGACGACTTCACCAGGGCCAGATCTGCCTGATCTACCCCACTGAGAGTCCAAGTGGCTTCATTGTTCTTGGGCTCAGGATCATGGTCACTTGTGACGGTAGAGGTCGCAATCTGGGGATCAGTACTCACGGTCGTGACAACAGTAGGTACAGTGATCACTACTTCTTCGCCGACTTCAAGGGTACCCAGCTGGCAGGAAACTGAGGTAGCGCTCACAGTACAGGTGACGCCAGAGGGTGCCACCGCAGGGTTGGCAGGATCACCCTTCACAGCAGCAGGGAAGAGGTCCGTCAACTCGACATTCGTTGCCGTTGAGGGGCCGTTGTTGCGTACGGTAATCGTGTAGGTCACCACAGAATCAACAGAACTTGGAAGGCTGCTGGTATCAGCCACCTGAATGACGGAAAGATCAGCTTCAGGAGTGACTGTAATAGTTGCTGAAGCCTGATTATTCGCTGATGTCGGGTCTGTGAAAGAAGGAACCTGGGGTACCTCAGCAGTATTGGTGACTGATCCTGTGGCATCGGGGGAGACAGTACCCGTGATCGTGATCACAGCTGAGGCGCCAGGAGTATCAGCTTGGGAAGAAGAGGCCAAGGTGCCAACAGAACATTCGATGATCTGCCCAGTGATCTGGCAGGATCCACGATCCACTGTGGCCCCCGGATTGAGGATCTGGGGAGGAAGGGTGTCTCGTACTATCACACCAGGTGCAGAAGAGGGGCCCCAGTTGGACGCAGTCAGAACATAGGTGATCCCCTGACCAGCAACCACAGTGGTGAGGTTCGCTTGCTTGGATAGACGCACGTCAGCTACAGGGGTACCTATGGTACCCGTGGCTGAATCGTGGTTATTGGTCAGGTCGGGGTCAGTGGTGTTTGAGGATACTCGGACCTCATTGGTGAATGATTGCCCAGCTTCGGCTGAAGGATTGACCTGAGCCGTGACTGTGAGTGTGGCTGATTTTCCAGAATCCAGGGTGGCCGTACGACAGGTCATCTTTTCTGTGGCAAGGTCACAGGTCAGATCACCTGAGACACCAGATAGAGTTAGGAGGCTTGCATCTGAAAGGGTGTCTGTTAGAGTCAGATTCTGGGCACGGGAGGGGCCTTGATTCGTGACGGTAATGGTAAAAACCACGGGTTGACCAGGGACTATGGTGGCTGTATTAAGGGTCTTTTCTATAACAAGATCTGCCACCTGAGTCATAGGGACAGAGTCTGTAGCTATGTTGTTAGCAAGATCTGGGTCATGGGTATTTGAGCTGACCTGGGCAGTATTAGTGATGGTTTCTATCGACGTGGAACTGGAGGATTCTCCTGTGAGTTGGATAGTGAAGGTCGACCCTACAGCCATCTGTGATGTCGAACATGTGAGGGAGTCTTCGATCATACAGGTGACGCCAGTTGGAGGCTTGACCGAAGGGGAATCCCACCCCTGTGGAATGGGATCAATGATGTGAACCTCTGATGCGGGATTCGGGCCATGGTTGGTCACAGTGATACTGGCTGACACAGGAGCCCCTGCCACAGCAGGCTTCGGTGTGATGGTTTTAGTGATCCCCAGATCAGCTTCCGGTGCTACTGGTGTAGAAACGGGGGGAATGTCATAGGTTGCGGCCACACCAGTCGTGGCGGTAGTGAAGTTGAGGTGGGCGATATTGGAGATTGTTCGTCCAGGCTGGGTGACCCGAACCTGGAAGGAGTAGCCTTCCGATTCACCATCAGTACCAAGCTGGCCACCTTCGCTCTGATTTGCGTCGGTACCAATGCGAACGTGAACCGCTGATCCTGTGTACTCTCCACGATCATCTCCAGAACCATCGCTCATGGTGGCTGTGGTCGTACCATAAACGTCAACGAACCCTAGACTGCCAGGGATGTACTGGGTACCGCGAGGGATGGGGTCAATGGACACAAGGTCCTTGGCTGGGGACTGACCTGTGTTCGCGTAGCGTACGGTGTACTGAATGATGTCGCCGAGTTGGGCTGGTGAATGACCACTGAGGTTGACGGCTGTCTTGGCAGAGGAACTGAAATCTGGGGCATAGAGCGCAATGGATGTGGCAAGTAGCCCTGGGAAGTAGGCATCACCAGTACTCCCGAAGGTGAAGGTCGCTTCGGTAGCACCAATGGGGATGATATTGGGTGCATTGATGTTCTTGATGTCAAAACCCAGCATGTTTTTGTCGGCGGGTGACCGGGTTGTAACACTGGATCCAAACAGATCATTGGATGAGTTGAAGAAATTGGATCCTGGGGATGTCGTGGAGGCAAGCTGGGTCCCATTGAGGCGAGTGAAATCGCCAGTCTGGGTGAGGTCGCCCTCATAGGCGATCATTGATAATTGGGTGTCCACTGGCCCAGCTAGGGGAGCCTGGAACCCGGAGACTGTGATGGTTTGTGGGGAAGAGGAACCGACATTGGTGAACCCATCGAAGACGGTCAGGTTTCTCAACGGCATCCCTGGTGAAGAGTGGACCACGACCAGCGACCATCCGGCGTAGCGATCTTCGCCTGTACCTGCGACAACATTGGCGCCCCAATAGTCGCCATTCCCCGCATTCGACACCAAGGAGGTGACATCGGCGAAACGTTGGTACGCGTTGGCATTGCTTCCTGAAGAGTTGGGACCAAATTGGGCATCGGGGTCGGTACTAGCATTGATAGTACGATACGAGGTTTCGCCTGGGACTAGCAGTGACATGCGCGTATAGGGATCCGTACCAGCGCTTCCGCCTACGCCCGCATTCAGACGTGCACCCCAATAGAGTCCAGCCCATAGAATACTTGAACCCTCAGGTAAGGATAGGCGAGACATGGAGGAATTCCAGGTTGTCGAGTCCTCATCTAAATCCAGGTGGACCATGCTATAGGCATTGTTGTTGTTATTCGGTGCCTTGCCAGCTTTAGCAAGTTCACAGTTACTATTCGTATCCGGGCAGGTCAACAATGAGTTGCCTATGGCGATAATAGAACCGTTGGCGTTCTCAGAAAAACGTACCTTGAAAGGAAGCGTGGGTTCTGCTTGGGCAACCAAAGCCGAAGTAGCAACAACTGTGTAGACCAAAGCTGCGGACATTGCGGCAGCTAATCGTACTCTTACACCCATGAGGATCTCTTTTCGCGAGCAGTCACACATGTGACAATTATCACACTAGCACTGTTATCTCATAAGGAAAATAGAAGTCGTCAAGAGCGCTCATTGGTGCAGCGAGAGTACAGACTTCTTCACAATTGTGCCGGATCATCCATGTGGAACCTTGATCAGCATTTCTGCTCGGGGTGCCCGTGTGTGCGATAATAGAGGCTGCTCTTCGGTGGTACAACCAAGAGGGGTTCCCTAGCGGAGCCATTTGAAAGGAAAATAGCGTGGCAGATGGTAGATCGGGGGACAGGCGTCCCCCCAGAGGTTCAGGCGACCGCCCATCTGGCTCGCGCTCATCTCAGTCTTCTGGTGGCGGGTGGCGCCCCAGGTCCCAGGATTCCTCGTCAAGTCGACCTAGTCGTAGTGGCGGATTCAACAGATCGGAATCAGGGTCAGGGCGTTCCTGGCGTCCCCGTGGGGAGGATGATTCTCGTCAGGATCGCCGTCCCAGTGATCGAGGTTCCAGTGGGGATCGTCGGTGGAGTGATGGACGTTCCCGCGAGGATCGTGGATTCAATCGTGGTCCTCGTCAGGATCGTCGCGATGGTGGATTCCGTGGGGACCGCCGTCCACATGAGGACCGTCGCGATGATGGATTCCGTGGGGACCGCCGTCCACGTGAAGACCGTCGCGATGATGGATTCCGTGAGGATCGCCGCCCACGTGAAGACCGTCGTAGTGATGGATTCCGCGAGGATCGTTCACATGGGGATCGCCGTCCACGTCAGGATCGTCGCTCAAGCGAGGACCGTGGATTCCGCAGGGATTTCAACGACTTTGGTGATCGAGACTCCCCCCCGCGTAGGGATTTTCGTGATGGCCGTCGTGATCGTGGACCACGCGAGGACAGAGGCTTTCATGACCACCGCAGTGATCGGTCTCGCGAAGATCGTCCGCGCGGGTTCAGGGAGGATCGACCTCCTCGCGATGGGCAGCGTACAGATTTCAGGTCAGGACGACCCCCTCGTAGTGACTCCCAAGGTTTCCAAGACCGACCCCGTCGTGACTGGGAGGGTTCCTCGGATCTAGGAGAGCGTCGCTCGGATTCAGAATCTAGGCCCTATCAGCAACGACGGGATTCAGGATTCCGTAGCGGTCCACGATCAGGATCCGCGCCACGTCCCCAGTGGCGTCCGCGCGAGGATGGCGGTTCGAGAAGTCCACGCGAAGACAGAGGCCCACGCGAAGGATGGACACCTAGGGAAGACAGAGGCGACAGGGGTCCGCGCAGCAGTGGACCACGTGAGCTGAGACGTCCCTATGGATCTGATCGAGGTACAGGTTCCCGAGGATTTTCTCGACCTCATCGCGATGATCGTGATGGTGATGGATCCTCAGATAGGCCTAGCTTCCGGGATTATGATTCTCGTCGACCCCGGCGTGATTCCTGGTCTGATTCACCCCAGGACCACCGAGGTCCACGTAGGGACACCGATGCGCGACGTGCCCTGCGTGAAGCTGATCGTGCGCTCAGGCCAGGGTTGGAACCCATGGAGGATGAGCCTGATATTCCCATCCTTCCTGAGGATGCCACGATGCCACGCGGGATGAGAGCCGAACTCAAAGGGGTATCGGCCGAAATCGCTGAGGTTGTGGGTGCGCATATGATGATGGCCGCCGAACTCATTGATACTGATCCAGACTTGGCTTACCGTCATGCGGAGGCTGCGCGTCGACGAGCTCCGAGACTTCCATTGACACGAGAGGCTACAGCCGAAACCGCCTATGCTGCCGGGAAATATGAGCAGGCACTTGCGCAGTACAAAACCTTGAGGCGCATGAGTGGTACAGCCGATGTTATCCCTGTGATGGTGGATTGTTTGCGCGCTCTGGGCAAGCATCGTGAGGCTCTTGAATTAGCTGAATCGGGTAGGCCTGAGATCAAAGATCCGTCAATGCTCGTGGAGTTGATAATCGTCACAGCGGGGGTACGTCTGGACATGGGTCAGCGTGATGAGGCAATGAGGATCTTGCGTCACGAGATGGAGAAACCATCGGTACGTCATCCCCGGCTTGCACAGGCACGACTGCTCTATGCCTATGCGGACATGCTGACCGACATGGGGGAGATGGGTGAAGCCCACCACTGGTTCTCGGTGGCTGCAAGTCTGGACCCCTTTGGTACCACCTCTGCCTTGGATCGTTTGGATGAACTTGATGGAGTGGTTCTCGATTTGGATGAGGACGAGTTCCTAGACGAGGAAGACTTCGATGATAACGAGGATCAAGACGAGAACCTTGAAGATGAGGACCTTGAAGTCATGAATGAGGATCAGGTAGTGGTCGAGGATCTGGATCCTGCGACTCCACTTCGTGCCGCGCAGGATGACGAAGTGGTGGATTCTACACAAGATGACCAAGTGGGTTCTGTGCAGGATGACGATCGTGATGATGAATTAGACAGCATCAATCATCGTGAGGATAATGAGGATCCTGGTGATCTGGAGAATCTTGATGGTGATGAGGACATCGATGTGGAGGATCTTGAGGATCTCCAAGATTCCGAGAAGGACTAAGTACTCATGAATGCCCTGGTTGATGCCTATGATCTTGTGGGCTTTGACCTGGATGGGGTGATCTATATTGGGGATGATGCTGTACCCCATGCGCCTGAAACTATTGCTGAACTGCGCCGACGCGGTACCCGTGTTGGTTTTGTGACCAATAATGCCCAGCGTTCCCCGCAGGTGGTTGCTGATCATCTCAAGAGTTTGGGTATTGACGCTTGCTACGAGGACATTGTTACCTCAGCTCAGGCCACTGCCCGTATCATGTCCGAAGCCCTTCCTCATGGTTGTGAGGTTCTTGCTTTGGGCTCCCAGGCCATGTCCGAGGAACTGTCTTTGGTGGGTTTGATTCCTGTACATAAGCGCAGCTCCAACACTCAAGCCATTTGTGTTGGCTACCATCCAGAGCTTCGATGGGAGGACCTCAACCAGGGTTGCTTCGCTGTCCAAGATGGTGCTGTGTGGTACGCCTGTAATGATGACCTGAACCGTCCAACCAGCCAGGGTACAGCCATTGGGATGGGCGGGATCATCAAAGCCATGTCACAGGCTCTGCCTGGTCATAGCCCCATCATGGGTGGGAAACCGGCCCATCCCCTTCTTGAGGAAACAGCTACAAGGCTTGGGGGTACTCGCCGACTCTTTGTGGGTGATCGCCTTGACACCGATATTGAGGGTGCCTTCAATGCTGGATGGGATTCCTTGTTTGTACTATCGGGGTCACATACTTTGGCGGATCTTGAAACCGCCACAAAGAGTCAAGAACCAACATATGTGGGCGAAGATCTGCGCGCACTCCTGGAGCCACCACGACGGTTTGGCGCGTGATGAGGTGTCAGGGGACGTATCTCCTGACACTATTAGGGATGAACGAGTGCCGAAGAGGGTTGAGGGGTGAGTGTCAGGGGATACGTCCCCTGACATCCGCCAGAACTGTGGTTCTATCCGAATGCTTGGAATGGGCCGTACACCTTTGTGCCACCACCATCTCGGCGATCTGCTGTTGAGGGGAGGTTTCGTGGGGTACCTGTGTTGCTGCAGGCTCTCAATGGTGGCAGGCCAACCCAGCCTAGAGCGAGGTGATCCTGGCCCTTCAAGAAACGATGGGTACGAACCCCTGAGGTCGCTCGACCCTTGGATGGGTATTCACTGAAAGCCGTGGTCTTGATCGTGGATACAGCATCTGGGCCTACGGCGAGGGTTGCCACGATTGCCGTCTCACGGTCTTCCTTGGATATCGCAGTGAAGAAGAGCGCCTCGGCATCCTCACCGAGTTTAATCCCAGCCATCCCGCCAGCAGGACGGCCCTGGGGACGTACCTCTCGGGCTGACATGCGCAACAACTGGGCCTGGGTTGTTATGAAAACCAGGTCAGAGGAATCGGCAGCATGGGCCACTCCAACGATCTCGTCACCGTCTTTGATGGATGCAACCTCCCAGGATTCCCAACCCTTGTATTCCGGTACGACCCTCTTCACAACCCCAGCCTTCGTGCCCAGAGCGAGGGGAGGGGCATCCACATCAAGGCTGTAGAGCCCGACCACATGGTCTGCCTCCACCAGCGAATCGGCTTCGGGAGCATCCCACAGTGACCAGGGGCCACCGGGAGCCAGGGTGGGAAGGTCTTCAACGAGGATACGATAAGCCATCCCTGTGGTGGTGACTGCGCCGACATGCCCATCTGTTGATGGGGCTGCCGAGGTCAAGACATCATGATCAACCCGGGTAAACTCCTGGGCCGCGCGAGCCTCCCATACTGAACCTGGAAGATCCACCCGCGCTAGGCGCCCAGTGGTCGACAAGATCACCCAATCCATCTCAGACTCCTTTAGAAGTGTACTAAGACGAGTCTATCGACTGAATGAATAATGTCGTAGCGTTTAGCTGGTCTTCCTGACACGTGCAGGCAGATGAACGAGTACAGCAATTCCAAGAAGGAGAACGCCTAGGGCGATGCTGGAGTTCTTTGTCTGCCCGCCACTGGGGACAGTAGGAGATGGGGCGACCTTCACAGTGACCTCGGCAGTCGCTGACTGATCGGCCTCATCCCTCAGATCATTCAAGACGAACGGGAAAATAATGAAATTATCTCGATATGTGGACGTTCGTAGCATCGTGCTACTTGTCGGGTTAAGTTATTTGTAATAGTTTTTATGGGAGGGGCTCAAAGATGAGCGCGTTGGTTTCTAAAGTTTCTTTAATCATCGTGGACCGAGTGCATTGATCATTTCACACTCGCGACCAGGGAAAACTCTTCTTCCACAGTCAGATGGATCGTAACCAGGAATCAAACGTAAGGCAACCCATGGCCATGGTATTCCCGACATACTGGCGGGGATACGCGGAAGAAGCCAGTCGCAAAATCCGTCCCGCAAATCAAGCTCAGCGCAGCCTGCATCAAGGCTATTAAGAAAATCCACTACTGCAAAAAAACTCATCGCGTGACATACATTAGAGTATGACTAAAGACGCCCCGCAACAAGCCTCACTAATATCATTTAAATTATGATTTGTCATAGATTACCCTCCAAAGGTCCAGACTGAACCAGTGTGTGTTTGATGGTCGACTTCTCACCTTTCAGGTAGTCTTTGGAATCAGATGTTCTGTACTGACCCACCAGAAATATATGTAATTGTTTTTTGTGGGCTCATTCGTCTTGTATTTGG
>JAIRQE010000001.1 GCA_031256725.1 Propionibacteriaceae bacterium
TTCTCAGTCGCAGTGATCGTATGATCACCATCCTCAAGCTCCTTCGTGGACGTACACGACCACGACAGATCCTCCTGAACAACCGCAGTACACAACACATCACCGTCTTCATCAGTCACAGTGATCTCGTTGCCAGGTTCATCACCAGTACCCGTGATCTCAGGAGTGTTGTCATTTGTAACATCCCCATCCCCAGGACCAGTGATCACTGGAGCCGCAGGCTCATCGCCATCATAAAACTCAACTGATACAGGCGAATTCTGAATAGGTCCAGCCAGTGGCCCATTCGTCACGGAACCATTGATCCTCACTATCTCGGGTGCGGTATCGCTCACGGTAGTGCTGGCATGCCCCGTAGAACCCGTGGTCACCTGACTGGACCCAAGCTGAGCGCTAGAACCGGGTACCAAATAAAGGTCTACGACAGCATCCTCAACAGGATTGCAGAACTGATCTGTCACATAAACCGTGACAGTGGAGGAACCAGGAACCATCACCCGTGCGGGGCTAACACTCATGTTCGTACCCACCGCACCCGCGGGACAATCCACCTCAACATTCGGGTCAGGGTCGGGGTCGCCAGCCTTAAACGGAATCGGCTTCGTCGTACCCACAGGCAGACCCTGATAAGTGACACTCGCTGTTGGAGCAGAATCGGCGAGCTTAGAAGAATACTGAACCGTGAAGGTACCATCTGGATTCGGGGTGAAATTCGCTTCCGTGACATCCGTGCTCGACGCGAGGAACTCTACGTCTGCCTGATTCAAACCCGTGATGATGTTGCCATACTGATCCTTCGGAGTCAGCTTGCCGGTGTAGTAAACCGACCCATCAGAGACCACAAGATAGGTCGCAGGGTTACCCACTGTCGCAATCGGAGTTACGGTGAACTCCGACGTAGCGTACGAGAAGGGGCCTGCTGTAAAGGTCACGGAGATAGGCGAGTTTGTGATCTGTGTGGGGGTACCAGCCACCACCACAGTTGCTGAAACATCGCAGACCTCCGCCTTCGGGTCCGTGAACGTCACCGAGCATTGACCCTGGGTATTCGTCACACAGGTTGCCGTGGGTACGCGAGTCGCATCCGCAGAACCGAAGGTACCGCTGCCCGTTAGAGCGAAGGTGACTGTAATCCCATCAAGGGGTACATTATTGGCATCCACAATCGTTGCTGTCGCGACATCTGGTTCACCCACAACTCGATTCGTGTGACTCACAGCCAAACTAGACTTCGTTGGATCTGGCGTACCCTTGGCATAGGGTACCTGTTCGCGAGCCTGGTCAGAGACGACATCATCGCCACCCGCATTCTTGCTCGTCGCAACCGCATCAAGAGTGATGAGCTTGGATGCAATGTCGAGTGCTGTGACAATATAGGTACCCGAGCATGTGGTTGAAGCCCCAGGTGCGAGGCTCGTCGACACGCATGTGAAGACTGGAGGTGTGCCCGTACCGTCAAAATCATCAATGAGAATCTGGACCGTATCCAAGGTGGTTTGGCCAGTGTTTTCCACTGTGAATGTGAAAGTCTTGACCTCGCCCACAGTCGTCATCGAACCTGGATCACTTGCAGTGATCGAGATGGAGGATGTACCCAGAACCGATACCCGCGCTGTGTCGGTTTCAGATTCGGTACGAACTGTGGCCTCGTCCGCCTTCGCCGTCGCCTTGCCTGTCACATCGACATAGGTACGCGTGATGTCACCCTGGGCTGAGGTATAAGTGGCGGTACACGTGGTGGTGGCACCTGCGGCCAGGATCGTCACTGGGCAGGAGATAGCGCCCAGGGTTCCTGAGGCAAGGGTCGTGGGGGCTGTGACCTGAAGATCCTTGACCTCCACAACACCAGTGTTGGTGACCTCAAATGAGAAGGTGGCTGTCTGGTTCGCAGCCGTGAGAGCCGTCGGGTTCACCGACACATCAAGGGTCAATTCAGTGGTTTTCAAGGTGGTATTCGCTGGAGGATTCACACCCAGGTTCGTGATCGATGAGGCTTGTGAAGTGTAGGTGTCATTCAGTGTTGGGGTTACAGGGATGATGATCTGGCAGGAGGTGGCACCCTTTGCGAGGGTACCATTCGTGATCGTCAGCGACGTTGATGCGGCAATGGTTGCCGAACATGTATTCGTGGTCGCAGTACCAACCGTGAGACCCGCAGGGATGGGTACCGTATACGCCCAGCCAGCTTTGGCCTGAAGATCAGTGGTGTTTGTGATCGTGAAAACCCAGTTGCTGGACACACCAATAGGAACCACTGCGGGGGTGAAAGCCTGATCCAACTGCGGGGTCACATCAATGATGGCAAGAGAGTCGAAGGCAACGTCATTACCCTTACCGGTGGCAGTTGCGTTGTACAGTTCGAAGCCCAATTGGAAAGTCTCAGCAGGGGTACCTAGCAAGAATGCATTCGAGGACAGACGATCCATGTACACAGTGTGCGTACCAGTGACAACACCCGGGAACGATGGATGATATTCCGTAATAGTGGACGACGTACCTGTGGCACACGGATTCAATGGTGTCGGGGTCAACAGTTGCCGAGTACCATTAAAAATCAGATAGAAAGATTCTTGAGGGTCCACCCACCCTCCCGAAGAAGAGTCCAACTTGGCACAGTTGAGCGCTGCAAAGACTGCCGAGACCGCAAAGAAACGTCCACCATTAGCAGTCGTAGCCGAATTGGTACGGATCAGAGTACCTGGATCCTGTGCATACTGGTCCGCAGCAACAGAATTCGACGCAGAGGAGAGCACGTTATTCGTTTCGGCGCCAGCACCCATTCCCTGGAAGGTACCCAGAGCTGAAGCCATGGCCTGCAATTGTGGCCACATCTTGACCCCAGCAGAAGGATCACACCCATAGTCCGCCTGGATTCCAGGGTTTTGCGTCTTCGAGTTGAGAATCCATCCATTGCAGCGACCCTTACGCTCGGAGGGCTCCATCACGCTAGAACTCGCACGGGGCAACCATGCCTCACTTGCTGTGTAGACGGGCGACCCAGAAGGTGGGTACACCCTCAACGACATGGGTGTTGAGGTCCCCGTGCCATCGCCGAAGGTCTCCTTAAACACATCAAGGGGTGCCGCTGGTACTCCCGGATTTCCTGGAGCGCCGAACGCCGGTGTCGAAGTCTCGAAGTTAAAGGCAGGGACTGCCACAATCGCCATGGCGAGAGCTAGAGATGCGGCAATGGCTACGCCTTTGCGTACTGTCCCTGTTCCTTGATTGAAGTGGGTCCTGCTAGTTGTACGGTCACGGCGTGTACGCGTGATCCGAGTCCAAAAATGATACATGGTATCTCTCCTCACGATGGGACCAGCCCAAGGAGGCTCGCAAAAAAGCCACTCAAGGGTCGGTTAAATTAGGTAGGGGGCACGTGAGTACATAGGTACTACACAATGCAGAAAAGATGCACGGAAACCAGATCACTTCCCCATGACCATAAAACAGGGCCTAAGCCCACCACCCACATGCGTAAACGCATGCTCGAAATGTCATACTCCCCCATATGGAGTTGAGACATACAGATTCACAAAACCCCCATGTTTTGGAAACCTCTAGACCCCAAGGCGAACTACCCCAGTTCACCTGATGCAAAGCATGTTACCCATAAACAATGGCTTAGTCAAAAAGTTGACGATACTCAAATAATGTGCCCGTGAAGTGGGTGCCCGTACTGATCAACCCGGTATATTGTTATATGTTGTCTCACCGTCGCGGGTCAAGGGTTCCCCCAGATGGGGTTGTCTTCTATAGTTGTCACTGTGAGTTCGGATTGGCATCGACGCCACCAACGGGGTGCCAACAGACTCCAGACCCATTGTGGGAACTGCGCTAAGGTCATCGTCGCCAGCGTCCCACCCCCTGGAACCCCGATAAGGAGCCCAAATGAAAAAGGTACTGATCGCAAACCGCGGTGAGATCGCAGTCCGTGTCATCCGCGCCTGCGCATCCTATGGCCTCAAGTCCGTTGCAGTGTACTCAGACACCGACGCCAATGCCATGCACGTACATCTGGCGGATGAAGCGTACGGCTTGGATGGCCGTTCCGCTCTAGAAACCTACCTGGACGCAGACAAGATCCTCGCCGCCGCAAAAAAGTCTGGCGCGGATGCTATCCATCCCGGTTACGGCTTCCTCTCCGAGAGAGCCGACTTCGCCCAAGCCGTCGAAGATGCCGGCCTGATCTGGATTGGCCCAACCCCTGAGAACATCGCCCTGTTGGGCGACAAGGTGGCCGCCCGTACCATCGCTGAAAAGGTGGGAGCCCCCCTGGTTCCCGGTACGCCAGGCCCAGTTGACTCTGTTGACGAGGTACGCGCCTTCGCCGATGCCCACGGATACCCGATCGCCATCAAGGCAGCCTTCGGTGGCGGTGGACGCGGCCTCAAGGTTGTACGTTCCCCCAAGGAACTCGAACTACGCTACGACTCCGCAGTCTCCGAAGCAGTGTCCGCCTTCGGTCGCGGCGAATGCTATGTGGAGCGCTTCGTGGACCGCCCCCGTCACGTCGAAACCCAGATCCTGGGCGACGGCAAGGGCCGCATCGTTGTTGTGGGTACCCGTGACTGCTCCGCACAGCGTCGCCACCAGAAAGTCATCGAAGAAGCACCCGCACCCTTCATCACCGACCTGCAGATGGAGAAGCTCATCGAAGCATCCGTCGCAATCGGCTCCGAAGTGAAGTACCGCGGCGTAGGAACCATGGAGTTCATGCTCGGTTCCGATGGCCTACTCTCCTTCCTCGAAGTGAATACCCGTCTCCAGGTGGAGCACCCCGTCACAGAGCGTGTCACCGGTGTTGACCTGGTTATCTGGCAGTTCAAGATCGCTGAAGGCCACGACATGGATGAACTCCCTGACGTCGTACCCCAGATCGGTCACTGCTTCGAATTCCGTATCAACGCTGAAGACCCCGGCCGTGGATTCCTGCCCCAGGCTGGCGAATTCACACGCTTCGACGTCCCAGGTGGACCCTTCCTGCGTGTCGATTCAGGTGTAGGTTCTGCAGGTACGATCTCCGCCGAGTTCGACTCCATGATCGCCAAGATCATCGTATGGGGCAACAACCGCGAAGAGGCCGTCGCCCGAAGCCGCCAGGCCATGAAAGAGTGCAATATCGAAGGCATTCCCACCCTGGTACCCTTCCACCGCAGGATGCTTGAAGAACCCCAGTTTGCTGCCACCAAGGCCAAGGATTTCCTGGTACACACCAACTGGATCGAAAACGAATGCACATGGCTCGGCGAACTCACCCAGCCACTACCTGCAGGCGTACACCGTGAAGAAGTCATCCGTGAATGGTTCGAGGTTGACGGCAAGTGGATTCGTCTAGGATTCCCGGCATCCCTAGTTGGTACAGGTGGTTCCGGTGTACACGCACCTGCCAAGGCTGCACCCTCTGCTACAACCGCTGGCGCGGTCAAGTCTGCTATGAACGGCTTGGTCTCCAAGTGGCTCAAGGCAACAGGTGACGCTGTCGCCGAGGGAGAATCCGTGGGTGTTCTTGAAGCCATGAAGATGGAAATGCCCATCGTGGCTGAAGAGTCTGGTACCTTCACACAAATGGTTGAGGAAGGTACAACCGTCAAGGAGGGACAGGTCATCGCGACCATCCTTTAGTCCATGAGATGATCATGACCGGCCATGGAGGTTACCCCTCTGTGGCCGGTTTTTGTACAGCGTGTAACAGTATGGCGACTAATGACCCATCCATAGCTTCCGCGATTTTCTGCAGTATCCCCTCTTGTGAGATCTGCTTATTTCTGAAGTTTTCTTGGGTACTCATGATGACAATGGCACGCCTGGGAACATACCTCCACACTCTTGATGATTACCCAGTTGATACCCCGGAAACCCCAAAGTCCCCCAGAGGAACCTGAGACAGACTCAAGGGGGTCGGTTCCTGTGGGGGACTTGTACTCTTGACTGCGCGTGAGCCCGGAAAGCATTGCGCACCTGTTATGTCAGAGTGGGGATGAGGGAAGGGTCATTACCTCCTAGAGTTCTGATAGTTGGCCATGTTGAATTGAGTAGATCTTGTCTGCGATTGAGGTCACCTTCCGAGAATGGGTGACGAGGATGACACACCGATTCTCTTCATGGGCGAGCCTCGTGAAGATGTCCAGGATCTCAGCTTCGGTCTCACGGTCGAGGTTACCGGTCGGTTCGTCAGCGATGAGGATCGCGGGATCATGAGCTAGAGCCCTCGCGATTCCCACGCGTTGCTGTTCCCCACCCGAAAGCTTCAGTACCTTGCGATCAGCGGTCTCCCGATCGATACCCATGCGCTCCAAGAGTTCATAGGTGTGAGTTTTCTTGTCCTTGACCTTCGACTTACTAATATTCATCGAAAGGACAATGTTTTGTACAGCAGTGGCATTGGTAATCAGGTTAAAGCTTTGAAAGATCACCCCGACCTTCCAGGAGCGGTACCAATCGCGATCCATCTCTTTCAGACTCATACCGCCGCACAGGACCTCACCCTTTGTGGGCAGATCCAGGCCCGAGATGAGCGAAAGAAGGGTCGACTTTCCAGCACCCGATTTTCCAACAATGGTGTACACCGACCCACGTTCGAAGGTCGCCGAGATATCTTTGAGTACAGGCTTGGTTGATCCCTCGTAGCGATAGCTCACATGGTCTAGTGCTAATGCGCTCGTCATGTCAGTTCCTTTCCGAAAGAATCTTGATAGGTTCGTATTTGGTGATCTGAGTTGTTGCGATGACACCTGCAACCGAGGAGAGCGCTAGGGCTATACCGATGAGTTGGAGGATGGTACGCCAATCCAGTGAGATATTGAGGTTTTCGAGGGGTTGGGCTGTTGTCCCTTGTCCGGGTAGGGTCATCCCCATTCCGGCAGGTCCACCTTGGATACGTCCACCCATCCCTTCAGGACGACCGCCCTGCATGGGGTCACTCGTTTCGTTCTGGGTTTCAATGGCCGCGAGTTGCTGTTCGTACAAGACATTGGTGACAGGTTGGGCCACTGCCATACCAATACCCAAACCCAAGATCAGGCAAACCCCAGTGATGATAAGGGTCTCGGTCCACAGTCCAGCGACCACCTTCAGCCTCTTCATACCCATAGCCCGCAGTACACCTATTTCGTACTTGCGTTCGCGGATCGCAATGGAGGATAGCAAAGCCAAGATGATGGCACCAAAGATTAGGACGACAAACACAAAGGTGGTTGAAATCGATTTGAGAGCCTCCACCGGTCGTACCACCTGGTTATAACTTGTGGCATCTGTGGTGACAAGCCAGACATCGGGGAGACCCTTTGTACGCAATTCGGCGTCGAAGTCCGCCAAAAGCATTGGATCCTTCAAGAAGTAGGTTGCACTCACTTGGATACCCTGCTTGCCCTCCTGGAGGTTGGCAAGCAGAGTATCCAGGGAAACAAGAATCTCATTGCGCCTATCGGCCCAAGCCGAGCGCAACTGGTTCAGTTGCTCCTCGGTCTGCGTGAGATCCGTGTACACGCCAACAATTGTTAGACTCCAGGAAATCTCGGTTGTTGCAAGATCCGAGAGAGACGACCCGAGGTCTGAGGGATCAGTCGACTCCACATCGAGGTTGGGAGGGGTTGTAAGTTCACCTGTGGCAGTGATTTTATCCCCGAGATGGAGCCCACTGGCATCCATGACGTCAGCGCTAATCATGGCTTCATTGATGCTTTCTGGGTACCGCGAAGTGGCGGTTGTTGTGTCATAGTCCGTGGATAGTTCACGGGTACCATTCGTGAAATCTGCAAATTGGTTGATGAGACGGAAATAGAACTGGGTGGATTGTGATTCCTCAACTTGGCCACCTGGGCCGCCCCTAGCGAAGCCACGGGTGGCACCGCCCGGACCGAGATCCGCATTAGCTGCGGTCAGATCGGTCGAATTTGCGTTGGTACTTGTGGAAAACTCCGCTTTTTGAAGAAGATCGGAATCCCCAAACTTAACGAGGTCCTGAGCGGAAATCTGAGGCATAACCATTCTGATCATCCCGCTGGAAGAGTTTTGTTGTGCTTCCTCGCGAATCTTCTCCTGATTAGGGGAAAGGACGACTTCGGAGCCGAATCGGGTTCTGTAATCGTCGATAATCCCGGAGGAGGTGTTGTTGATCATGAGGGCTGTCACAACGCAGATGATCATGACGAGGATGATTCCTCCGATCATGAAGTTACGTCCCCGATTACGTACCAGGTTTTGTATCGCATTGGTGATGATGTACACCTGCGGTCCTCTCTGCGCCATTGGGCTATGCCCTTGTGGACGTACGAGCCAGGCCCTTGAACCATCGGTCCGGGGTGATCCGAGGGTCCGGCTGGTACGTAGTACTAGTCTGTTGGGTCCGCTATGAGATTGTTCTAAGAAACTTTGAGAAGTACTTGAAAAGGGTCGGATGCATCACGTGAAACACCAGATTTCTCCGTGAAAATGCTTGTCAGAGGTGGGAATCCTTGAGTACTGGGTACTTGGTTAGATTTCTTTGACCATCTGGATGTATGGCAGAACCTCGAAACCTAGGCGTTCATAGAGTTCCTGGGCCTTTGTGTTTGTGCCTGTGACTTCGAGTCGGAAGCGTTTGGCTTCAGGGTACTCTGCCCAGAGGTACTCGAAGAAGGCGCCACCTAGACCCTTGCCTCGGCATGTGTTGTCTATGTAGAGGTCTTCCACGAGTACGATTGGCCCGCCGATTTCGGTGGCGAAGCTGAAGGCGAGCAGGGCGAAACCGACAGGACGGCTCTCGTCTTCGATCATGAGGCCCCTTATGTAGGGCGACCCACTGGCCGCGGCATCGAAGGTGGATCCCAGAATCTTTGAATCAACTGGGTGGCTGACCGCATCCGAACTATAGAAGCGTACCGCCATCTCTAGAAAGGTTTCTTTGTCGTCAATAGTGAAGTCTCGTATCATCATCTCTCCTAGTCAGGTACGTTCCAGCCTATCGAAGAAATGGGTCGCTGATAATAGTGAAACTTCCCCACAATGACCTAGATTCTACGACCTGATAAGCCTCTTCGCGAAAGTAAACTTGCGAAGGATGGGAGCCCTGTGATCTGAAGGATTGGGAATTGCCCTGAGGGAGTAAACAACAAGGGCCCAGGTTATACCCCAGGCCCTTGCGTAGTGAAGAAATAATTAGCGCAGTGCTGCTTGTGCTGCTGCCAGACGTGCGATCGGTACACGGAAAGGCGAGCAGGAGACATACTGCAATCCAACTCGGTGACAGAACTCGACAGACGAAGGGTCGCCGCCGTGCTCACCACAGATACCGAGCTTGATGTCGGGGCGGGTCTTGCGACCCAATTCGACGGACATCTCAACGAGCTTGCCAACACCAGTCTGGTCGAGGCGCTCGAAAGGATCATTTTCGTAGATCTTCGTGTCGTAGTAGGCGTCAAGGAACTTCCCGGCGTCATCACGAGAGAACCCGAAGGTCATCTGAGTCAGGTCGTTGGTACCAAAGGAGAAGAACTCAGCCTCGGTGGCGATCTGGTCTGCGGTCAAAGCAGCGCGTGGGATCTCGATCATCGTACCCACCATGTACTTCAACTCAATGCCCGACTCGGCAATGATGCGGTCAGCGGTTTCGGTGATGATCGCCTTAACGAAGGCCAATTCCTTGACCTCACCAACGAGGGGAACCATGATCTCCGGGACGATTGTCCACTGCGGGTTGCGCTTTTGTACATTGATCGCAGCTTCGATGATGGCCCGTGTCTGCATGGCGCCAATCTCGGGATAGGTTACATCAAGGCGGCAGCCACGGTGACCCATCATCGGGTTGAACTCATGGAGGGAGGCGATCTTGGCGACGAGATCCTCGACACTGATCTTCATTTCGGCAGCGAGGGCCTTAATGTCAGCCTCATCAGTGGGGAGGAACTCATGCAGAGGCGGATCCAGGAGACGTACAGTCACAGGCTGGCCCTCCATGGCTTCGTAGATTCCCTCGAAGTCGCCACGCTGCATCGGCAGGAGCTTCGCCAATGCGGCTTCGCGCTGCTCAACAGTGTCAGCAACAATCATCTCGCGGATAGCGGCAATACGGTCAGCCTCGAAGAACATGTGCTCTGTACGGCATAGCCCGATACCTTCAGCACCGAACTCCATGGCCTGACGTGCGTCAGCAGGGGTGTCGGCGTTCGTACGTACCTTCAAGGTACGGTACTGGTTGGCCCAGCCCATGATGCGTGCGAAGTCGCCACCGATCTCAGCGGGGACTGTCTTGATCTGCTCGCCGTAGACGTTTCCTGTGGAACCATCCAGGGAGATCCAGTCGCCCTCTTTGTACTCCTTGCCACCGAGGGTGAAGGACTGCTCATCGGCGCCGAAGCGGATTTCGCCGAGGCCGGCAACGCAACATGTACCCATGCCACGAGCAACAACGGCTGCGTGGGAGGTCATACCACCGCGAGCGGTGAGGATGCCCTTGGCGTGGTGCATACCTTCGATGTCCTCAGGGGAGGTTTCGAGGCGAACCAGGATGACATCCTTGCCGGCCTTGACTGTCCACTCCGTAGCTGTTTCAGCAGTGAAGACGACCTGACCGGTCGCAGCACCAGGGGAGGCGGGAAGACCCTTGCCAATCGGGGAGGCAGCCTTGAGCTCCTTAACGTCGAACTGTGGGTGAAGGAGAGCGTCGAGCTGCTTGGGATCAATCATGGTGACGGCCTTCTTCTCGTCGATCATTCCCTCGTCAACAAGGTCTGATGCGATACGGAAGGCAGCCGCCGCTGTACGCTTCCCGTTTCGGGTCTGCAGCATGTAGAGGGTTCCATCTTCGATGGTGAACTCCATATCCTGCATGTCACGATAGTGGGCTTCAAGCTTGCCGACAATGGCGAGGAACTGGTTGTAGACCTCGGCGTTGACATCCTTGAGCTTGTCAATGTTTTCTGGGGTACGAATACCCGCGACAACATCCTCGCCCTGAGCGTTCATAAGGAACTCACCGAAGAGACCCTTCTCGCCTGTTGAAGGGTTGCGTGAGAATGCTACGCCCGTACCAGAGGTGTCACCGAGGTTGCCGAAGACCATGGATTGCACGTTGACAGCCGTACCCCAGTCGGAGGGGATGTCGTTCATGCGGCGGTAGTACACGGCGCGCGGGTTGTTCCAGGAACGGAAGACGGCCCTGATTGCGCCAAACATCTGCTCAATCGGATCGGAGGGGAAGTCAGCGCCGATCTTGGACTTGTATTCAGCCATGAACTGGTAGGTGAGTTCCTTGAGGTCCTCAGCAGTCAGATCCACATCAAGGGAGACTCCACGGGCTTCCTTCATCTCGTCAATGAGGCGCTCGAAGTAGGCCTTACCGACCTCCATGACGACATCGGAGTACATCTGAATGAAGCGGCGGTAGGAATCCCAAGCCCAACGCGGGTTGCCCGACTTGGCGATGAGTGTTTCGACGACTGTTTCGTTCATACCGAGGTTGAGGATGGTGTCCATCATGCCCGGCATGGATGCACGTGAGCCGGAGCGTACCGAAACCAACAGCGGGTTATCCGCATCACCGAACTTCTTGCCCTGCTCGGCTTCAAGAATTGCGACATGTTTCAAGATCTCGGCACGGATGGCCTCAGAAATTGTCTCCCCATCGTTGTAATACTGGGTGCATGCTTCGGTCGTAATCGTGAACCCTTGGGGGACCGGCATCCCCAGTTTGGTCATCTCGGCGACGTTTGCACCCTTGCCACCCAGTAGGTTCCGCATAGAGGCGTCGCCCTCTTTGAAATCATAGACAAATTTCTTCTCAGCCATCGTGACTCTGAATCTCCTTGAATCTGTGCTCCCATGTGCTCGTGAGGCCACCGCAAGCGCGAGGCGTGGGCGGGACCGTCGGTGTCGGTGGAGCATGATCCGACATCGAATATGCGCTCCCCTAACTCTACCCTCTTTGAGGGAGTACTGTCGCCTCAAACAGGGTCAGTGTCCGTGGTTGCACATATGCTCTCGTGAAAAGCAAATCTCTGGTCACCTTAAAAGATATCTCTATGGTTAATCATAAACCGCTCGTGGAGGGGAGTAGCCTTGGGGTATGAGTACCTCACGGTTGCTTGGCTTGGATCCCGAGCAGGTTTTGACTGCCCCCATTGATCTGCATGCACGCGCCCACGATGCTTCCCATTTCCTGCTCTACCCTCAGGTAATTGCGGTACCGCGCAATGCCGATGATGTTGCTCGCCTCCTGCGTTCCTGCGCAGCCTCGGGGACCTGCGTCACCTTTCGTTCCGGCGGTACCTCCCTGTCTGGCCAGGCGTCAACAGATGCTGTGTTAGCCGATGTCCGCCACCATTTCGATGGGATCGAGATTCTCGACAATGGTTTACGGGTACGAGTGGAGCCCGGGGTTACCGTGAATCGCGTCAACGCACATCTGGCTCCATATGGTCGCCAGATCGGGCCCGATCCTGCAAGTTCAGCTGCGTGTACGATCGGTGGAGTTGTGGCCAATAACTCTTCGGGGATGGCCTGTGGTACCACGGAGAACTCCTATCGGACTCTGGAATCTATGGTTGTGGTCTTGGCTTCGGGTACGGTCATTGACACGGGTGCTTCTGATGCGGATGAGAAGTTACGCATGATGGAGCCCGCTTTGTACCGCGGGTTGGTTGAGTTGAGGGAGAGGATTCTGTCCAATTCGACGTCGGTTGCTGTGATCACCCAACAGTTCTCTATGAAAAACACAATGGGGTACGGGTTGAATTCCTTCCTTGACTATTCGACGCCTGCTCAGATTCTGGCCCATCTGATGGTGGGAAGTGAGGGGACCTTAGGGTTTATCGCTTCGGCCATTCTCCGTACAATATCCGTACGTCCTTACGTAGAGACCGGGCTGCTGGTTTTCCGGGATCTTCATGCAGCGAATCAAGCGTTACCGGATCTGGTGGCAACTGGTGCTGCGACCCTGGAGTTGATGGATGCAACCTCAATCGCAGTGGGTCAAGGATTGGCTGGCTGTCCTGATCAGATTCGCGGTATTCAACCCATATCGCAGGCAGCCCTGCTGGTGGAGTATCAGGCTGAGACTCCTGAAGAACTTGATGGATTGGTTAAAGGCGCTCGTGAAGTCCTGAGTGGATTGGATCTAGAGCAACCTGGTGAACTGAGTCGTGACCCTAAGACCCGCAGTCAGTTATGGGTTTTACGGAAGGGATTGTACACCGCTGTCGCCTCAGCTCGACGAGTGGGTACCACCGCCCTCCTTGAAGATGTGGTCGTACCAGTGGAGGCATTAGCTGACACATGTACCGAGTTGGGTGAGCTATTTGAGGAGTACTCCTATCCAGATTCGGTGATTTTCGGACATGCCAAAGACGGAAACATCCACTTCATGATTACCGATGAGTTTGATAAGCAACTGGAACGGTACGAACGGTTTACCCAAGCTATGGTTGATGTGGTCCTCAGCCATCAAGGGTCACTGAAAGCTGAGCATGGTACCGGTCGAGTCATGGCCCCCTTTGTACGGCAACAGTACGGCGATGAGCTCTTTGATGTGATGTGTAAGGTGAAGCAACTCTTTGACCCGTGGGATGTTTTGAATGATGGGTCGGTGATTACCCATGATCCTCGCGCCCATGTGCGTCACATTAAGACCGCTGTACCCGTGGATCCCTATGTGGATGCCTGTGTTGAATGTGGGTACTGTGAACCCATTTGTCCGGCTCATCATCTGACCTTGACTCCTCGGCAACGCATCGCAGTACAACGGGAGATTGCTGGGGCCCGGCAACGAGGGGAAAACCACCTAGCCTCCTGTTTGGAGAGCGACTACCAGTACGCCGGTCTCCAGACTTGTGCGGTTGATGGGATGTGTGGAACAGCCTGTCCGGTCGGGATCAATACCGGGTTCTTCGTCAAGAAAGCCCGGGCTAAGGTTGCTCCACGTCTCGCACAAGGAGTGTGGGGATTAGCCGCACAACGATGGGCTGGTACCACTCATATTGCAAGTTTTGCCTTGTCAGCCGCCGATGATCTTGGATTCGCTGCCCCGGTGATAACGAAACTCAACCAACTTGGCAGAGCCGTACTTGGCAAGGATCAACTCCCCCTATGGTCACCCGACCTCCCCCAAGGAGGCCGATCCAGACAACGTCCTGAGCCAACTCGTGAACCCGCAGCCATCTATATCCCCGCCTGCGTAAACTCCATGTTCGGCCCTTCCTCAACATTGTGTACACAGGACTCTCAGTCATCCTGCGCGCACCATAGTGAAGTCGCAGGATCCAGACATACGATGAGTTGTACATCTGCGATGAAATGTACTCCTATCAACCCCCAAGGAGTTCAAGCTGCTTTCGAGTCCCTGTGTGCCTGTGCTGGAATCACCCTTCTTGTACCAAGAAACATTGATGCTTTGTGCTGTGGCACCCCCTGGAGTTCCAAAGGTATGACCCAGGGCTACGAGACTATGGCAGCCCGAGTCATCCCAACCCTCAAAACTGCCACCGACAACGGACGAATCCCTATCGTCTGTGATGCTTCCAGTTGTACCGAGGGACTCATGAGAATGCTCGCTGAAGAACCCGCCCTTCAAGTCATCGACTGTGTGGAGTTCGTTGCTGAGCGCATCCTGCCCCTACTCCCGCCAGCCCAGAAGGTGGACTCGATCACCCTTCACCCGACCTGCTCCTCGACCCAACTGGGACTCAACCCCCACATGGTCACCCTTGCAGAAGCCGCCGCTACCACGGTCAATCTTCCTGTTGATGCTGGATGTTGTGCCTTCGCCGGTGACCGAGGAATGCTTCATCCCGAACTCACCTATGCAGCCACAAGACCTGAAGCTTACGAGGTAGCTGCCCTCAACGCTGAGGTACACGCCTCCTGCAACCGTACCTGTGAGATCGGAATGACCCGAGCAACCGGTGAACCCTACCACCACATCCTCGAAATACTGGCTTCAGTGATGAAAACGCTCTCCCCGACTCAAGGCCAATGAGAAAAACACGCGAAGGAAAGTGAGAATGTCAGGAGATACGTTCCCTGACCCACATGGACCTTCATATCCAGGAATATAGAGTCGTCCTCTCGCACCAAGGACGAAGGACTATGATCGACTGCGTAAGTACCTCAGAAACATCCATGGAACCGACACCCGCTGCCTCGCTGTGGCGCGGGCGGTTAGCCCTACTCGCAGGGATCATCCTGATCGGGCTCAATGCGCGGATCATGGTGGCTGTGGTCTCGCCCATCATCTCGATCATCATCGAGGAACTCCCGCTCACCCATGGCCACCAGGAACTCATCGGCTGGGCAGCCCCCGCAGTATTCGCGATCATGGGGATCCTCGCGCCACCCCTAGGACGACGGTACGGACTCGAAGCAATGATGGTTGTCTGTCTGGGGATCTCGGCCCTTGGAGAGATCGCACGCGCACTCGCGACAACACCAAACCAATTCATCTGGTGGACGATCCCAGCCCTTGCTGGCGCAGGAATCGGCAACGTTTTGGTGCCCCCACTCATTCGTAAGTACTTCCCTGATCAGGTACCCGTCGTCACATCAATCTACACCCTCTTTGCAATGATCTCAGCCGCACTGCCGCCGCTCTTCATCCTCAACATCGCCCAGGCAACCGGATGGCGATTCTCGGTCGGAGTCTGGGGTGCGGCAGGACTCCTCGGCTTCCTGCCCTGGATGGTGATAATCTTCTCCTCAAGTCGCTCAGGTCATCGCATATCAGCAATCAAGCGCAGACTTGACCCTCGTACCGTAGTTGAAAGACCCCCACGCTTGGGTGTACCCATATGGAAAACCAAGGTCGCATGGGCGATGACAACGGTATTCGTCGTGAACTCACTGATCGCCTACACCATGTTCGCGTGGCTGCCACATGTACTGACCGAGGCCGGGATCTCACAGACCTCAGCTGCAATGTACCTCGCAATCTTCGCGATCGCACCCCTGCCAGGCGCCTTCATCACACCGATCCTCGCCGCGCGACTGAAACACGGCTGGATTCTGCCGGTTGTCTTCTCGGTTGCCTACGCGATCTCTATGACATTCCTGGCATTTTGGCCCGCATTCCTCACACTGGCGTGGATCCTGCTCTCCCGCATCGGGGACTCCTTCTTCCCGTACATCATGACGATGATCAACCTGCGTACGCGTACCACCCACGGTTCGATGGCCATGAGCGGATTCGTCCAATTCTTCGGGTACAGCCTCGCCTCCATCGGACCCATCGGCTTTGGGATCCTCTACACCGCCACTGGTACATGGCAGGTACCCATGACTGCGATTTTGGTACTACTGCCCATACAGTTTGTGGCTGGGATGATCGTTGCCCGGGCAGTACCCGTGGATGTGTGATGGTCGAATTTGTGTTCGTGACTACCTAGAGTCCGTTGCGGCAACCGGTGATCCGACATCACGGGGTAAAGGACTGGCTCTTCCTCGAGAAGGGGCGAACCACTCTCTATAGCCTCAATGATGATGTGATAGTACCGGTATCACGTACAGTCATTCCGTGCGTTGACAGGTGTTCGGCCACTTCTCTGGAACTCTGAACGCTGGCAGTTTCCAGCTTCTTGAGTTCTTGTCGTTGTGATCGCGCCTTCTGAACAAGTGGCATCGTCAGGTGAGAGTTCTATGGCCACCACCTGGATATGGTGTCTGAGTAGGATGTCCCGAACTGAACTGGGTGACATTCTTGGAATTGGTTCAAGCACTACGAGCCAGAAGCTAAACGGCAAGGTCTCTTGGTCTTTCAAAGATATCTACCATGTCGCCCGTATTTCTCAATTCCTGTAAATTTCCTTATGCCCGAAATGGATGATATGAGACGATTCATCCCTGCCACACTGCCGATTGAAGTGGGCCGTCATAATCTGCGCGCCTGGAGGGAGTCGAACCCCCAACCTTCTGAACTATGGCTAACATCTTATAATATTCGGAGGTTTTTATTCCGCGTAAGTCTTCTTTATTCCCCAGGGTTTCGACAACATTTCATACATAAATCCCACAATAATCATCAAATACCGCATATTTTGTATCCCATAATTCTTCGATACTTTGGAGGTACAAATGCACGGACCCATGCCTCAACCGAGTTGGAGTCCCAAGTGGACTGCCATTCTTCAACTTTGGTCTGAGCACATGAAATGTCAAGGCCTCGCGGCAGAAACAGTCAAGTCTCGCATCGATACCATGAAACATGTTTCACGGATGCTTAAAACTGAGATTGAAAACGTTTCAACAGACCAACTCACTAAATGGGTGGCGCTACAGCAATGGGCGCCTGAAACTAGACGCCGCTACTATACAACGTTGAAACTGTTTTTCAGTTTCAGTGTTACCACACGAGCTGCACTGATCAACCCAGCTATAGACCTTCCTACTGTACGAATACCAAAACCGTACCCCCGCGCCATCCCAGATCCCATTCTTATCGCAGCCATTAATGAATGCGGAGACCGGCTCACACGACTTGTGCTTCTCATCGCCGCCGAAACCGGAGCGAGGCGAAGTGAAATCGCTCAAATTCAACCCAACAGAGATTTGCTATATACGCATAATGGGTGGTCGTTGTATCTTCATGGGAAAGGGAATAAAAAACGCCTCGTGCCCATCACAAATCGCCTTGCTTCGGAGATCCGCAAGTGGTCTGGACAAGCCTCTAGATGGCTCTTTCCGTCAACTCAATCTACAACTGGACACCTCAGCCCATCACACATAGGAAAGCTTGCCTCACGTAATCTCCCCGCAGGATGGACCCTTCATACCCTCCGGCATCGGTTTGCAACAATAGCGAATGAGCAAACAGGCGACCTAGCTGCATTACAGCAACTCCTGGGGCACGAATCCCTTGCAACCACCCAACGCTATGTCAATCCCAGCGACGCACGAATGCGGCGACTGGTCGATGCTGTCGCACTCGAAAGATAACCCATTATGGCCAAAGAACTCGACATCCCCATAACCATCATTACATGTAATGCAATGATAGCCCGTAAAGACATGTTCCCATGGTGTCCATGCGTTACCAATAAACCATGCATAGCAACGACACCAACGAACGAATATAAGTCCATCATTCATGGCTATGCCACGATAGCAAACAACACCATGAATCCATACAACCCATCCATTACCAGCAAGGGATTCTTTCCATCCAAGACCATGAACACTGGTGTTGCAAGCGTTACCAACATTCCAAGCAACCCAATCCTCACAAGGAATGCCCGCTCTACATGCACTACTGTGCATCCATGCATCACAATGATGCCCAGCAACCCATACAATCCCTGCATTCACATCTTCACAAGGAAAACACTCAACCCAAGCAAGACATCTAAGCCAACGTTCACATGCAATACATTCTTAGCCCGCATGACAATGAAAACTGGCTTGACATGTCAAACAAGTCTTCCCACGGATACATGTGCTGGTATTAGCAACCGTCGGCCCCTGCGGGGTTACAGAAAGCTTCTATTTCGGTTCTCCAGGGACTCCATTATCCCGCCCACTCCTTCCACGCAACCACACTACGTGTGGTCCTCTAGTGAAAAACTTTTCCACTCCACGGTCGATGCCGTGTCGCCGCAAGCGAAACTTTTTCACCAACGG
>JAIRQE010000019.1 GCA_031256725.1 Propionibacteriaceae bacterium
TTCAAAAGGATCTACATGGTATTTGATGGCGAGTTCCTTGACTGGGATAACTCCCTCAGTCTTGTAACCCACGTCGAGGAGTACCTCGTCTTTGTCTACCTTAACGACAATGCCAGTGACGATATCGCCATCATTGAAGTTTTTGAGTGTTGAATCGATTGCGTCGAGAAAATCCTGGTCTGAGCCTAGGTCGTCGACTGCGATAGGGGCTTGCGCCGATGATGTCATTGAGTATGACTTTCAATAGTTATGGATAGTATGCCCGCCTGTGCCTTGGCGACCCCATTCACTCCATGCCGGAATGGGCAGACAGACATCCGCCAATCCTACCCAGGTGAGCGTGGATCAGCAAACGATCCTCGGAAATTCCCAGGATCTATCCATTCAACTAGACCCAATGCTTGGATTCTGAAACTATGCGCTAGTACTTTGTCTAGATCCTACGACTGCGCACAGGATGACGATGACTCTCGAGTCGTGATTTCAGTGTGCTGCTGACGCCCACGTGGAACCAATACCTACCGAGATATCCAAGGGAATCTTGAGTTCTATGGCTCCAGCCATCTCACGACGTACCATCTCTTCTAGGGCGACAGCCTCGCCGTGAGCAACCTCGAAAACTAGTTCGTCATGTACCTGGAGAAGCATCCTTGATTGGAAACCCTGCTCTACAAGACTGGCTCCCACCCTCAACATCGCGATTTTGATGATGTCTGCGGCCGTACCTTGAATGGGGGCGTTCAGCGCCATTCTCTCCGCCATTTCTCGACGGGTACGGTTGCTGGAGTCCAGATCAGGCAGATACCGTCGCCTACCCAAAAGGGTCTCAGTGTACCCAGACTGTCGAGCCTCGGATACCAAAGACTTGAGATAGTCACGTACACGACCGAACTCCTCGAAGTACCCGTCCATAAGGCGGGTTGCCTCCCCCACGGAGATCTTGAGCTGATTCGACAGACCGAAGGCACTCAAACCATAGGCAAGTCCATAGTTGACAGCCTTGACCTTGCTTCTTTGAGCGGTACTCACCTGAGCAGCATCAATATCGAAGACATGGGCAGCCATAACAGTATGGAAATCCTGACCCGAATTGAATGCATCAATAAGGAGTTGATCGCCCGAGACATGGGCCATGATCCTCATCTCAATCTGGGAATAATCGGCAGTCATCAAGGACTCGAACTCTGGACCCGCCACAAAAGCCTGACGAATCTGATTCCCTGCTGGGGTCCTTATGGGAATGTTTTGAAGGTTGGGATCCTGGGAGGACAGTCGCCCTGTCGCTGCTCCAGTTTGGAGGTAGGTCGTATGGATTCGCCCATCATCTGCCACTGCTTTGATGAGCCCTTCCACTGTTTGACGCAGTTTGTTGACGTCTCGATGTACGAGGAGATGTTCCAGGAAAGGATGGGCTGTTTTCTCGAAGAGTTGGTCGAGGGCTTCAGCATCGGTTGTATACCCACTCTTGGTCCTGCGGGTCTTGGGCATCTCCAGATCATCGAAGAGAACGGCCTGAAGTTGCTTAGGTGAAGACAGGTTAATCTCGTAACCAATCGCATCGAAGGCATGACGCTCAGCCTCGTGAACCTGCCCATTAAAGAGACCATGAAGGGTCTTCAAGAAATCAAGGTCCATAGCTATACCGGTTCTCTCCATGTGAGCTAGGACTCGGGTCAAAGGGAGTTCCATCTGGCTCAGAAGATCCTTGGAGTCCTTGTTTGCGAGTTCCTTGCGGATCACTGGTGAGAGGTCTGCGATGGTGCGTGCGTTCACTCCGGCTGCTAGGGCTGAGGAGTCTTCCTCAAAATCGAAGGATGGTTGAACCTCGCCAGCAACAGCTTTTACGGACAATGTACGGTTAAGGTACCTCTCGGCAAGGGAACCCAGATCAAGACTTCGTCGATCAGGATTCGCCAGGTAGGCTGCCAACTGGGTGTCACATACAACACCAGCTAGGTCCCATCCATGGTCCCAGATTCCGATGAGCGATTCCTTCAGATCATGGACGTTCTTGGGTACCTTTGGATCGGCCATCCATGCAGCCACACTATGATCATCCTCGGGCGTAAGTCCACTCAAATCGAACCAACCCACAGCTCCATCCGCCGCAGCAATCGCAATCGCCTCAAGATCCCAGGAACCCAGTTTCCACTGACCTTGGATCTCCAGACCGGCCTCACCATGCCCATGTTTCTCCAACCATGCAGTCGCTTGACCAGGGGAAACAGTGGTCACCTCAGCGGTCATCTCCTCAACGGGTACCACAACCCGTACAGCAAAGGTGTCGCGTACCTTTTCTCTCAAAGCCCTGAATTGGAGGGTGTCGAACAGGGTATTGACCGCAGCCATGTCAGGACCCTCTATACCCAGATCCTCGCAGGAAATAGGGAGGTCGATGTCTTCAACGAGGGCATTAAGACGGCGATTTCTCTTCACATCGGCGATGTGTTCCCTCAAGGACTCCCCCGATTTTCCGGGCACCTGGGAAGCGCGACAAATGAGATTCTCGAGTCCATCGAATTGGCTGAGCCATTTTGCTGCTGTTTTCGGCCCCACACCAGGGACACCAGGGAGATTATCCGAAACCTCTCCAACGAGTGCGGCGAGTTCAGGATAACGCTCAGGGCTCACACCATAGTCTGCCTCCACAGCCTCGGGAGTCATCCTCTTCATCCCATCTCGCGAAGGATAAAGTACGGTCACCCCTTCGCGAATAAGCTGATAGGAGTCACGATCCCCTGACGAGATGAGTACCTCCATATCCTGGTCACAGGCTTGACGAGTCCATGTGGCGATAATGTCGTCGGCTTCAAAATCATCCAAATCCAGGTGGGATATTCCTAGAGCATCCAAAAAATCTTTGATCAGCCCGATTTGGCCTTCAAACTCTTGTGGGGTTTCTCCACGTGTTGCCTTGTACTCGGAGTACTCCCTGTTCCTGAAGGTGATTCGCGAACGATCAAAGGCGACACCAATATGAGTCGGCTCTTCGGAACGGATCACACCAAGCAACATGGTGGCGAATCCATAAACTGCATTCGTATATTGCCCCGTAGAGGTCATGAAACTCGGAGCTGGGTACCCGTAGAAAGCACGAAAGGCTAGAGAATGCCCGTCAACGAGAAGTACACGCGGGGCCTCAGTCACACTCACTTGCCACCCTTGGAGGGACGACCATGATCGATAACACCCTGGGCAACTTCTTTCATGGATTTACGAAGATCCATGGCGGTCTTCTGAATCCATCGGAAAGCCTCAGATTCTGTGAGTCCAAGACCCTCTTGGAGCAGAGCCTTCGCTTGATCGACAACCTTGCGGGATGCGAGACGTTCCTCCAGATCGGCCACCTCGGCTTCGACGGCCAAGATCTGAGCGAAGCGAGCATGAGCCAACTCCATCGCAGGAATCACATCCGAGGCATCAAAGGGCTTAATAACATAAGCCATTGCGCCAGCACGTGAGGCACGATCAATCAGATCCCTCTGAGAGAATGCAGTCAATATAACAACTGGAGCTATACGCTCCTCTGTAATAGTCTCGGCCGCAGTGATCCCATCCATTTTCGGCATTTTGACATCCATGATGACTACATCTGGGTCCAGTTCCCGGGCTAGAGCAATGGCTTCCTCGCCATCTGCTGCCTGCCCTACTACTGTGTACCCTGCGTCCTCCAAGAGTTCCACCAAATCAAGCCGAATAAGAGCTTCATCTTCTGCAACCAAAACTCTCATAGCTTCGGTAGCTTTCTCGTTCACCCTCCGATTCTCTCATCTTTGGTGACCACGAGACAAGACACCTCGGTGTGTGGCAGAATAGTTGGTCGGTTCCCCAATCCATGGGAAAACCGAGGAACACTTGCCCAAGTGGCGGAATGGCAGACGCGCTCGACTCAAACTCGAGTGTCTTAACGGACGTGGGGGTTCAACTCCCCCCTTGGGCACAAAAGAAATACAGGACCGAGTTCATGGAAACACATTGGACCCACCACATTCGTACCCTTGTGAACTGGGTCAACCTGTCCACCCTGAGCGGCCTCCTCATTGCAGTCATCGGAAGAGCACAAATCCATCAAGGCCCGCAGGGACTCATCTTTGCCGAGAATTACCGTTTCGAATTCCCCTATGCGAGTGCTTTCACAGTGGGAAATGTCGTCATCACCGCTCGTACCATTGAACAATTCGAGAAACGCCTTCCCAAGGGACTTGTTCACGAAGCCAAGCATTCCACTCAGTACGCCTGGCTGGGCCCGCTGTTTCTGCCCTTCTATGTGATCGCCATGGGAGTCAGTTGGGTACGTACACGCGACCGTGCATCCTGGAATCCTTTCGAGATCCATGCAGGACTCGAAGATGGCGGGTACAAGAAAAACTCCACAAGGAAGACCCAAGTCTAGACCGACGAGGGTTATCCCACTGAGCAGACCTGCCCAAGGTCGTCGATCACATTAGTTGTCGGTTCCGGTTCGGGGTTAACAGGAGGTGGCGGCTCGGGGTTAACAGGATCTGTGGTTGGAGCTTGGGTTTCTGGGGCTTGTGTCGCTTGCACGTCCAATAACTCGGATCGAGCAATGGTATCCTGAACCACAGTACGTATAAACCCAAAATCGGGGTTGCCGGTCGCAATCAGGGGTGGGGTGAAGGACACAGAGATCATGGGTAAAGACTTTGTCTTTGTAGCCAGTTTCACCATCTCAGGCACCTTCCACGGAGGAAGGGAAGTGTGGGTGAGGTCGCCTGATGCTGCAGCAATGGCAGTAAACTGTGTCGCCACTGTCCCCGGATCAAGCTGTTTCAGCATAGCAGACATCACACACTTCTGGCGTTGCATCCTCGCATAATCAGACGATGAGGATCGCGAACGTGCAAACCAAAGAGTGGCATAACCAGTGAGATGGTGATCGCCCACTTCAAGCCATGAAGTCTCATCTGCATTGATGGGTACTCGTTCATGGACAGTAATCTCAAGACCACCCATGGAATCAATCAGATCCACGAAAGCCCACATGTTGATCATGGCGTAATAGTTGATGGTGAGCCCTGTTGTACCACTGGCTGCATCAATCATGGCTTGGATACCGGGGTCATCAACCCCAGGATAGAGGTCGCTATGTTCGACACCCAGCAGATAAATGGCGTTCAGCATGCATGAGGAGTCTGCACAACCGTACCCGTTGGGATAATAATTGTAGAGAGGGGAACTCTCAGGGAAAGGCACCTTCTCCAGGTTTCTCGGAAGACTAAAAAGGACTGTGCGCCCCGTATTCCCATCAATACTGGCCACTGTCACCGAGTCAGGACGTATCCCCCATCGCCCTGGTCCAGCATCAGAACCCAAAAGAAGGATGTTATATCGACCCTTATCCTTCTCAGAGATACCCCCACCACCGAAGATATTGGATAGGGCCCCACCAGTCGCCCACAGAGCATTACCCACCCAGGCTGTACCTGCCGTCAAAGAAAATGCAAGAATCAGGGTGATCACGGAGAAGATGATCCCCTTCTTTATTCCCATGGTTCGAGGTCGTGAAATCCACCAGGAATTGAGGGCCAACATCAGCCACAGGGCTCCAAGACTGAAAATAAGTATGGCCACTATCTTCATGACTAACCCGTTCGCAAAAACACCAACCATGAAGTCACGAAAGACCAAAGTAGCAATGAGGATGAGAATCCCCAGAATGACAAGGGCAATCAGAAGCTTCAAGGCGAATCTGCCGAGTTTACGATTCCCATGAATGGCCTGGGCAGAACCGGGGAACAGAAAGCTAAGCCCCATTAAGGTGTACCCGCGTCTGGTTTTAACAACCTCGCTGCGATGGGCAATTCCCATCACATCAACCATGGCCCACTCCGATCTGCTGACGAACCCTTCCAGTATTGTCTACCCTCGTTGTAGGCCCAAGCAGGCACGCCGACTAACCAGCATAGGGTGCAGGGATGATCTCCTGATTAGCATCCAGAAAAAAAGTGGGGATGACAGGCTCACCTCGGCTCATCTTGTACCCATCGCGAGGCAGTTCACTTCGGGCCATCTCATGGCGGGCACGAGCATCATTGAGGGGTTCAGCCCCCACGATCTCACCATCAACGATGAGTTCCCTCATGAGCGGACGATCATTGTCATCGATTGCTGCTGGTTGGGTGATCCCGACCAATTCAGCTTCAGCGATCCCCTTAACATCGAGACGACGGGAGGCGTATTTACGTCCCCCCACAGTGGCCTTCGACATCGACTTCTTCGCAACCGGAATCCACGGGGATCCAGGCTCGATGGATTCTGCTTTGGCAACCAGTTTGTAGACCATAGAGCAGGTGGGGGAACCGGATCCAGTAACCAGGGAGGTACCCACTCCGTACCCGTTCACAGGAGCACCAGCTAAAGCAGCCAACTGCCATTCATCCAAGTCAGAGGTGACAATGATTCGTGTTTCGGTGGCGCCAAGGTCGTCAAGTAGGGCTCGCACCTCTCGTGCGGTTGTTGTGAGATCACCGGAATCTATACGTACAGCCCCCAAACGCCCGTTGGTGATTCTGACCCCCGTACGCACAGCCTCTTCAATGTCATAGGTGTCCACCAAAAGAGTGGTCTGCTCCCCCAGAGTTTCGATCTGGGCGCGGAAGGCCTCCTCCTCCGTGTCATGAAGGAGGGTGAAAGAGTGGGCAGCAGTACCTGTAGTCGGAATGCCATAGGTACGCCCTGCCTCCATGTTGGACGTAGAAGCAAAACCTGCAACATAGGCTGCCCGAGCAGCAGCGACCGCGGCATATTCACTGGTACGACGAGACCCCATCTCAATACAGGGTCGATCCTCTGCCATCAGTGTCATCCGTGAAGCTGCCGAGGCCACAGCGGAGTCGTAATTGTAGATAGACAGCAGCAGGGTTTCTAGAAGTACCGCCTCTGCGAACGTACCTTGAACAATAACCAAGGGCGAACCTGGGAAGTACAACTCCCCCTCACCATATCCCCACATTGATCCAGTGAACCTGTAGCTGGCTAGGTAGTTCGCTGTGGAGGTATCTATGACCCCAGCCTTGATCATGAAGCTCAATTCCTCATCACCAAAGCGAAAGTTGGCTATGGCATCCAGCGCTCGACCCACTCCAGCAACAACACCATATCGACGTCCTGAAGGGAGTCGGCGCGCAAAGAGTTCAAAGATGGACTGCCGCTCAGCTTGACCTGAGTTCATGGCAGCTCGCACCATGGTTACCTCATATTGATCAGTGAGTAGACCGGTTGATTCGTGGTACACCATAAGAGAAGCTTAGTCCTATTCGCCTATCGATATGAGTAGTTCCGCGCGGGCGAAACCGATAGAATCAGGGTTCCCCTTGGGGTTGCTTCCCATCCGTCATCCTGCACACGGTCGCAGGATCCAGACAATAGAACTACATGAAAGGCCAATAATGAGTTCATCTCCTCTTGTCAGTATCCTTATGGGTTCCGATTCCGATTGGCCGATCATGGCCGAGGCAGCCAAAGCACTTACTGAGTTTGGAATCCCCTTCGAGGCGAATGCGATCTCGGCCCACAGGATGCCCGATGAAACTATCGCCTATGGTCGTACAGCCCATGAGCGCGGAATTAGGATTATCATTGCTGGCGCCGGCGGTGCCGCCCATCTTCCTGGAGTACTCGCCGCTGTAACTCCCCTGCCCGTTATCGGAGTACCCGTGCCTCTCGCGCAACTTGATGGCATGGATTCCCTGCTCTCAATCGTACAAATGCCAGCTGGGGTACCTGTAGCAACCGTGGGTATTGGTGCCGCCCGCAATGCTGGCCTCCTAGCGGCTCGAATCCTAGCTGCAGGTGATGACACCCTTCTTGCCAAGGTCCAAGACTTCCAGATTTCCCTACGCAAAGCTGCCCAAGCTAAGGGAGATAAGGTACGCGCGTACGCCGCCGAATACAGCGACTGAATCACTGAGATCCTGTCATCCTGCGACTTCGCGCAGCCACAGGCTCCATCGCAGGATCCACAGACTCAGTTTTAGCTCGTCTTGCGGCGACCTCTCTTCGGCGTGTGGCGTTCACCACCATCGGCTTGAACCTGGGTTTCCACTGGCTCCTCGAAGCGTATTCTTCCGTGGCCCTCGCATGCTTCGCATGGTTGAGTAAAGGCCTCTGCTAGACCCGTTCCGACCTTCTTGCGGGTCAGTTGAACTAGACCCAATGAGGTGACCTCCGAAACCTGATGTCTCGTACGATCCCGGCCCAAGCATTCCACCAGACGCCTCAAAAGAAGTTCCCGGTTGGAGGGAAGAACCATATCGATGAAGTCGATGATGATGATCCCACCAATATCTCGCAGACGCAGTTGGCGTACAATCTCTTCGGCTGCCTCCAGATTATTGGAGGTGACCGTGGCTTCCAGGTTGCCGCCAGAACCAGTGAACTTTCCAGTGTTGACATCAATGACTGTCATCGCTTCCGTACGATCAATGACCAAAGAACCACCGGAAGGCAGATGCACCTTTCGATCAAGAGCCTTGGCGATCTGCTCGTCAACGCGGTATTTCGCAAAGACATCCCCGTCTGCGGAAGGATTCCATTTCACGATTCGTTCCGACAGGTGGGGAGCAACATGGTTGACATAGGCGCTGACCGTTTCATACGCATCCTCAACTCCACCATGGCCATCAACAATCAGAGTTGCAAAGTCCTCAGTAAAAAGGTCTCGTACGATCCTCATAGTCAAGTCGGGTTCTGTGTACAACAGTTGCGGGGTCTGCTTTCCCGTGGTTTTCTTCTCAATGACTTCCCACTGCGCTTTGAGGCGATTCACATCACGAACCAATTCATCTTCGGATGTACCTTCTGCAGCAGTACGGATAACGACGGAGGCAGTTTCGTCAACGAGTGAGTCCAGGATTGTCTTAAGACGGTTGCGCTCCCCTTCACTGAGTTTGCGGGAGATACCAGAGATATGACCCTTGGGAGCATAGACGACATAACGACCAGGAATGGAGACATGGGATGTCAGGCGAGCACCCTTAGCTCCAACAGGATCCTTGGAGACCTGCACAACGGTGAGTTGTCCAGCGCTGAACACATCCTCAATCTTGCGATTCTCTCCAGCCTCACCAAAAGAATCCCAATCAACTTCACCAGCATAGAGAACAGCATTACGTCCACGCCCGATGTCGATGAATGCGGCTTCCATACCGGGTAGAACATTTTGAACCTTGCCGAGATAGATGTTGCCTATCAGTGAGGCCGCTGAGGCTCGATCAACATAGTGTTCAACGAGGACACCATCTTCGATCACAGCGATCTGGGAATACCCCTGCTTTTGGCGAATCAGCATCTTGCGTTCCACTGATTCCCTACGTGCCAGGAATTCGGCTTCGGAAAGGATGGGCGCGCGCCGACGAGAGGCAGCACGCCCTTCACGGCGACGCTGCTTCTTTGCTTCCAAACGGGTCGAACCATCGATACCCGTGATCGTTGGGGCTTCCTTCTCTTTTGCCTTCCGTGATCGCGGTTCGCGTACCTTCACGACAACTTCAGTATCTTCGTCATCAGTACTATCCGCACCATCAATATCCTCACCACGGCGGCGACGACGACGACGACGGTGCTTCGACGGATCCTCTGTTGAATCCGGTCCTGAATCCTCAGTGGTCTCGGAATCTTCTGAATCGTCAGTATCTTCGTTGGCATCCTCAGGGAAGGACCCATCCTTGCGACGCTTACGACCACCGCGCCGACGGCGACGCCTACGGTTCGGTGAATCCCCATCCTCGTCACCATCAGATGCAATGGCATGGGCCAGGTTATCGAGCGCCTCCTCCTGTTGAGGTTCCTCGCGAGAGGTACGGCTACTACGATTACGTCGCGACTGCCCAAGAGCAGTCAGGGCCTCTCCAATCGGATCCTCAGATTCGGGGACAGTGGACGTCTTATCGTCAGCTTGTGGACGCCTTGTGTGTCGTGTACGCCCGGGAGTCCCGGATTCCTCTGAGGCTGGGAGATTCTCGGTATTCTCTTGATTCCCAGATATTTTGGCCCTGGAAGAGCGAACCCTGCGATTATGAACTGGGGTACCTTCTGGAGTCTCAGTAGGGGTTGCCTCCTCGGTAGGGGTGGCATCGTTTGCCGACGATGCTGCGGCAGACTTTCGACGTGTCGTCGTTTTTCTTGTCTGGCCCTTCTGTGTGAAGGAATGAGATTGGTCTGATCCCTCATCTGGGGATTCGACTAGTTTGGAGGCCACAGGTTTGCGTGTCCTCTTGGGCTTTGTTTCTGCCGGAGTCTCAGCGAGTAGATCTGGTTGAGTTGACCCAGCGTCTGACTGCGCACTCACTTCTTCGAGCATATGTGCTCCTTTCATCGGACAGCATCCGATGCCACTTGACGAGTGTGACTCGCCTTCAAGCTTAAAGATCAGCATTGGTACCGCCGCGGTCCAACCTTCGAGGTCGCGGTCTGGCATTCATGCGTACTGGCCACGGGGTGTAGCCAAATCTGACTCTATTATCTCACAAGATCCCAAAAACTAAGGATTTCCCCTTGTGGGCGAGTCGTACTATGAACAATCAATTCACCTACATGTTATTTCAGTGATAGGCAGTTAGTCTCTAAGATAGTACCTATGAGAAGAATACTAATTGGACTAATAGGACTGCTTACCGTGACTGCTTTAGCGGGATGCACTGGAGCGCCAGACGGCAATAGCGAAGTATCATCTGCTGGACATTATGAAGCCATCACAGCCGAGCAGGGCAAGACGATGATGGATGACGGCGAGCCATTCATCCTTGTGGACGTACGAACAGAGGCTGAATACCAGGAAAAAAGAATCGATAGATCTCTCCTGATCCCCGATGATGAGATTGCAGCCCGAGCCGAAACTGAGCTGCCTGACAAGAATGCTCGAATCATCGTGTACTGCCGTAGTGGAGTCCGAGCCGAGGGTGCGGCAAAAAACCTCGCCAATCTTGGGTACACGCAGGTCTACACCATAGGTGGCATCCTCAGTTGGCCCTACGACACGGTTTCTGGATAGACAGTTAAACTAATCTTGACAAAGCGTCCATAGAGTGAAGGTACTCGTGGCGATCCTCATCTCGTACCGCCTCTGCCTCACCTTCTACCAGCAACGCGATTTCTGAACTAAAGCGATTCGGCCACCTTTGTAATGATGGTCGCAAGTTCGTACGGTCGACTCCACATGGGCCAATGTCCAGTAGGTAGGTCTACGAGATTATAGAACTGCAAGGTGACCACCTCAGCGAACATGGGATGTCCACTATGAGCGAGTTCCATGATCTGGGTACTCGACATGGAACAGCACACCAATGTGGTGGGTACTGCGAGGCGTTGAGAATTGGAGAGTTCCACTGCTTGCCTCAGGACAAGACTGGGCTCTGGAACAGCGTGACTTCTAAACAGAGCCAAGTCATCCGCATCTAAACCTTCGAGGCTGGCTTGAGCGGCAAGTTGATCGAAGTCTGGCAACGGCATCTCTACAAGATCAGTAGTACCTGACGCAAAGATGCTCCCTGGTGCAGCCGGACCACTGTCCACCCACACCATATGACAAACCAATTCCGGACAGCGATCAAGAACAAGGCTGACTGGAACGTTGGCTCCACTATGTGCGACGAGGACTGCTGACTGTTTGGCGGCGTCCACTGCTTGTCTCAGCGCATCCTCAATGGCGGTTGCTTGATCGTCAAGTGTTCGGGAGGAACGTTCAGGGTCCTGTGGGTCAAGCCCTGGCAAGGTTAGGGGGATAGCCTGGCATCCTGCATTATGGAGGTGTCCCACAACCTTGTCCCAGGCCCAGGCCCCCAACCAGTGACCAGGGACAAGAATGATCGGAGAGCTATTTGATTCAGTCATAACACCATCGTCGCATCCTCTCTTGACAACCTTATGTCACCATTTATGTCATGAATTGGTACTATGGGCACGTGAAACGAATAGAACGCTTGCATGCACTTGTCGAGATGCTACGACGTCGAGGATCCCGTGGATGCACAGCCGAACACCTGGCAGACGAGTTCGGGGTATCAATTCGCACGATCAAGCGTGACCTTGACGCCCTCGAAAATAGCGGAGCCCCCATTTGGTCACGACCTGGCCCCGGTGGAGGTTATGGTCTCGCCAGTGAAGGATCACTGCCTCCAGTGACCTTGAATCCTGCGCAAGCGGTATCACTTCTAGCCGCTGTCTCAGCTGCGCGGGATGCCCCCTATGCCGATCTCGCTTCCGCTGCTGTACACAAGATCCTTGATGTCCTTGATCCTCGAACCCGCGAACAGGCCAAGCAACTTGCCAACCGTGTGTGGGTCAACACCCCATCACCACCAAGCCGAGCCATCCGGTCAGCACTAGAACAAGGAATGACCGACCAGAAAGTGATCCGAATCCGCTACGTTTCCAACGACAGTACCACCACCCGAGATGTCGAACCGATACTCTTTGGGTCCACGAACGGTCACTGGTACCTCATCGGTTGGTGCCGTCTGCGCAACGCCATGCGTTGGTTTCGATTGGACCGTATCCACCAAGCAACGGTCACTGCCGAACACTGTAGCAACCACACCATTGAGGAAGTTGGACCTCCACCACCCACCGCACAGCCCGTACATGGTCGAGGTTAGCGACTCCTTTAAAGCAGTTTCGCGTCGTACACGGTGAATTCGCAACGGTAAACGAAGAGGTACTTCCCGTCGATTCGGAACCATGTTGAGTTGGGGATGTCCGTTGCCATAATCTCTACATGGTCACCAGCATAAACTGCGATCGGCACACTGGATTGGGACTTGATGAAGACAATCTTGGCTTTTCCACGAGTGTTGTTGCGCCAGTTCTCAACGAGATCGTTGAGCCACGGAATCCCAGGATTAGTATTCGTGACATCGATTTTCTCGTCTCCACCCGCGAGACGTTCAAGTCCATCTTGCTCAAGAACGAGGGTCGAGCCAACATGGCTGATGTGATCCTTACCGAGGGAGATCATGATGACGCTCCCCTTTTTCACATCACCCGAAACGGTGGTCTCGTCAAACTTCTTGTCACGAGCAACACGGAAACTGGTACCTTTCACCCGATCCATGGGAGTACCATCAAAGGCATAGGTGTACATCGTAGCCCTGACACCAGTCCACGCCTGATCAAATTGCTCAATCCTAGTCTCGAAAAGCGCACAACTTGTGAGTGTCATCCCAAGCATGATGGTCAAAGCCGTCAAGAATATCTTCCTCATACCTACCTCCAGTGTTCATCCCTAGACTCTCCCACTTTACAGCGAGTTACGACTAGGTACCTTCACCCGCAAGATCTGACCATCTTTGTCATGAGTATTTGTTACTTGAATGGGTCGGGATCATTTTATGGACTCAGGTGAGGCATTAACAAGACTTGGGACAGACCCACATCCCCATTGAGATCCTCCATCTTTTAACAGAAGTACAAGATCCATGTGGAACGAGTCTGTAACCAGAGAGTTCAGCAAACAGTGCCTTTGAAGCATCCATTCTCACAAAGCGCCAAGTCGTTGTCACTCCCACCGCCACCGTATACACGCCAATCGGGCTTCGAGTACTCACCACACTTGTATTCCACATGATAATCCCAACTACCGCAATCAGCTATAGCTTCTCCAGTAACGCCCGCTTCATCAGCCCGGAAGGCAGCCCTATTCGTGGTTTCATCCCATTCACTTTGATTCCACTCGGCGTTCCAGGTTGATGGCAGACTGTATCCTGCTTCCAAAATCTTGTTGGCGAACTCTTGAATAGTTGTTGGACCGTTTCCCGAGTAGCACCTGTCAAGAACAATCGCCTGCGTAGCATTAGCCTGTGGAGCAGGTTTGATGTCAACTGACCCATCGCTCTTAGGCCTATTTGGACGCACCTCATCCCAGAACTCACACGTATATGTTTTCGAGCCACAATCTGTCTTCAGTAACCAAAAGGAAATATCATCACTGTCGGGATTAAATACAACTTGGGGATTGGATACGTTCGTGCCATTAACTGACAGTGGGCAATTAGGAAACTTTTCTCTGAAAAATTCTCCCAACAACTTATCGAAGTGCGCCTCAAAAGCTTCAATATCCGCGTCTACATAGTCGGCCACTTCAACATCACTATATTTCCAGAAACAACCCTCCACTCGATCAGCAAGACGAGGATCAATTGGGATACTCATTCCCATTACTTTGAAATAGTCTTCGCGACTAATACTCTCGCAAGGGCCAGCATTTATGGGCCCCGTATTCATAGATGAGGCACCATGTACAGAGTCCTGGATTGATGAGCACCCTTGATACCCTGACAGACAACTAGGACTGCACACCTGTCCAGAACCATGGTGTACTAAGAAGTGGGACTACTTATGTAAGACGATCTCGCCAGTAGCCAGGCTTCCTTGCCTCGTGAGCATATGCGATGACCCTCACCTCTGACTCATGATAGTAATACACGATACGAATCCGAAATGGCTTAATCGCCCGCCACCGTACAGTTGGCGGTTCGACCCAGTAGTGGACTTTGGGCCAGCCATGAGGTTGACTCAGGATGTCCAGTACAGACTTTTCTGTACGCTCAATGAAATCTTCGGCAATATCAACAGGAAGACGATCCACCTCAGCAAGGAACTCTTCGCGAGCTTTGGGATGCTCCGTCCACTGTTTCACTGAGCCAACCCTACTCGGCGTCGAGTAACCCGCTCCCGTGCTATCTGTAATGTTTCAGGGCCATTGACCATCTCAACGCGACCGTTTTCGATGTCATCAATGCGATGACCCAACTCACTACTCCACGCTTGCTCAACCCAATCTAGCTGATCATCAAGTCCTTGGTCAGCACTCATCAACATTTGATGGGCAAGCTCCCAACGATCACTGATGGCGAGCTCTCGTCCAGCTTCAACAAGTGCAGTAAGTTCCATGGTCACTGTTCCAGTGTAAACGATCACTCCGACAATTCTTTGCTTTCATATCCAAACGGGCTCAATACGACCCTTGTGTAGCGAGTACGACAAGCCAGAGCTGTGGTTGAATAGTAGTATTACCGCTGAGTAGTAATCACCCATTGTTCTTCGCGTGAGATTGTGATGGATCCATGTTCGTCTGTACGTATCACCTCCATTCCCGCATTGACCAGAGTCGAGACTGTCGAGGGCGCTGGATGCCCATAGCTATTGCCCTTCCCCACCCCAATGACCGCAATCCGTGCTTGAGTGGCTTCCAGGAACTCCGTCTCATGTCGAGCCGATCCATGATGAGGTACCTTGAGAATGTCGACCTTCAATGCCTCCAGATCAGTCATCGCTGCTTGTTGTCCGAGGTTTTCAATATCTCCTGTTATAAGCAGACTCATGGAGTCGGTATCCACACGGACAACCAAGGATTCATCATTCTCAGTAGCGGATTCACCTTGTACGGTACTGGGCAATACCGACTGCCAGGCTGACAGTATTGCTATCCTCGCTTCCCCGACTTGCCCCATCGTTCCTTTTTCTCCGATCGAGATGGGAATCCCCTTGGCCGCAGCACGTTCCAGTACCTCAGCAGAATATCCTCCTCCACGAGGAACCAAGAGAGCCTTGATGGGAATCGATGAGATCACCTCCTCAAACCCACCACTATGATCAGCATGAAAGTGAGTGAGTACCAGCAGTGAGATCTGACGAATCCCAAGTTGTTGAATACATGTGGTGATGGATTCACCTTCCGGTCCCACATCGAAAACTATTGCTTCACCTTCACCTGTACGTACCGCCAGAGCATCACCTTGTCCCACATCACACATGGCGACAGTCCAGTTGTGTCCTGGCCACCCTGGCTGATAGGGAGGCAGTACCATGAGCGAAACCATAATTGATGTTGCAAGGAGTACCACCCATGCCCGACCCAGTAGTGTCGGCATGACCCACGCCATCACGACACACGCCGCCACAATGATAACCATGGCTACTATCGTTGTGGGCCAGGGATAAGAGGCTCCTGGAAGGGAGGCAAGATTATGTCCAACAATAAGTATCGGTTGAGCGCACCATCCAGCGACATATCCCGCCCAACTAGCGATAACAGGGCTTACCGGAGAAATAAGAGCCGCAACGAATCCAAGAACTGTTGCTGGAGCAACCCAGGGTCCTGCAGCCGCATTCGCAAGGATACCCGCCACACTCACCGCTCCCGAGAGCCAACAGATGACCGGTTGGGTTGCGATCTGTGCTGCCAAAGGAATCGCCATCGCCTCTGCGACCCAACCAGGCAACCACCGTTCAAGAACCTGCGACCACCGTCGACCCCAGACAATGATCCCCAAGCAAGCCAGGATTGACAAAATGAATCCCATAGATCGACTCATCCACGGGTCTATCCAACACAATCCAATCACTGCCAACGATAGGCTTGCTAAGCCTGCACCCCTTCCAGAGCCTCGACCCACCGCGGCGAGAGTGACGATACCCATCGCCGAGGCCCGCAGAACACTCGGTTCCGAGTGACACAGAGCGATAAAGACAGCGACCCCCACTACGGAAATAACAGTCAACCATCGCCCACGCACACCCATATATCGAGCAATAACCGACAGAAATGAGAGCATGATCGCCAAGTTCGCACCTGAGACTGCTGTGAGGTGGGTCAACCCAGTTTTTCGAAAATCGTCAGTGAGTGACACAGGCATCGTGGATGTATCTCCCACAACGAGAGCAGGCACCAGCGAAGCATGCTCTGAGGGACTCCGGTACATCGCATTCCTCAGCCCGGATCTCATAGATTCGATCACACTTTGCCATACAGGTGGAGGTCGAATGATCTGGGCCTCACCAAGTACTGACATGGTCACTGAGGCAAGATCACTTCTGTCAGCCGACCCAAGTTTCACAGTCACTGAAATCAGGGATCCGGCAGGCAAACCTAACCATTGTTCCGTATAACTAGTCGGAACAAAGAGCACCACTGGTTGTCGGATTTTAAAGGTTTGACCAGCAATGGTCCCACTGTGGCAGGTGGCATTGACCACAGCCATCCCCCAGGTTGGGCTCAATCGGGCATTCTGTATAACAACGTCAACCTCAACCACTGCGGTCTTCTCAGCCGCCTCAACAAGGGGACCATGCCCTGAACTCCAAACCCGCAAACCACCGACTACAAGGCAGGACACCATCATCACACCAAGAACCATGACCTGAAGTCGAACTCGATCAGAGAGCTTAGCCTTCCCTATCGCCAGAACAGCACCACTGATTCCAGCCACCCCAACACAGATCCACATTCCCCATTCCCAGCCTGTGATCAGCCACATTCCACCCCAGACGGCCAGAGCTGGGGGCACCAAGCGTAGATCACCTACGGAAACTGGGGTTTCTTCATCGATCATCACACACTCACATAGGGTTCAATCTGAGCAAAGGTCTTCGGACCGATGCCACTCACCTCTTGGAGTTGAGACACGGAGTTGAAGGACCCATTCTTATCCCTCCATGCCAAAATGGCCTTAGCCGTGACCGGCCCCACCCCGGGAAGGGTCTGCAATTCGGTCTCCGAAGCCCGATTCAAGTTGATCGTCACTGATGAGGAACCGGCTGAGGAAGAACTCTCCACAGCAATATCTGCATCGTGGTTACCCGTGAGTCCTATTCGTACCTCCCCTTTCGGGTCAGCGGAAGTACCTATGACCACCTGGCACCCATCAGCCAGCATCGCAGCCAAGTTTAGATCCCCCGGATCAGCATCATCACTGAATCCGCCCGCCGCTTCAACAGCATCAATCACCCGACCTCCCTCAGGCACAGTGACCACACCAGGGCTCACCACTGCCCCCACGACATGGATCATCCACGTAGGCTCTGGGGTAACCGTAGGCTCTGGAGGAGACCACGAAAGAGCCTGAGTTTCTTCAGCCACCGGCTCTTCAAGTGGTACAGCCTGAGCCCTCATAACCATCCATGTAGCCAGGATCACAGCAGCCAATGCCAAAGACGAGAGCACCTTCACATGGTGGGTGGTGAACTGGCGAACCCGACTCGATACGGATACTTGAGTTTCGCCATCCTCTAGGCTCTCCTCACCCTCGGCATCCTCCATTCCAGGAAACAGCACCCCGAGGCGCACCAGGTACGAATCCTGGGAAGGGTTCACCATCTTAGTCACACTAAGACAATGGGACGCCAAAACCCTCTTTTGTCACCGAACCAGGAAACTGTGGATAACTTCAGGAAGTTTTCGGATCTGTGGATAACCCAGGAACCTTAGTCAACATGATGGCCCTGGAACGCGAATCCGACATTACCCTTGAGGGACGATGGACACCATCTTGGGTGCTCGCACGATGACCTTAGCTACCGGACGCCCGGCCAGGAACTTCTGTACGTTCTCGTCAGCGAGGGCTAATTCTTCTGCCTCAGCCTCGCTGATTGACGCTGGTACCTCGATCTTTGCGCGTACTTTTCCTTGTACTTGGACGGCCATAGTAACGGACAATGCTGTTTTGAGGTTCACATCAGGTTGTGGCCAATTCGTTTGTGCCACTGAGGGTTCGTGTCCAAGGATCTCCCACATTTCTTCGGCCACATAGGGTGCGAACAATGATAGGGCGATGGTAGTCCATTCGGCGGCTTCTCGTACTGCTGGATCGCTGGGGCCCGCACCCGAATCAATGGCTTTACGGGTCGCATTGACCAACTCCATGAGGCGAGCTACACAGACGTTGAATCGGCGAATCTCCAGCAGGTCGGTGATTTCGGCGAGGGTACGGTGGGTGATTCGGCGCAGATCCTCATCACCTGCGGCAGGATCTGTACCCACTGGGCTGGCTACGTCACAGGCGATACGCCAGGCCCTTTGAAGGAATCTCAGAGTCGCTGCTGGTGAAACATCAGCCCAGTCGATGTCGTCTTCTGGGGGGCCCGCAAAAACAACAGTGGTACGAATGGCATCAACACCGAACTTATCGATCTGCGCACCCAAGTCCACACCATTGCCCAGGGACTTCGACATTGCCTTGCCCTCGTTGATGACTTGACCCTGATTCAGCAAACGACTGAATGGCTCAGTGAAGTCGATCATCTTTTGGTCATAGAGAACCTTCGTGAAGAAGCGTGAATAGAGCAGGTGAAGGATGGCGTGCTCAACCCCGCCAACATATTGGTCGACAGGCATCCACTTCGCAACCTCCGACCCATCAAAGGCGACCGTGTCATCCTGAGGCGAACAGTAGCGGAAGAAGTACCACGATGAGTCCACGAAAGTATCCATGGTATCGGCATCACGGGTTGCCGGCCCCCCACATTTCGGGCAGGTGGTATTCACCCAGTCGCTCGCCCCGGCCAAAGGGGAGGTTCCCTTCGGCGCGAGGGCACTCCCACGCAGATCAGGTAGTTCGACTGGTAACTGATCCTCGGGTACAGGGACCTCACCGTCGGCTTCACAGTGGATGATCGGGATCGGACATCCCCAGAAACGCTGACGGGAGAGCAGCCAGTCTCGTAGACGATAGGTCACGGCTGCCTCGCCTGTACCATCGCTGGTGAGTTTCTCGTTGATGGTGGCGATCCCGGACTTCTTGTCGGTTAACCCGTTGAGGGGCCCGGAGTTGATGTACACCCCATCTCCTGCTGTGGCGATCCCAGATTCTCGGGGGTCCTCTTCACCAGTATCGATGACGACCGTGACATCCAGACCATATTTGCGCGCGAAGTCAAGGTCTCGCTGGTCGTGGGCTGGTACGGCCATGATCGCGCCCGTACCATATTCGCTGAGTACATAGTCTGCAGCCCACATTGGCATCTTGTCACCAGTCAAAGGATTGGTGGCATAGCAGCCCAGGAAGACTCCTGTCTTCTCTCGTTCTGTTGACTGTCTCTCGATTTCAGTGGCCTGCTTGGTACGGTCGAGGTAGGCCTCAAAATCTGCACGATATTCCTCGGTAACAAGCTCAGATGCCAGGTCAGCATCTGGTGCAACCACCATGAAGGTCGCACCATAGAGAGTGTCCGGTCGAGTTGTGAACACTCGTACAGGAGTCTCGCGTCCCTCGATAGGGAAATCCACAAAGGCACCCTCAGAGCGCCCAATCCAGTTGCGTTGCATAGCCAGCACACGATCAGGCCACTTGCCTTCCAACTGAACCATGTCGTCTAGGAGACGTTGGGCGTAGTCAGTGATCTTGAAGTACCACTGGGTTAACTGTCGCTTCGTCACGAGGTTGTGGCACCTCTCACAAGCACCTTGAACAACCTGCTCATTGGCGAGAACAGTCTGGCAACTTGGACACCAGTTGACGTACCCACCCTTGCGATAGGCCAAACCCAACTTGTAGAAGAGCAGGAACAACCATTGGGTCCAGCGATAGTACTCAGTATCGGAGGTGTGCAGACGCCTAGACCAGTCCATACTCAAGGCATAACGCTTGAAGGAGCGTGCCTGGGTTTCGATGTTTGCATAGGTCCATTCGGCAGGATGGGTACCGCGGATGATGGCTGCGTTTTCTGCAGGCAACCCGAAGGAGTCCCAACCAATGGGATGCAAGACATCGTAGCCGAGCAGTTTCCAGTAACGGGCAACAACATCACCCATGACGAAAGCCTCCGCGTGCCCCATATGTAGATCGCCTGAGGGATAGGAGAACATGTCAAGAACATAGCGCCGCTCTTTTGTACCATCATCAAGTGGGCGGAAGGTCTCATACTCAGACCAATAGGCTTGCCACTTCTCCTGTGCCGCACGGGCATCATATTCGGCGGGAGCATTCTGCTCGCTCACGTCTTCTCCTTCCATAGACCTTGGCGAAGTCTACCAAGCCTAGGCTTTCCTTAGTTGTGGGACCCCTCAATTTCAGACACGATTGACCCATGGCTGAACCTATGAGATCTCTCGCATCAAAACTGAACTGGCTTCGAGCAGGCGTACTTGGAGCAAATGATGGCATTGTCTCTGTTGCAGGTCTCGTCATGGGTGTCGCTGGAGCAACCCAGAATTCCGCAGCTCTTTTCATCGCAGGTCTGGCAGGGCTGGTAGCAGGAGCCCTGTCGATGGCAGGAGGTGAGTACGTCTCAGTCTCCACACAAAAAGACACTGAACTTGCAGCAGTACAAAAGGTACGCGAACTTCTTGAAGCTGATCCTGAAAAGGCCATGGCAGATCTCAGCGCAGTCTATGAAAACCAGGGATGTACAAGGGAACTAGCAAACCAGGTGGCTAGGACCCTCAATGATCATGATGCGATTGCCACCCACACTCAGGCTCAGTACGGGATCTCCGCCCACGAACAAACCTCACCTTGGATTGCAGCATTTGCGTCCTTTATCGCCTTCACCATGGGAGCACTGATCCCTCTAATTGCTATGGTGTGTGCTTCAGTTTCAGTACGCGTGATCTCAACCTCAGTTGCTGTTATGGTGGCCCTCGCCCTGACCGGCTCAATTTCAGCATGGTTGGGTGGAGCGAACATCTCAAGGGCTGTTCTCCGCAACTGTTTGGTTGGTGCCCTGACCATGGGCATAACCTACCTGGTTGGGAACATGGTTGGGATACACATCTAATCAGGGTGACTAGGTTAAGAAGCTTTTTCCAGGGGTATACAGTTCATCTCCAACCATTTCGATGAATGCAGCCCCTGATGAGAGATCATTGACAGGGTCACCACCAAGGGATAGTTAGGGTCGAGAGCTTCGGCCTCTTTCAGACAGATATTCATCACAGTTCCCTCTCCAGCAATCCAAGCAACCATCCCCGTTACTGCGAGTACAGGGACCCGAATAACCACCGGTGTTCTACGCAACACCTCCTTCCAGAATCCAAGACTGGTTTTCGCGGACTCATGGGTGAGTATCTTCCATACCTCATCGCGAGCCGCTCCCTCAGATATCGCCACTGCAACATCAAGGTAATCCCTATCATCTAGCGAAACCTTCTGGCTCCATCTGTCGATGAAACCAACCACTGACTTCCCCAGTTCATGGGCAGGCAAGTCGTCATGGGCATCCAGGAACTCAACAAGGGTTTCAAGAAGATCATCCTCACGAAGACCTTTGGGAGATGCTATGGAGGCTGCAATGTCTTCACGACTCATGGGTACAGATAACCCGTACGAAAGTGACCTCCCAGAACTCATCTGCTCCTCGTCAGCAAACCACCATCGATCCTGGTCAACGATGAGAGCATCCACAACCTCAACTTCCAAAGATTGACGTACGATCCCGATGGCCTTCTGAACATGACGACGATGCCCGTACCCCACCAAGAGAACCCTCGCCTCAGGTGAAGAACATAGATCCGATAACCGCTCGTCAATCCATCGCAGTCCATCTTCCTCACACGCAATGTCTAGATCCCAGCGAGCGGTCACATGGAGAAGGTGGCCTCTCATCACGACAGCCACCATGGATTGAGTTGGATGGAAACCAAAGACATGAGGGACAGCCTCCAATAACTCCTGTGGTGATCGGATGGTCTTTCTATTTCGATTCATACCCTGACCATGGTCTCTGGCAGTGTACTTATGCTAGAAAAAGCGAAACTGTGGATAACTTTTGAATCCAGGAGAAACCTTGGGATAACTTGGTCCCTGGTGACTCAGGAGTAACCTATCAACCGCATAGTAGCTATATCCCCTTGTCGGTTGAGGGGTCTGGATTCTCATCGGGCTGTTTCTTGGCTTTAAGGTGTTTAAGTTTCCCACCAGCAGGATTCGCAATCTGGTGTTTGGGAGCCTGGTCTGTACCTCGGTTAAGCAACTGATTCCATGTACGCGGAATCATCATGAGACGTTCACTCACAGGGCGCCCGAAGAAGATCCCAAGACTTGCTCCCGCTGCAATAGCCAAGGCCACGGCCGCAGCAGTACCCAAGGTGGTACCCCCCAAACTTGGATCAGGATCAGCGTTATTGGTTCCCACGGTTTGTAACAGCCCCATGTATAGGGCCATACCTGGTACGAATGGAACACCCATGGCGTTGATCACACCGAAGGTCGGAATCCGATGGAATCGTCGTACCAAGATCGTGGCGATGAAGGCAGCAACCATAGGACCCGCGAAGGAGGCGATCACAGTACTCGCATCCAAGGTCTGAACAAGCAGGAAGGTCGCTCGGGCAATCAGTGTGGTCACAGCAGTCATGATGAGGGTCGGGATATTGGCATAGCGACTGATCGCCCATAGTAATGCGGTCGTCGTGGCAGCAATGAGTTGGAAGGCTGGATCCTGGGGAGTGAGAACAGATGTACTCAAATAGACATTGATACCCAAGCGACGAGCCAGATCAAGGCCCGTCAACAACCCAATCACAAGACCTGCCGTCAGTAAAACAACTTCGAGTATCCGCGCAGTTGCAGTGACATAGAATCCATCAATGGCATCCTGTACCCCGGCAACAAACCGGGCACCCACAACCAATTGGAAGATACATCCCACAGCAATCGTAGTAGGGCTTATATATCCCAGACCCAAATCAGGGTGAGCATTCAGCCACGTAAATCCGGCAGCAATGGCAATGACCAGCCACCCGCCAAAGAGTTGCTGGAAAAAGGTTGGTAGCCCCCACTCTTTAAGCAGATATACAAACCGGTTGACAAGAAAACCAGTGATCAGCGCCAGCATGAGCATGAGTACATCACGAGTAAAGAACAACTGAACACTCATCGAAATTCCGCCAGCAGCTAACGCGGCTAAGAGAGGATGATAAGGCAACTCGCTCTTGCGTATCCGGTCGAACTTCTTGGTGGCCCGAGTGATCGACAATCCCTGTCCAATTTCACGAACCAGAGCATTGACCTTGGAGACCTTCGTCAGGTTGGAGACCACAGGCGAGACTGTACGTATAGCCGTAAAAGGTGGCATCCCTTGACCTGGATAATAGGAGGCCATAATCATATTGAGGTTGATGTCTAGCTGGGCTCGATCCAGGCCATAGGCCTGACAGATACGCCTCATCATCACCACAGTGTCTTTAGCTGAGGCACCAGCCGAGGCAAGAACATCACCCACCCGCATTGCCAACTCGATGGCTAACCCCTCCTTGGTCGAGGGAAGTTCGCCGCGCTCACGCAACTCCTGCATGCTGACATGAGGAATCTCGATGGTTTGCGTGGTCTCGCTCACGCAGTCATTCTACTGCCTGGCCTCTTATCTTTTTGTTCTTGCCCTCAAGGCACGTTCAGCCTCGCGATTGGCATCACGCTCAAGGATGGTTTGGCGCTTATCCCATTCCCTCTTACCTGTCGCCACGGCGATGAGTACCTTCGCATAGCCGTCCTGGAAATAGATCTGCAAGGGTACGATCGTACGCCCAGCAGCGTCAGACTCCCTGGTGAGCTTGGTGATCTCTTTGCGATGAAGGAGTAGCTTGCGAGCCCGCTTAGGGGCATGGTTAGTCCAGGTACCATAGGCGTACTCAGTGATGGTTGCGTTGCGAAGCCACACCTCTGCACCATCCACAGTGACATAAGCATCCGTCAGGGAGGCTCGGCCGGCCCTAAGAGACTTCACCTCTGTACCTGTTAAAACAATCCCAGCCTCGAAGGTATCGTGGAGATGGTAGTCGTAACGTGCCTTCTTGTTCTGGGCAACGAGCTTACGCCCGGTCTCCTTAACCATGATTCCTCCTTTCGAGCGCGCAAGAGGATCATTTTACTGGATTCCCAGGCTAGGTTACAGTTCGCGCAAAATAGCTGTTCAAGCTCAGGGGAGATACCCGCGTGGATTCGATAAGGTTCCATTCACCCACAACATCAGATGAAGGTGGCAACCAGTCGAAACACCTGTTGATCCGACGTAGCCAATGGTTTGTCCTTGAGAGACCCATTGTCCCTTGTTAGCTGCATATCCAGACATGTGGTTATAGGAGGTCACCATATGGCGACCATTGACATAACCATGATCCACAAAGATTCGATATCCATAACCTGAGCTATAGTACCTATCGGTCACCGTCCCTGCAGCCACAGACTTAATGGATACCCCGCAGCCAGCACCAAAATCAAGACCATCATGGAAACGCCAAGTACCCGAAATAGGGTGGACTCTGTACCCGTAATTTGAGGTGATGGTGCCATCGACTGGCCAAATGAGTCCTGCCCACGAGTTTGATGCGCTGGAGCTAGAACTGGAGTTATTCTTCGCAGCCTCAGCCTCAGCAGCCTTACGGGCCTCCTCTGCCTTACGGGCCTCCTCTGCCTTGCGCGCCTGCTCTGCGATCTTGGCATTCACACTCTTAAGTTCCGCCTCACGCTCAAAGAGTTGTAGCTGTGCGTTCTGGAGTAGCTTGCTCGCTTCCTTATGGGCACCCTCTTGTTCGTCCAAGGCCCACTGAAGGGTGTTACGAGCCTGTTCGGCTGTGTTCCTAGCTGCTTGGGTACGAGCAGTATTCTCATCAGCTACACGCTTGACCTCCGTAGCTCGAAGCTGAGCCTGATGACTGAGCAGACGAGCCTGGGCGAGTTCCTCTTGGATTTCTCTAAGAAAGGTGAGGTCAACCTGATTGGTGACAAGTACGGTATCTGTCCACTGTACGCGGTTAGCCAATCCAGCGGTGGTATCTGTGTTGATCAGAGTCGCTACTGAGATGAGTGGAAGATTGTCCTGGTAGATGGCGCGAGCATAGGCGGCAACCGATTCTCTTTGAGCATCGACCTTAGCCTGACCTTCAGCCTCTTTAGCCCGAGCCTCATTGAGAGCGGTATTGGCTTCTTTGAGTTCAGCCGCTTTTTGTACACCCTCGGCTTCAGCCTGCTTGAATTCGGCTTCCGCGATGTTGAGAATTGCCTGTGCTTCATCGACACGTGCCTGGGCAGCCATCACTCGAGCCTGAGCTTCTTGCAGAGCAGTAGAGGCACTATTCACTGACTCTTTTGCTGAACTCACAGCCTTGGAAGCCTGAGACTTTTGCGCATTAAGATCCTCAGCCTGAGCCGGGACTCCTGTCAGTGAAAAAAAGAGACCAACCACACATATCGCGGCGATGGCATGGCGCGCTCTCGCGAAACCAAACATCACTCTCCTCCGTCCTAGGTGAGCAACCGACGCAGGAACTGGCGCGTCAGCCTTGGTATTAGTTGAATACACTAACTGCGGATGAGGAAAACCCCTAGCCTTGCAGTTTTTCCCTACCGGCGCACGACTGAAAGCCTCAAGGTCATGTTGACAGTCAGCTACAGCACTTACCCTGCGATGGAGAAAAGATCAGGATCAGGAAAGGTAGCTTCGAGGGTTCGCAAGTGACCCATCCACCCAGAGCATGAAGTGAAGATGACACCCTGTTGATGCGCCAGTCGAACCAACATATCCGATGGCCTGCCCCTGAGAAACTGAGGCCCCAGTGGAGACAGCGTAATCAGACAAGTGGCTATAGGCAGAGACCATATGACGACCATTGACGTACCCATGGCTCACCAAGACTTTCTTCCCGTATCCAGAGCTGCGGTACTGGTCGATTACGACACCATCGGCTACAGCGCGGATGGGTACACTACAGTCAGCAGCAAAATCAAGGCCGTCATGGAATCGTCGTCCACCATAGATGGGATGGATTCTGTACCCGTAATTCGATGAGATCACACCATCAGTGGGCCACACCAATCCAGCCCATGATGCTTGACTCATAGCGGCTTCACGCGCTAACTGGGCGATCTTCTCATTAATTCTGGTTAGTTCGGGCTTCTTTTTCAGCCAGTGCAGCCTTATCCGCTTCCAGTGCTTGTGCTGCTGCTTGTCGCGCGGCATTCTCCTCATTAAGCGCCCTCTGAAGGCGATCACGGGCAGCTGCGGCTGCATCCTTGGCTTCCTGAGCCTGAGCAGTGCGATGATCCGCGATCTGCTTGGCCTCTGTGGCTGCAAGTTGAGCCCTCTGGCTTATGAGTCTGGCTTCCCCTAATTCAGTTTGGATTCGGTTGAGATAGTCAAGATCAACCTGATTGGTCACCAGTACTGTATCCGTCCACTGCACACGATTAGCAAGGTCAGCTGTGGTATTCGCACCAAGCAGGGTGGCCACTGAGATCAGCGGTAGATTGTCTTGGTAGACGGCTCTCGCATAGGCAGCCACATTGGTACGTTGAGCATCAACCTTCGCTTGGCCTTCCGCCTCCTTGGCACGAGCCTCGGTGAGTACCTGGTTTGCTTGATCAAGTTCAGCCTTCTTTGTTGCACTGACCTCTTCGGCTTGTTTCAGTTCCTTCTCAGCCACATTGAGTACGCCCTGAGCCTCGCTGACCCGAGATGTTGCTTGGGTAACACGTTGCTCAGCTCCGCGTAGTGCTGCGTCGGAATCCTGGACACAATCCTGGGCATGGGCGATGGCCTTGGTGGCCTCAGCCTTCTCTTGTTCAAGATCATCTGCGTGGGCAGTGAACTCCCCCATGGTTGCGATCAACACGGTGGCGCAGCACACGACAAGCGCGCGCCGTACTACGGTCAGCCTAGACATATGTCTCCCTTGCTCTAGGCGATCGATACTATGGTGATAAAACTAGACTCGAAGGTAACGACGCGCCGAGATAATGGTCGGAATGATGGACAATATGATTGCGACAAGCACCATCGCGCCTACAGCGATCCACGTTTCAGTCCATCCAACCCATCGGAAAGCCTCAAGTCCACGTTGAGCATTTCGCAAGATAATGAACCACACACCGAAGACCAGGGTACCCGAAGCAAGGAATGCGCCCACCAATCCAGCGATCAAGGATTCCAACAAGAAGGGACCCATAATATGGAAATTGGAGGCACCCACTAGTCGCATGATTCCAATTTCTCGGCCTCGTGTGAAGGTGGCCATACGAATAGTGGTACCAATCTGGAGGGCTGCTGCGAGAAGCAGCACGATACTCAATGCGATGGTTCCCCATTGAAGTGCACCCAACCATTTGAAGACCGGTTCAAGGATCTGATGAAGGTCTTGGATCTTTTGTACCCCTCGCATGAGTTTGAGTTGGGAGACGAGGCCTTGGTACTGCTGGGGATCAACCAACTTGACCCTGTAATTGTCCTGCATCTCCTCAAGGGTCAACGAATCCTTGATGGGGGAATCCTTGAAGACATTCAGGAATTCCTCGTAAGCCTCCTCCTTGGATTGATACTCGACCTTAAGAACCTCAGGATTCTTCTCAATTGCATCATGGATCTGATCCTTCTGCTCATCGGTTGCATCCTGACCAGGGTCACAGTTTCCACCAGTTTGGAGTTTGGCAGTACACAAATAGACAGTGATCTCGATCTTGTCATACCACTCACCTTTGAAGAGGTTGACCTGCTGAGCAGCAATGAGGCCAGCGCCAAAGAGGGACAAGGATACCCACATGGTCATCACAACTGCGAGTGTGATGCCGACATTTCTCCTGAGTCCAGACCAGGTTTCAGATAATAGGTGTCTCATAGATCTTTCCTCTCAGGCTCTCGCACCATAGATGCCACGGGCCTGATCTCGGATGACATGGCCACTTTCAAGCTCCACAACTCGTTTACGCATTTGGTCGACCATGGCCCAGTCATGGGTAGCCATGACTACGGTGGTTTCAGATCGATTGATTCGGTCCAGCAACTTCATGATGCCAACCGAGGTTTCTGGGTCAAGGTTTCCGGTGGGCTCGTCTGCCAACAGGATCTTGGGATGATTGACGAAGGCACGCGCAACAGCAACCCTTTGCTGCTCACCACCAGAGAGTTCGTCTGGGCGGCGTCCCATCTTGTCTGCAAGACCAACCATCTCAAGGGTTTCGGGTACGACCTTACGGATCAGTGAACGAGGTTTACCAATCACTTGGAGGGCGAATGCGACATTTTCAAAGACTGTCTTGCCTGGCAGAAGGCGGAAATCCTGACTGACCATTCCGATCTCACGACGAAGAGCTGGGATCTTACGCTCGGGAAGAGCGGCCACATCCTTCCCAGCGACATAGATTCGTCCTGTTGTGGGACGGTACTCCCGAAGGATGAGTTTCATGAGGGTTGATTTGCCTGATCCTGATCCACCAACCAAGAAGACAAACTCTCCTTTTTCGATCTCGATGTTGACGTTTGCTAGAGCTGCTCGTGTCTGCCCGTCATATATTCGAGATACTTCCTCAAACCTGATCACAACTTAACCTCTCGTGAATCCTGAGAAAATCTCATAATCTCCTCAGACTTAACCATACTCTATTCTTCGTTCGCTTGCTGGCGTCTCCAACGAATCCCCGCATCAATGAAGCCATCAATGTCACCATCAAAGACTGCGCTGGGATTCCCTACCTCAAAATCTGTGCGATGGTCCTTGACCATCTGATAAGGCTGAAGTACGTAGCTACGGATCTGTGAACCCCAAGAATTACCACCATCGCCCTTGAGCTGACGCATCTCTGCTTCACGTTCCAGTCTCATTCTTTCCAACAATCGTGACTGAAGAACCTTGAGAGCTGCAGTCTTATTCTGGAGTTGAGACTTCTCGTTTTGGCAACTGACAACAAGACCAGTCGGCAAGTGAGTGATACGTACCGCTGAGTCAGTCGTATTTACTGATTGGCCTCCCGGACCCGAAGACCGGAAAACATCCACCTTAATATCCGCCTCGGGAATCTCAATATGGTCGGATTCCTCAGTGACAGGAAGTACCTCAACACCAGCAAACGATGTATGTCGTCGCCCCTGATTATCGAAGGGTGAGATACGAACCAGACGATGTGTACCCTGCTCCACAGACAGAGTCCCGTAAGCAAAAGGAGCCTTGACCTGGAAGGTGGCTGATTTGATTCCAGCCTCTTCCGCATAGGATGTATCGAAGACCTCTGCCGAGTGACCATGGCGATCAGACCAGCGAAGGTACATCCTCAAAAGCATTTCTGCGAAGTCGGCTGCATCGACTCCCCCAGCTTCCGATCTAATCGTGACAAGGGCATCTCGATCATCATAGTCCCCAGCTAGGAGGGTACGTACCTCTAAAGACTGAATATCTGGACTCAGGCCCACCAACGAAGTATCAGCCTCAGCAATAGTGTCAGCATCGTCCTCCTCAACCCCCAAATCCATGAGAACCTTGGCATCCTCTAGGCGGTGTCTTAACGAGGTAACCTTCTCCACATCTGACTGAAGTCTGGACAAACGTGAGGTGACATCTTGGGCACGCTCTTGGTCATTCCATAAGTCTGGAGCAGCGGCCTCAGACTCCAATTGGGCGATAGCTTCCAGCTTCGATGGTACGTCAACAACCGCCTCGATCGAGACCATTGTCTGATCAAGGGCGTCCCACAGGGTACGTAAATCGTCGATTGTTGCCATGGGTAGTGATTTTACCGGGAGCGAGCGCGAAACAGCGAATGACAGACCTGTGGGTGTGTTGGTCAATGGATCTTTCACCGACCACAAAGCCCCAGCAAGACTCTCAGGAATCCTTGCTGGGGCTTGGGGGAAGATATCTACCCTGTGGACTTAGCTAGCTGCAGCAATCCGCTCGCGTAGAGCAGCAAGTTGGGCAGTCAACTCTGCTGGGAGCTTGTCGCCGAATTGGGCGAAGTACTCCTCAGTTGAGTCTGCTTCTGCAGCCCATGCCTGTGGGTTGTAGGTGAACAATTCGGTGATCGTCTCTTCAGCGATGTCGAGTCCATCAAGATTCAAGTCACCTGGTACAGGGATCTGACCTGAGATGGCATCGACTGCTTCTGCCTCGCCTGCGATACGACGGATAGCCCACTCGATAGGACGGCAGTTCTCGCCAAACCCTGGCCACATGAAGTTGCCATCGGCATCCTTGCGGAACCAGTTGACATGGAAGATCTTCGGGGCCTTGTCACCAAGGGCCTTGCCCATCCGCAACCAGTGTGCCCAGTAGTCAGCCATGTTGTAGCCACAGAAGGGCAACATGGAGAAGGGATCACGACGAAGGGAACCCACGGATCCTTCTGCAGCAGCGGTCTGCTCAGAGGCGACTGTGGCACCCACGAAGACACCATGCTCCCAGCTATAGGATTGCGCAATCAGTGGGACATTGGAGGTACGACGGCCTCCGAAGAGGATGACATCCACTGGCACACCTGCTGGGTCTTCCCAGTTCGGAGCAATGGACGCGGCCTGGTCAGCACGTACCGTGAAGCGACCATTGGGATGGGCAGCTGGGGTACCACTTTCAGGTGTCCAGTCGTTACCGAGCCAGTCGATCAGATGGGCCGGAGGCTCATCAGTGAGACCCTCCCACCAGACATCGCCATCATCAGTTAATGCGACATTGGCGAAGATGGTGTCATGGTCGAGGGCTTCGAGGGCTGTCGGATTGGTCTTCAGGGACATACCTGGAGCAACACCGAAGAACCCAGCCTCAGGATTGATGGCGTACAGACGCCCATCCTTACCCGGACGCAGCCACGCGATGTCATCACCAATGGTTTCAACCTTCCAACCTGGGATGGTGGGACGCAACATTGCAAGGTTGGTCTTGCCACAGGCAGAAGGGAAGGCTGCCGAGAGGTGGAAGCTGCGACCCTGAGGATCGGTGAGCCTCAGGAGAAGCATGTGCTCAGCGAACCAGCCTTCGTCGCGTGCGAGGACGGAGGCAATACGTAGGGCGTAGCACTTCTTCGCGAGGAGAGCGTTTCCGCCGTACCCAGAACCATAGGACCAGATTTCGCGAGTCTCGGGGAAGTGGGTGATGTACTTCTCATCACTGCAAGGCCACAAAACGTCTTCGCGTTCGTTTCCATCAGAGTCGATGAGGGGATAACCGACCGAGTGAACAGCTGGCACCCAGAATTCACCAGCGGAGATGCGATCCAGAGCCGGCTTTCCCGTACGGGTCATGAGGGCCATGTTCACCACAACGAAAGGTGAGTCTGTAACCTCAATACCGAGCTTGGAAATGTCTCCACCGAGTGGACCCATGGAGAAGGGGATGATGTACATCGTGCGTCCACGCATACAGCCGTCGAAGACTGTCTTGAGTGTGGCGCGCATCTCGGCGGGATCTGCCCAGTTATTGGTCGGGCCAGCATCTTCTTCTTTTTCAGAGCAGATGAAGGTTCGTGATTCGACACGAGCTACGTCGGCAGGATTCGAGCGAGCGAGGAAGCAGTTCTTGCGCTTAGCAGGATTGAGGGGGATCATTGTGCCAGCTTCAACGAGCTGTGCATTGAGGTTGTCCCATTCTTCGCGCGATCCATCACACCAATGAATGGCTGCAGGCTTTGTGAGTTCACAGACCTCAGCCACCCAGGATATGAGGGATTCAGGGACCCCTGCGGGCGCGGTCGTAGCAATGGTACTAGTATCTAGGGTCATCCTTGACTCCTTACGTCGGGCACGTAGCGACTCACGTGCTGTGGTCAGCCATATGGCAGCGTTATCAACGCTTCTAGCTTATCCTACCCATTCATCAATCTTGGCTGAAGATAACAAAGTAACCGCAAGAAATGGGAATCCTGGACACTGAGGTCATGATGATGTAACAGCCATGGAGGCTGGAGCAACCCTAGCTGGTTTATGAACTGCTGATAGGGCTACGACAAGAAGTACGAGCCCGGTGCAGACAAAGGCATTACCAGATTGCCTAAAGATCCCCACAGTCACCTCGTTTGGCACCTGCGCTGGGGTCCATTCTGGTGGATGTAGTACCTGAGGTGACTGGTTATATGGAGGTACTGATCTTATATGGAGGTACTGATCGCGCAGCTATGGCTTCTCGTACCTCGTGATCACCATTGACCTGAAGCCAGGTGAGTAGCTCCGGGTAGGCATTAGGATGGCGAGCCACCTCAACCAAGGACTCTCGATGGGTTCGGATAAGGCTCACCAGTTCGACCGTTGTCATATCAGTCCTGAGCGGGGTGGACCCACCAGGATAAGTTGGATCAGACATCGGTCACCTCCTTGTCACGGTACATACTCCCGTCTTCGAGCTAGCGTACCGCCTAGACCGACGCAGAAGGTATCATCGGAAGAATCTTCAGCCCAGGGTGATCTTGAGATGAACTTCGCGACCCTCAGGCCCAGTTTCGATCTGCGCATAGTTGCGCCGAGATCCTTGTGTTGGAGTGAAAGGGACACCATCAACGGTGATTGTCGACACACCTGTGGACACATGGTGAGGGTTGAGCACCTCAATGAGATATGTACTCCCCCTCCATTGGCGTGTCACGGTGAATCCATCCCATGAACCTGGGATACAGGGATCAATGATCAGATGATTGAGCCGTGGGCGGATTCCAAGAATGTACCGAGTCGCTGCGGTGTACATCCACCCCGCAGTACCCGTGAGCCAAGGATTCTGCGCCTGACCATAGTATTCATGGTCGCGCCCGAAGATGAACTGAGTGTAGACAAAGGGTTCTGCGCCTCGTACTTCGATGGAGTCATTGTGGGTAATGGGGGCCATCGCCTGGTAATACTCAAAGGCGCGATCGCCGCGCCCCAGCATGGTTTCAGCAATGATGGGCCAGGCATTGGGATGGGAGAAAATGGCCCCATTTTCCTTGACCCCAGGATAAACCCTTGTCACATAGCCAATAGTGTCGTCGACCTTGGTGTAGGAAGGCGAACACAAATGCAATCCATACTCGCTTGCAAGGTGTTCGTTGACTGCATCCATGGAGGATAACCCCCGGGACTTACCAGCAACACCACTCATCACAGCCAGACCCATATGCTCTAGAAAGATTTTTCCTTCCTCGGATTCCCGAGAGCCGATCTTCACTCCATCACGGGTGAATCCCCGTAGGTACCACTGCCCATCCCAGAGTTCCCGATTAGCAGCTTCAGTTGCTTGGTCGATGATCTCATTGAGACGGGCAACCAATCCCAGGTGCGACTGGAGGTCGATAAGCAGGTCCCTCAGGGTACGTGCTGCCCACACATGGAGGAAAGTCACCAAAGCCGTTTGCCCACCACCAAGGTTAAGACAGTCATTCCAATCTGCCCTGAGACCTTGGGCAATTCCATTGTCACCCACATGGGTCGTAGTGAACTCCAGCCCCCTCATGAGGTGTTCCAGAACCGTCGCAACCCTGTGATCGGCGCTGGCATAAGAGCCGAGCACCTTTGCTCTTTCTTCTTCATTCAGATCCGTGTCAGCGAAAGGTACCACCTCATTCAGCAGCCCCACATCACCACTCTCAACAATGTAGTCCACAACAGAGACCACCAACCATAGATGATCATCCGAGCAGGCATCCTTCAAACCGTGAACAAGATCTGTGGCTTTCCCTGGAACAACGGTAGGAAGCTTCACCCCCACGGGAATATCTTTTCGGTGATTTTCCGCGAAAAGCCCAGGCTCGAAAAGATGGAGGCCGTACCCTGGGGACATCTGGCCTCTGACAAGTTCCTGGATTCTCTGTTTCACCTTGTTAGGGTTGGTGTGTACGACACTGCCAATATCCTGGGCGGTGTCTCTATACCCCAAACCGACCCGGCCACCAACCTCCACAAAGGAGGCGAACCGACTCCAGACCACACAGGTTTCCGCTTGATAGAGGGTCCATGTGTTGATGAGAGTGTTCAGGGCCCCACTGGGGGTTTCGCAGAAGTAAACAGCCTTCTTCTTTTTCCAATACTCCGCTAGGGATACGATCGCCTGATCAACTACACCAGGAGTTAAATACTTCTTCCTCATCGCTGTACCGACTTCGCGATTTCCGTACCCTAGAAGGTAGGTGAGCCGCAGTGTCTGGCCGGGTTCTAGAAGTAATGTGTGATGGAGGGCCCCGCAATGATTGCCTGTTGTTCCCTGGGTGTTTGAACAGGAACCTTTCTCAACAGCGATGGGGTTGGACTCGGTTCTATAGGAGCCAATGAAGGAGTCCCTCTTAGAGTCGAAGCTGGTTGGTTCCAGATCACTGGTGAAGTAATGGTAGGTCCATGGCTCATAGTAGAAGTCGTACTCGATCACCGAATCGGCGTAATCCGAACCTGAGGCATAGAGCGACATTTGGAAGTTTTCGTTATCGATCTGTACCGAGTGATAGGAAAATTCCACGTACCCAAATAGGGAGAGGTACCTTCGGTGATCGGTGGTATTTGTGACATGGACATCCCACAGTTCCACATCATCACCAATGGGTACGAAAACCCTTTGACTAGTGGAAATCCCTCGATAGTCTGATTCAAAGACCGAGTACGAAAGTCCATGACGAGTACGATAGGTCGCCTCACCTAGAGGCTTGCCAACCGGTTGCCAGGACCCGGACCAATAGTCACCATTCTCGTCATCGCGCAGGTAGAGATAGTGACCAGGGCGATCCATGGGTACCCCATTTGGGCGGAACCGTGTCACCCTCCCCTGTTGGCTCGACTTATAGAAACTATAACCTCCTGCATTCTGGTTGATGACGGTACACCAGTTCTCCACACCGATGTAGTTGATCCACGAGTGTGGTACATCCACACGATCAATGACATACTCATCGGCTGAGTCGTCAAAATACCCGTATTTCATTCAGGCTCCTGCATAGTCGTGAACCCAGTCGATGAGTTCCTGGGCGTGTACCTCGTCAGCGGCCTCAGCGATCATCCTCAGAATAGGCTCAGTACCAGAAAAGCGCAGCAGTACCCAGGAACCATTGTCCAAGGTGATCTTGAATCCGTCGTAGGTGTCGATTGTGACCACGGGGATCCCTGCAATAGTAGTGGGCTGGGATTCGGTAATCCTGCGTGGGATCTCGACCTTCATATCGGGGGTCGCAGGGATTCCTGTCTCAATCTGTGTGGCACGCCCCGTGATGGCGAAGACCTCATCAAGCAGGACACTGAGTTTTTTTCCTGTCACAGCCAACATCTCACATACCAGCGCACAGGCGAAGATACCGTCCTTACCGAGGATCCATCCACGGATCGTGAGACCACCTGAGGATTCTCCCCCAAGGACAGCATTAATCTGGGCCATTCCTGCGGTGATGTACTTGAACCCCACAGGTACCTCCACATGAGGTTCCCCGAAATGATCAGCGAGCCGATCAATAAGGTGTGTCGTGGAGAGGTTGCGAACGACTCCACCTTGTTCTCCCCTCATCTCATGGAGGTACCAATAGATCAAGACAAGCAACTCATTGGTGGAAACATAACGACCAGTTTCATCGACGATTCCGATACGGTCGGAGTCACCATCCGTGGCCAGCCCAAGGTCATAGGTACCCTGATTCTTGACCATGTCGATCAGTGTTGTCAGTGCAGCGGCATCCGGGGCTGGTGACTTCCCACCAAACAAAGGATTATGGGGGGCATGGATGAACTCCGCGCGTACCCGTGCATCTGAGAGGACCAGACCCAAGGTGAGTTGGCTTGTACCATACATGGGATCTATCAGTACACGCAGTGGTTTCGCAGCCCTCATCTTGGGGATGTCGATCTGTGTTTCGATAGCCTCCACATAGGCATTCGTCAGATCAATCTCGGTGATGAGTCCTGAATTCATAGCAGTCCCATAGTCGATGGTGACGACATCAGCGTTCCTCAAAGAGTTGGCTTCATCTTGGAAGGCATCGGTTTCATCATTGAGAGGAAGAGACCCGTCGGCTCTGAAAACCTTCAACCCATTCCACTGGGGTGGATTATGGGAGGCAGTGAAAACCAAAGAATACTGAGACCCAGTGTGGGGGGCCGCAAAGGTCACCAAAGGAGTGGGGACATCACCACGGAGTACCCGGGTTAGGATATTGTTCCCCGCAAAGACTTCAGCAGCTACTCGTACCGATTCTGCTGAAAGGAAGCGACGATCTCCGCCAATCACGACACCTTTGGATTCTGTACCTGTGCGAGTGACTTGATTGGCAATGGCTTGACATAGGCGTCGCACATTGTGGAGGGTGAAACCCTCACCAATCTTGGCTCTCCAGCCTCCTGTACCAAAGAAGATCTCGTGGGATTCCAGGGCGTGACTGGGCTCAAAGAGACGTTTGAGGACGATGTCTTCAGCCCTCTTCAACTCTTCATCAGTGTTAATACCTTGGACTTCATCAACATCAAGGATGGCATAGGAGGCCACTGGGTTCCCCTCGGCAATCAGACGTTCCGCCAGTTCTGTAAGTCGGTGCTCTCCAATGGCAGCCATCTCATCCAATCTCGGAATGAGTATCGAACTATCGATCACGTAGGCCCCAACATTGACCTCAACGATTGCAGAGGTTTGAGTAGACAGATCGGATGCTTCAACGATCTCGACGATGCGGGCCTGGTCATCTCGAAGAATCCGACCATAGTCTCCAGGATCATCAACCATAGCGGTGAGAAGGGAAAACTGTGACTCTTTGAGATGATGTTTCCAGATCAGCCCTCGAAGAGAGGAAGCCTTCACCATAGGTGTGTCGGCATAGGCAACCAGGACATCACCCTCAAACCCGTCGAGTTGGAACCTGGCACACCTGACGGCATCACCTGTACCAGCTTGAACATTCTGACGTACATAGGTCCAGGAATCCCCCAACAACTTAGGGATGGAATCATCGTGGGCATCCACAACAATCACCACATCAGATTGGGGGATCACTGCTGTGACACTAGCGAGGGACTGCTCCACGACCGTCGAGTTCCCCAACTGGCGCATCAAAAGATTTCTTGTCTGATCACAGCTACCTGCGGCGAGTACTACTGCTTTCATTGAGCGGGCCATTATTCCACTTCCATTCCGCCTCGACCGATCAGAGCCGCACCGATTGCAGCTGCTCGGTAATTCGGATCCAGGACAGAGATCTCTTCAGCTATTTCAGCATAATCAGGAAATGTCGTATTCTGGCTGCGTGTCACCAGGAAATTTTGAACAGCTGGAAGGATCCAGGGTGCTGCGTGGATGACTCCCCCACCAAGCACAATGTAATCCGAGGCATAGACCACGGCGACCAGGGCTGCAACACGAGCTATAACCCGTACTGCTTGATCATGGGCAGCTATACCAGCTGGAGAAGAATCCTTGTCGAGGGTGGCCCATTGAAGTTCAAGCATCTCCATCCTAGGTGCCAGATAGCGACCCCCCACTACGGTTTCGATACACCCGCGTTGGCCACAGCGGCAAGGATCCCCATTCGGATTCAGCACAACGTGACCGATTTCACCTGCACGGTTATTTCTCCCTCGAAGCAGTCGTCCACCATCCAGGGTTGCTGAGGCCACACCTGTACCAAAGTTCACGTATGTCACCGAGGTTGACTTGAGCAGGTTACCCACAGCGACAACGGTGGCTTTCACATCATTATCAAGGTACACGGGTACAGAAAACTCATCAGCAATCAGATCACGCAAGAGGGTTTGATTGATCCCCAGATTCACCGCGTTTGCGATGGTACCAGTCTCGCGATTGACAACCCCGGGAATACCGATACCCACTGAGGTGAAGTCTGTGAGTTCTTGTCCGGTTTGGGAAGCGAGGTGACCAGCGACCTCAAGGAGTCCGGCGACTACACCCTGTTCACCTCGACGCGTGGCAGTGGAGTACTCAGCGATCACGCGATCCTCCTGGGAGAGTACGATACCCTCAGTACTCGTTGAACCAATATCAATTCCTAGGCTTAACATAATTCCTTTCTAAAACTGATTAGCCTTTGACTGCACCGGCAACCAAACCGGAGGTCAAACGGCCTTGAACAAGCAGGAAGAAAATGATCACAGGGATGGCGACCAGTGTCGAAGAGGCCATCACCTGCCCCCAATCAATCTCTCTCGCTTGGGATGCTTGGATAAAGGTACGCAACCACAAGGGCAGGGTGCGCATCTGTTCTGCAGGAAGGATCACCAAGGCGATGGTGAACTCATTCCAAGCTTGGAGGAAGGCATAGACCCCGGAGGCCACCAATCCTGGGGCAAGCAAGGGCAAGGTTATTCTGAAGAAGGCACCCGCCGAGGAACAACCATCCACCTGTGCGGACTCCTCCAGATCGGCAGGTACACCAGCAACGAATCCCCTGAGCATCCAGATGGTGAAGGGGACAACGGCGGCGATGTAGAGAATCGAGACACCCAGGACAGAGTTCAACAAACCGGTGGTGGACATCATCTTGTACTGGGCAATAAATAAGCCCTCAGCGGGGAGCATCTGGATGAACAGGATCGCCAACACGAAGGATTTGCGTCCCCTGAACTTGAAGCGTGAGATCGCCAAAGCCGCGAGGAATGCGAAAAGGATGGCGAAAAAGACTGCAATGAGGGTCACCTGGAGTGATATGGTCAAGGCCCGCAGGAAGGTACCTCCACTGAGAACACTTGCGTAATTGGCGAAGCTGCCACCCCAGGGGAAGAAGCGAGGTGTAGTCGAGCTCAAAACCACATTGGGGAGCAGTGAACTGGAGAGCATCCAGTAAACGGGGAAGACCCAGATCAGGGCAATGACGATCGCAACGAGGGATAGGACTAGGCGCAGGGGCTTGAAATGCTGACGTATGGTGATCATGAATCCTCCTTGACTAGGCGCATCACATAGGCAATCGAGATCACAATGGTGATCAGAAGAACGAAGATGGACAGAGCCGACGCCATGGCGAAGTCTCCAGATCCCACACCAAGTCGGTAGATATAGGTACCCAATAGGTCTGAGTTGAGAGGCATCTGTGCGTCTTGAAGCATTCGGATCTGGGTGAAAACTCGAAGATCCCAGATGATTTGAAGCAGACCCACGATCATGAGTACTGGGCGGATCATAGGAACAATAATGGTGGTGAACTTCCGTGAGGCTGAGGCCCCATCAAGGCTCGCGGCCTCCATGATTTCCGGGGAAACCTGGGTGAGTCCGGCATAGATGGAGAAGGCCACAAAGGGTACTGACATCCACACCACGATCAGTGTTGCCACGAAATACAGACCTAGAGATGTACCCAGCCAGTTGAAACTCGTGAAGTTGAAACCCATCGCGGTCAGGGTGTGGTTGATCACTCCTCGACGCCAATCGAAGAGCCAGATCCACACTGTGACTGCGGCGACCACAGGCATGGCCCATGCGAGAAGCAGGGAGATCTGAAGTGTGAGTTTGACCCCCTTATTCACGACATTCATGAGTACTGCTACTGCCGTACCAATGATCATGGTGAGAATGGCGTTAACAGCACAGAAGATGAGGGATCGTGCAACAACACCCCAGGTTGATGGGTTCGTGAAGATGGAGAGGTAGTTGCTCAAACCCACAAACTCTGGTGGTGCACCGAATTGCTGGGCGAGGCCGTACCTCATCATTGATGTATAGATCTGCCACACGAGGGGGTACCCGATGGCAATGAGAAGCATGATGACCGCTGGGAGGAGAAGGATGTACGGAGCGCGAGGATTTCTGCGGCGACGTTTGGGAGCCTGTACCTCAAGTGGATAGAGAATATCTTGGGTGACCATGTCTACCAGGCCCGAGTCTTGAGGAGTGTCAGGTCGATTAGTGGTTGTCTCAGTCATCATGGTCTACCTCCTTCGATGACGTGGGTTAATGGCGAAAGGCTGTCGTCTGGCGAAGGCTGGAATATCGCGTGGGGGAACCAGATCACTCCGATTCCCCCACTCGATTCCCTTTCCTTACTTCTGGTTCAGCATTGGCGTGATGATAGCGTCGTATTCCTTAGTCAAGGAATCGAGGTCAGCCCCATCAGCGACCTTCTGGAAGAACTCCTCCAACTTGTTGGATGCCTCCACTGCGGCCCACCCTGGGGCAGCTGGGGTCAACTTGGAGTTTGATGCGGACTCAATGAGAGCCTTAGCGAAGATGTCATCACCGAGGGCTGACATATTGGTGGAATTGGCTGGGCCTAGACCATTCTTACCAAGCATGGTTTGGTACTCGCTAGAGAAGATGATCTCCAAGAGTTGGCGAGATCCTTCCTGCTTGGTTGACTTCGCTGAGATACCGATGTTGGATCCACCAGCGAAGACTGGAGCTGGCTTACCATCATTACCTGGAAGAGCGAAGACGCCGAAGGTGTCGTCATTCCATTCGCGAACATCCTTGCCTTCATCATTCTTGGTTAGATCACCAATAGACCAGTGAGCCCATCCGGGAGCCATGATGGTTGCCGCTGCCAAGGAGGTATCGGTCACAGTACCAGCGTCATCCTTAGCGGAATCCGTGTCATTGATGTACAGCCATGGGCTCTGATCACGTGCAGTGGTTGGGGCCATGGATGCCTTGGCCTGAATCTCTTGGAGTTGAGCTAGGCCCTTGATGGTGTTGGGGTCTGACAGTGTTGAAACCCACTGACCATCCTCTTGCTTAGCGAGGTCTCCACCATTGGCGAAGATCCACGAGATACCATTGCGCCAGTCCTGACCGCCGATGAAGAATCCAGAGAAATCATTGATTGTCTTGGGGTTCTGGTCGGTGATCTTCACAACGGCTGCATTGAACTCGTCAAGGGTTGCCGGAGGTGCTTTCACCCCTGCGGCTTCCCACACATCCTTGCGGTAGAACATGTATCGTGAACCAAAGTAGTACGGCAGAGTGTAGTTCTTCCCATCAACTTTGCCAACCTCAACAAAAGACTGGAGGAGGTTCGATCCCCCGAGTTTGGCGTACATGTCTGAGATGTCAGCGAAAGCCCCAACATTAGTGAAGGTTGGAGACTGTGTGTTACCAATCTCTGTCACATCGGGAGTGTTGTTGGCATCCGGTAGCATCGCAGTGAGCTTGGTAATGATGTCACCCCAGGTCTGCTCCTCAATCGTCAGGGTTCCACCATTAACACTCTTGTACTGTTCAACAAGGTAGTCCCGAAGCTCTTGGGGAGTGTCTCCACCAATTACCCAAAATGTAATATCCTGGGCGCCCTCGGGCGTGTTGTTATCTGTCGGCTGCGGCTGGGCACAACCTGTGAGTACCAGGGCTGATGCTATAACGAGCACCAATCCAGCAATCTTTCCTCTCATTATCATCCTTTCCTAAATGATGCGGGGGTGAATTAAGACACTCCCAAAGTGGCTCTTAGTACGAGTGAAACGGCCCCCTTCAGGACAGCTTCATGACCAAGGCTTGAGGGCTTCACCGAAAGTTCACGGCGAAACTCTGAGTATGTGCGTTCAATAATTAGGCTTTGACAAGCATTGATAAAGGTCTCGTCGATGAGGTCGAGTGGACCTCCGACAATGATGTGTTGAAGATCAAGGGCAGCTACGATGGGGGCAAGGGCCATACCGAGACGGCGGCCAGCCTCAGCCATGATCGTGCCTGAATGGGCCTCGTCTGATTCGAGACGCAAACGAAGACTGGGTACAGAAATCCATGTTTCCAAACACCCCTGTTTTCCACAGGAACACTCCAAACCCTTATGCTCGATAACAAGGTGGCCGATTTCGCCTGCTGCACCACCAGAACCCAGAACAAGGGATCCCTTCAGGAGTACACCAGCACCCACGCCGCGAGAGATCTGCACTCGTACCAAATCTGGGGAGGCTTCTGCGAAGACTTTCTCGGCCATGACGGCTGCATTCGCATCATTTTGTACCACGGCGGGGAACCCGAAACGATCAGTGACGATCTCTTGGAGGTTGACCTCACGCCAGTTGAGATTTGGGGCTGCGAGGACTGTACCAGCGTCATCGACGATGCCTGGGGAACCTATACCGATGCCCAGGATTCGATGGGTGGCGAGGGGGATGGTTTTCTGGATGAGTTCCAGAACCACGTCGACTGCCTCCTCAGCTACTCGCCCTTCCAGGGCTAAGGAGGATTCGGCCCTCTTCTCCCCTCTCAGGGAGTAGACACCTGCGCGCAAAATATCTTGGGCCGACAGATCAAGTGCGATGATGTCACATGAGTCCTCACGTACGGCAAGGCTTGTGGCAGGCTTTCCTGGGCGTACCCCAGAGGTTACTCCGGTTTCCTCAACAAATCCTTCATTGATCAACTCAGCAACCAGGTCGGAGATGGTGACCTTCGTCAGCCCTGTCTGGCGAGCAAGATCCGCCCGAGTGAGGTACGGAGTGTCGAATAGTGACTGGAGAACAAGGGAAAGATTGAATCGTCGCCCATCTTGGGGACGAAGGATTCTCACCCCATCACGGGGATGGATTCCAAGGAGCTGCCCTGTTGTCATAGATGTTAGTAAACCTTACTAACTTCTCTAAAGTCAAGGAATTCCTGCGTTGTTACCAAATCGTTATCTGAGCTGAGAGTAGATTCTTCCCCCCTCGAAAATTGTGCATAATCACCACCAGAAGCTAGGATGTGTGGGTTACTAAACGACACGGACTCTTAGCTCAGCTGGTAGAGCACTTCCCTTACAAGGAAGGGGTCGTCGGTTCGAGCCCGGCAGAGTCCACACAGTGTAGCCCCTAGTCAAGCGATATATCCGCAGTCACCTTCTTTCATGATAGAGGTTTATTGTGCGCAGTTTTTCCTTGCGGTTCTTCAAACCCAAGGCAACACAGGCTTCATAAATGAAAGAATTGAACTGATGAATCCTGTCTTTGGGAAGAACACACCCTTAGTGGTACTCCCGGATAAGAATCAAGAACAGACCACAAGATGCGATCCCTGGCATCTACACACCGCAGGCCGACACATCCCGGACTCGCTTGAACAAGATACCAGTGGCAATGCTTTATCGCCTACCAGCCTTTGGTCGTACTACCTTGTGGGCAGACCAATCCTTGGAAACTGAGGCGGAGATCGTTAAGGATAAGCCGGCAGCCAAGACCCCCTCGGATAGATCAGATTGGGGCACATGCCCTTCGCGTCCGATCTTGGGAGTCATTACCCAGAGGAAACCTGAAGGCCCAAGGTCAGTGAGCGCATCAATGAGGAGATCCATAACATCCCCGTCGTCTTGCCTCAGCCAAAGGACGATAGCATCAACAGCCTCAGCGGATTCCTCCACCATGTCGGCGTCAATAATCTCCATGACGGCTTGTCGAAAACTCTCATCGACATCCTCGTCCCAACCCAGTTCCTCGACAGCCATGTCTTTCACTAGACCAAGCTGATGGATGCCTACTGCTTCAGCAGGCCCACTGTGGCTCACCTTTAACTCCTTTTCCTGGGGTGGTTCCCTCGCGTATCTAATCTACGCGATCTACTCCTCAGATGAGGAATCCGCGTCCGGGGATTCAGAGAAACTGTGATTAATATTGTTCAATTCATAGTTTTCGAGGGCATGTGCAGCGGCTTCAGCGGGCATCTGATCAGTTTTCGCAAGCATCTGCAGGGATTTCACCACAATTGAGGCTGCATCAACTTTGAGATGACGCCTGGCAGCTGCACGAGTATCCGAGAAACCAAACCCATCAGCACCAAGAGCAAAGAAGTCCTGCTCAACCCACGGGGCGATCTGATCTTGGACTCCACGCATGAAATCAGAGACAGCGACCACAGGGCCACTGCGTCCCTTCAGCTTTTCAACAAGGTACGGCACCCGCACCTGACCACCAGTCATCAGTGGAGCTTCAGCCTCCATCGCATCCCGGCGAAGCTCATTCCAGCTTGTCACCGACCATACGTTCGCGCCAACCATGTAGTCATGCCACAGCATTTCTTGGGCTTGGAGTGCCCAAGGCACACTGACCCCGGATGCGAGTAGTTGTACGCAGGGACGCTCAGGTACCTCCCCCTCACGCAGAAGGTACATCCCACGTTTGATACCCTCAACGTCGAGATTCTCCGGCTGTGCCGGTTGAATAATGGGCTCGTTGTAGACCGTCAGATAGAAGATGAGATCCTCAGGGGACTCGCCGTACATCGTCTCGATCCCATGCTCCATAATATGGGCGATCTCATAGGCGTAAGCCGGATCATAGTGACGTATAGCCGGATTCGTGGAGGCATAAAGTGGGCTAGCCCCATCTGCATGCTGGAGTCCCTCACCGGTTAGTGTGGTCTTTCCCGCGGTTGCTCCGATGAGGAATCCTCGTGCCATCTGATCAGCCGCAGCCCAGATTTCATCGGCAGTACGTTGGAATCCGAACATGGAATAGAACAGATAGATCGGAACCATGGGTAGCCCATGGGTGGTATGGGAGGTACCAGCTGCACAGAAGGCAGCCATGGATCCGGCCTCATTGATACCCGTGTGGAGAATCTGCCCTGAGATGGATTCACGATAGGCAAGCATCAGATCATTATCGACAGGGGTGTACCTCTGCCCATGGGGGTTATAGATCTTGATGGTCGCGAAGAAAGCATCCATTCCAAAGGTACGAGCCTCATCAGGAATGATGGGTACCACCCGTGCCCCAAAATCCTTGTTCCTGATCAGATCCTTGAGCAGACGTACGAAAGCCATCGTGGATGCCACCGGTTGTATACCAGAACCCTGCTTGACTCCCGCATATGCCGACTTTTCCGGCAAGGGCAGTGGTGTGTACACACTGCGTCGCTCGGGCACGAATCCACCGAGTTCACGGCGGCGCTCAAGCATGTACTGGATCCGTGGATCATCCTCACCGGGATGATAGTACGGCGGCAGATAGGGGTTCTCTTCAAGTACCTCATCGGTGATCGGGATCTGGAGACGGTCACGGAAGGCCATGAGATCATCCAGAGCCATCTTCTTCATTTGATGGGTTGCATTACGTCCAGCGAAATGGGAACCCAGGAAGTAGCCTTTGATTGTGTGGGCGAGAACAACAGTGGGCGCCCCATTGGGATGAGAGGCCTGACTGTAGGCAGCAAATACCTTCTTGTAGTCGTGTCCACCACGGGTCAGATGCCAGATCTCGTCGTCGCTCCAATCCTCAACCATTGCGGCAGTACGAGGGTCACGACCGAAGAAGTGCTCACGTACATAGGCCCCATCATTGGCCTTGAATGTCTGGAAATCCCCATCGGGAACAGAGTTCATCAGGTTCACCAGGGCGCGATCCTCATCTATGGCCAGGAGGCGATCCCATCCGGAACCCCATACGACCTTGATGACATTCCATCCAGCACCAGAAAAGAATCCCTCCAATTCCTGAATGATCTTGCCGTTACCTCGTACAGGACCATCAAGACGCTGAAGGTTGCAGTTCACGACAAAGGTGAGATTATCCAAGCCCTCATAGGCCGCAAACTGGATCAAGCCACGCGATTCTGGCTCATCCATCTCACCGTCACCGAGGAAGGCCCACACCCGCTGCCCGGAGGTATCCTTCAAACCCCGATTGGCGAGATAGCGGTTGAAGGATGCCTGGTAGATGGCGTTCATCGGGCCCAATCCCATGGAGACTGTTGGGTACTCCCAGAAATTGGGTAGACGCCTGGGGTGGGGGTAGGACGGGAGGCCGCGTGGTACCCCGTCAATAATGTGGCTCTGCTCTTGGCGGAACCCATCCAAATCAACATCAGAAAGGCGACCTTCAAGGAAGGCACGCGCGTACATTCCTGGTGATGCATGCCCCTGGAAAAAGATTGAATCCCCTCCCCCAGGATGGTCCTTACCTCTAAAGAAGTGGTTGAGACCTACCTCATAGAGGGTGGCAGCAGAAGCATAGGAGGAGATGTGTCCACCAACCCCAATGCCAGGCCTTTGGGCCCTATGAACCATAACCGCAGCATTCCAGCGAAGCAGACGTCGATAGCCTCTCTCCAGATCGATATCGCCAGGGTATTCAGCTTCCTCGGCGACGGGAATGGTGTTGATGAAATCCGTGGACCGCAAACCTGGTACTGCTACATGGCGTTCACGCGCACGCTCAAGCAGGCGCAGTGTGACATAGCGGGCACGCTCAACTCCAGAATCGCGGATAAGTCCATCAAAGGACTCTAGCCATTCCTCGGTCTCGATTGGATCATTGTCCTGTAATCTGGTGGGTATTCCCGAGATTATGGGAGACGATTGCTCTTGGGGGATCACGTGGTCATCCTTTCTCCCGATGTCAGGAGGACTCTTGGGCTGTGAGAGAATCGTCCCCTATCCTACAAAGGAGAAAAGGAGATGACAATGGACTGGTTTATGTCCATCCTGCTCGGCATCGTTGAAGGGGTCACAGAATTCCTTCCGATTTCGTCAACGGGGCACCTGACGATCACCGAGAAACTCATGGGGTGGAGCATCGACTCCCCTGATGTGACGGCCTTTACTGCTGTTATTCAGGTGGGTGCGATTGCTGCGGCGATCCTCTACTTTTGGAAAGACATCGTACGTTTGGCATCTGCCTGGTTCATTGGAATCATCCACACATCCAAGAGGGGTACCGACTATCGTCTAGGGTGGGCAGTCATCATCGGCTCTATTCCCATTGGTATCGTCGGCCTCGTTTTCCGTCACTTCATTGAGACCGCCCTGCGTTCCCTATGGGTTGTTGCTGCAGCATTGATCATTTGGAGCCTGGTACTCTTCGCAGCCGATTGGTTCTCTGAACTGCTCACGAAGCAGCAGCCTGAGCGTATTCGCACTGAGGAGAGTCTGACCGTGAAGGACGCCATCATCATTGGTTGCACCCAATGTATTGCTTTGATACCCGGGGTCTCCCGTTCTGGAGCCACCATCGCCGCCGCACTCTTTCGTGGAATTGATCGTACAACCGCCACCCGTTGGAGCTTCTTCCTAGGCATCCCTGCCCTAACCCTGTCAGGCCTCCTCCAGGCAGTAACCTCCTTCGATGATATTTCCACTGGCCTAGGATGGGGCCCCACCCTTGTAGCCACCGCCGTCTCCTTCGTGGTTGCCTACATCACCATTGCCTGGTTGTTAAAGTTTGTGGCCTCTAACCGTTTCACCGTGTTCATCATCTACCGGATCATCCTGGGCCTGATCATCATCGCCCTAATCCTCTTCGGGGTAATCCTGGCGGTTTAACCACGACCTGAATAGTGAACCCCCACAAGTCAGGATTTTCTGAAATGAGTATCTGATAATCTCATAGGGTTGGGATCTATGTTTCCTGGCGGATGGAAGGCAAAACCGCGCAGCGATTTTGTCGACCCTCACAGAGCGCGATGGTACGCTCTGCGACTATCTCAAGCGAACGGCGCCAGGAAGCATGAATCCCAACCCTGCGGGAACCCACCATAAATCAAATCCGTAGTGCGTCACAACCCACCCACAGGACGACATGCCTTAGTCTTGGGGAATGCGTACTGCTCAAGTCGGGAATACCGATCTTCGTGTTTCCCGTATGGGGCTGGGCACGATGTCGTGGGGTACCGGCACGCCGATCAGCGAAGTGGTACCCATGCTGTCGACTTTCATTGATCATGGTGGCAACCTCATCGACACTGCCGCAGCATATGGTCAAGGCGAGGTCGAATCGCTTATTGGGCGCATCCTTTCATCCACGATACGACGTCAGGATCTTGTCATCGCCACCAAATCTGGGTTCATTGTCAGGAATGGACAACGGGTGATCGATAATTCTCCGCGTACCCTGCTCGCTGACTTGGAAGGCTCACTTCGCCGCTTGGGTACCGATTGGGTTGATCTTTGGCAGATTCATGCCTGGGGTGAGGAGCCCTTGGAGGAAACCCTTACCGCAGCCGATCAAGCCGTGTCTATGGGTATGGCCCGCCACGTTGGGGTCTCCAACTTTGTGGGCTGGCACGTGGCTCGGGCTGAAACCTGGCAGAGGGCTTTGCAACGTACCCCTATTTCGTCGGTACAGGCGGAGTACTCCCTGCTTGCTCGTCGAGCTGAATTGGAACTCTTGCCGTGCGTGAGCGCTCTCAGTCTTGGGTTCTTCCCCTGGTCTGGCTTGGGTCGTGGGGTCCTAACTGGAAAGTATATTTCTGGGATACCATCAGGGTCTCGTGGGGATGATTCTTCGCTGTCATGGTTTGTGGAACAGTACTTCGATGCTGACTCCCGCAGGATCGTAAATGCAGTCGCGACTGCTGCCCATGGATTGTCGCTGACTCCAGCCCAAGTTGCGCTGATGTGGGTTCGGGATGCCCCCTATGTCACCGCTCCACTTGTGGGTCCTCGTGATCTTAACCAGCTTCTTCCCTTGCTGGCGACGGAGGACTTGTCCTTGCCTGATCCTATTGTTTCTGCCCTGGATGATGTTTCTGGTGGACCCAATCAGGGGCGCTCACATCAATCGTAACCAAGTTGAGACCAAACCGTTATGAAACCCACAGTAGTATGGATTGACGAGCCTTAGTTTGCATCGTATTATTGAAGAAATCACACATGTGAGCGCTAACATCGAGAGGCGGCTAAGGTGGCCGCTACAGGGTCAGGGAATAGGTTAGCTTAGCAAAGGAGCTATCGAAGATCTGATCGACAAGCAGGCCCGCAAGCCCGCACATACTGGGTAAGTATCTCGATAACCGTCCCCGCGGTTGGATATGATATCCTACTTACACAACTATTTATAAAGGAGAAACTGGTGAATTTCCAGAAGATTGCTATTGGCGTGACAGGTGTCGCGCTGTTCCTCAGCCTCGCTGCTTGTGCAGGCGATCCTGTTGACAAAGAAACCCCAGGTGGCGAAGTTTCTACTGAAGAGGGCTACAACCTCGTTCCTGCTGACACCAATGGCGACGGCCTCATCACACTCGGCTTCGCACAGGTTGGCGCTGAGTCCGGCTGGCGTACCGCTAACACCGACAGCTTCAAGAGCTACTTCGTTCCAGAGAACGGCTACGAGCTCGTTTTCGCTGACGCAAACCAGGATGCTGACAAGCAGAAGCAGGATGTTCGCGACCTGATTGCTCAAGGTGTTGAGGTTATCAACCTCGCTCCTGTGACCGACTCCGGCTGGGTGCCAATCCTCGAAGAGGCTAAGGCTGCTGGTATTCCGTTGATCGTGTCCGACCGTCAGTTGATGGTGGACGAGAACCTCTACCTCACCTACTTCGGTGGTGACATGGAAGGTGAAGGCAAGACCGCTGTTAAGTGGCTCAAGGACTACATCGACGCTGGGGCTATCGCTGACGACATCAACATCGTGCACCTCCAGGGCACCATCGGCTCCACCGCTCAAAAGGGCCGCACCAAGGCTCTCGACGATGCAGCTCCAGGGTACTCTTGGAACATCGTTGCCCAGCAGACTGGCGAGTTCACCCGTGCAAAGGGCCAGGAAGTCATGGAATCCATCATCCAGCAGGGTTTGGACTTCAACGTCATTTACTCTGAGAACGACGACATGACCTACGGTGCCATCGACGCGCTCAAGGCCGCTGGTATCGACCACAAGGAGAAGATCATCATCTCCTTTGACGGCAACAAGTCCGCTGTACAGATGGTTGTTGACGGTGACATCGACGTGATCGCCGAGTGCGATCCACTCCTTGGCCCACAGATTGGTGGCCTGATTCAGGACGCCATGGCTGGCAAGAAGATCGCCAAGATTACCTACTCAGTTGAAGGCTTCATCGACTCGACCAATGCGGCCGAGAAGTTGCTGACAGCCTTCGGCTCGTAAATAAGTCGTGAACCACCTTATGGTGGTTACCGTCTAACATGGAGGCGGGCACGTGGAGCTTAAAGGCATCGCGTGTCCGCCTTTCATCCTTTATGAGTAGGACAAGGAGACCGATATGACCCATCCACTGATCAGGATGCGGTCCATCACCAAGAACTTCCCTGGAGTTCTCGCCCTGGACAATGTGGATTTCACCCTTCATGCTGGTGAGATTCACGCTCTGATGGGCGAAAACGGAGCAGGGAAATCAACCCTCGTCAAGGTCCTCACAGGCGCGGAAGCCTTTGAATCTGGCGAAATCTACCTAGGCGATGAGACACAAACAATCATCAACAATTCCCCTCAACAAGCCCAACAACGCGGGATCTCCACGGTGTACCAAGAGGTCAACCTCTGCCCCAACCTCACTGTTGCCGAAAACCTCTTTGTAGGGCGCCAACCCAAACGCTTTGGTTTCGTCCACTGGGCCGAGATGAACCGTAGAGCCCGCACAATTATGGAGGATATTGGCGTCGACATTAATGTCGAAAAACCCCTTGAAACCTACTCCCTAGCCGTCCAACAAATGGTTGCTATCGGGCGAGCCATTGATATCTCAGTCAATGTTTTGATCCTTGATGAACCCACCAGTTCCCTCAATGAAGCAGAGGTGGCCAAACTCTTCGATCTCATGAGGAAGCTGAAAGGCCAGGGTATCGGGATCATCTTCATTACCCACTTCCTTGAACAGGTCTATGAGGTATGCGACAAGATCACTGTGCTCCGAAATGGTGGTCTCGTTGGTGAATATGCCATTGAGACTATGCCCCGCAAGGATCTTGTTGCCGCAATGCTTGGGCGTTCTTTCGATGATCTTGCTGCAATCCAACATGAGGGTTCTGACATCAACGAGAAGAGCGATGAGCCCCTGATTTCTGCTCAAGGGTTGGGGGTCAGAGGTGGAGTGAAACCCTTCGACTTGAATATCTATCGTGGGGAGGTTGTCGGCCTCGCTGGTTTGCTGGGCTCTGGACGTACCGAGGTCGCTCGCGCGATTTATGGAGCCGATAACCCCGATGCGGGTACCTTAGAAGCCAAGGGCAAAAAGCTTCGTCATAATCCCCTAGCTGCCATGAGAGCAGGTATGGCCTTCTGTCCTGAATCCCGTAAACATGAGGGCTGTGTTGCAGATCTTTCCGTACGCGAGAACATCATCTTGGCTGAGCAAACCAAGCGGGGCGTCTTCCGACTCATGTCTCGCGCCGAACAGGAGAAGATTGCGAAGAAGTACGTTGATCTGCTCCAGATCAAAACCGCAAGCCTTGAGACCCCCATTAGCCAACTCTCCGGCGGGAACCAGCAGAAGGTTATCCTTGCCCGTTGGCTGGCCACCCACCCTGAGTTCCTGATCCTTGACGAGCCGACCCGTGGTATCGACGTTGGTACCAAAGCCGAAATTCAAAAGCTCTGTGTGGAACTCGCTGACGAAGGCATGGCTGTACTTTTCATATCCTCAGAAATCGATGAGATGTTGCGTACCTGTTCTCGTATCGGGATCATGAGGGACCTCAAGAAGGTCGGCGAAATCTCAGGCGAGGACCTGTCCTCGTCAACCGTTATGTCTATGATTGCAGGAGGTGAGACGCATGAGTGAGACCAATGTGCTGAAAAAGATTGTGCGTAACCGCATGTTCTTCCCACTGGTGTGCCTGGCCTTGGTTCTGATCATCAACATGATCGTCACAGCCGCCCAGGGGGGGTCTCCCCTGTCCTTCTTCGAGGTTCGGATGATTGCGGAGACGGGTACCCTAGCAGGCCCCCTGATCACTATCCTCAATCGCGCCTCAGAACTGGTGATCCTAGCTGTGGGTATGACCCTGGTTGTTTCGTGTACCAAGGGTGCTGATATTTCGGTGGGTTCGGTGATGGTACTCTCTGGCGCAGTCAGTATCTGGTTCCTCGGTTTCGGCCAACTCCAAGCCAACAATTACCACGTTTCTGAGTACGTCGTACCCTATGTTGTCGGTCTCTTGGCAGCCCTCATCGTCGGTGGTATCTGTGGTCTGTGGCATGGATTCCTGGTTGCGAAACTCAAGATCCAACCAATGATTGCCACCTTGATCCTCCTCATTGGTGGCCGCGGTATCGCCAAGGTTGTTGCCAATGGGCAGATCAACCATGTGGATGTTCCGAGTTACCGCTGGCTTGGGAACACGATTCAAAATGCTGATGGGGTCAATCCTCTTTTGCTTCCCACACCCATCTTTGTGGCTGCTTTCGTGGTCCTGGTTGCTGCCCTGCTGTTGAAGTTCACGGCCCTGGGAATGAACATCCAGTCGGTGGGCATTAATGATCGTTCCAGTCGAATCCTTGGCTTGAATTCTGTCAGGATCATCTTCACGGTCTTCGTGATCTGCGGTGTATGCGCAGCAATTGCTGGCATGATCGCCACCTCTCGTATTTCAAGCGTGGACACCCAAAACGTCGGAAAGATGATCGAACTCGATGCCATTCTCGCTGTCGCCCTGGGCGGAAACTCTTTGGCAGGCGGACGATTCTCCCTCGCGGGTTCTGTGATCGGCGCTGTAACCATCCAGACTCTAACGACGGTACTCTATTCGCTGAGTGTCTCCCCCGACCAGTTGCCTTTCTTCAAGGCGATCGTTGTGATCATCATTGTGATCCTTCAGTCTCCACAGTTGAGGCCTTTACTGGATAAGGGTGTGGCTCGGGTGAAGAACCTCTTCGGCATTAATAAACAATTGTTTACTGACCCGCAGGAGGTGAATCAATCATGACGAACCTTACCACTATGGATTCACCAAGCTTTGGTGCGCACCTGTGGCGTGTCACGAGAGCCCGATTCGGTGGGAATAACTTCCTTCTCCTGATCACGATTATCCTCTTTGCGGGAATGTACCTCTTTGGGTCCGTTGTCTATTCAAGCAAGAACTTCGGTACATTGAACTCCTTCTTCGACATGCTGAACTCCAACTCGGCATTGATCGTTCTTGCAGCTGGTATGACGATGGTTTTGATCTCTGGAGGAATCGACATCTCTGTGGGTGCCCAGATCGCGATGTACTGCATGATGTTCGCCTATTTCATGGAACATCAATTCGTGAACGCCTACGTGATGATTCTGGTCGTACTCATTACGGGTATCGTCTTCGGTCTCATCCAGGGTGTACTCGTGGCCTATTTCGACATCCAACCTTTCATTGTGACTCTGGCTGGGATGTTCCTCGCACGAGGGATGACCGCCATGATCTCACCACAGACGATCAGCATCACGAACAAGGATTTCATGGCGCTCGCCAAGTTCCAGATCAAATTCCCCTTCGGTGGGTATACGAATGCTGCTGGGGTCTACCAGCAACCCTTCATCTACCTCCACGTGGTCCTTGCCCTGGTGGCACTCATCGCCTTGTACATGGTGATGACCTGGTCGAAGTTTGGTCGTAGTGTCTATGCCGTGGGTGGATCTGAACAATCAGCGAAACTCATGGGTTTGAATGTCAGACGTACCAAGATGATGGTCTATGTCGTCAACGGTTTCCTGGCAGCCTTTGCTGGTTTCCTTTTCTGCTTGTTCTCCCCAGGAGGCGCAGTAGAGAAGGCTCCTGCCTATGAGATGTACGCCATTGCAGCTGCTGTCATCGGTGGCGCAATGTTCACAGGCGGTGTGGGAAATATCCTTGGTTCCGTCTTCGGTGTTCTCGTACAGTCCACGATCATCAAGTTCGTGAACTTCAACGGCACCCTATCCAATGGCTGGCCCGAAGTGATCCGCGCAGCGATCATGAGCTTCTTCATTATCCTGCAGTCCGTCTTCACCTATGTACGAAAACGACGAGAGTAGTACCTGAAGGTGCACTCAACTGGTCATGACTGAAAGGTTGTGACCAGAGCACTTCGTGAAGTCTTATGTCTATGTAGCTCTAGATGGTAGATTATCGTTGCTTCTTTTCATAGCCATATGCTATATGGATTCATGATTGATGCTTTTTTAAATACGCTAGTTCAGGTAGTGCGAACTGTCGAAGTACTGGTTTGACGACAGTACTTCGTCACAAAGATTAGTTTTCCCTACCTGGTTTATTCCAGCACCAACAAAACCTCACTGGCCAAAGGCATCACAACCATACATCAGGTACTAACCTGAGCTCTTAACCGGCTCCTCTCAGATTAGGTGGGGGTGGGAGGGGACACGCTGAGTGGGGTGGTGGTGGAAGGGGGTCGTGTCCTTGAAGAATTGATGGTGTCAACCACGTCAATTACTTGAAGGACCCGACCTGTGTTCCATTCTACTGATTCTTATGGTGTTACCGCTGATAGTGAGTGTTCCCGGTGTGATCGACTTCTTGATTTGAATGGGTATCATGTGATTCGGGTTGAGGGGGATGGGAGTGGTCATCTGATTGTTGAGATTGAATCAAGTCGTTCTTCGCCTGGGTGTCCTGGTTGTGGGGTGGTCACCCTCAGTCATGGTCGTAGGGAACACCGGTTGGTTGATTGCCCGTGTTTTGGTCGACCAGTGGAACTGGTGTGGCGGAAACACACATGGAAATGTATGGAGGACACATGTCCTGTGAGACTCATCACTGAACAAGATGACAATATTGCTCAACCGCGGGGACTGTTATCCACTTGGGCTATGTGGTGGGCTGCACGTCAACTGCGATGGGAGAACGCATCGGTTGCTGGGCTTGCCCGCCAACTAGGAACCGCATGGGCAACAGTGAACACAGCAATCATGGGATTACTAGTTGGTCTTGACCGTGATCCGTCTCGTTTCGCTGGGGTGGAAGTCCTGGGTGTGGACGAACACCTGTGGCATCACATGAACCCTGCTCGTCGGGGGCCACGCGAGTTCACTGGCATGGTTGATCTGACGCGCGACAAGAATGGACGCACTCACGCTCGGCTCCTGGATCTTGTTCCAGGCAGATCAGGGAAAGCCTATTCAACCTGGTTACAAGCCCATGACCCCGAATTCATCAAGGGTGTGAAAATCGCTGCACTCGACCCATTTCGAGGCTATAAGAACGCGATCGATGATCATCTTGACGACGCTCGCGCGGTCCTGGATGCATTCCACGTCACCAAACTCGGGTATCAAGCCCTCGACCAAGTACGCTGCCGAGTCCAACACACCACCCTCGGGCACCGTGGCCGCAAGAAAGACCCCCTCTACAAGATCAGGCGAGTGTTAGTCACCGGGATCGAACGCCTCTCTGAGCGTCAATGGGAACGCCTCATTCAGGGTCTCGAACACGGAGACCCTGACAGTGAAGTGACCATCGCATGGCAATGCGCCGGGCAACTACGTGACGCCTACCATAACAAAAACTTGAACGCCGGATTAAGGCAAGCACTCCGCCTCGTGAGAATCCTCCCGACCTGCCCCATCCCCGAGATCGCCCGACTCGGGCGAACCCTGAAACAATGGAAACAAGAATACTTGGCCTACTGGACCACCAACCGCACCACCAACGGCGGAACCGAAGCCATCAACAACCTCATCGAACTCCACCGACGCATCGCCAGAGGCTTCACCAACCCCCACCACTACCGACTCAGAATGCTCCTCATCGGCGGAGCCTTCAACCACCCACAACTCAACTACCCCCACCGCAAATGAGAAGAGCCTCTTAACCGGACCCACACCAACTGTCAAGACCCATCCCATATAGCGATATGAGTATAAATTTTCCAAACCATCAGTTTATATAACATTGTTCTTTGTTACCAATGTTTTACCTAGTCATCACGAATGCTCCCATAAATTTTTCCAGCAAACATAGGATCATCGCGTCACTAGCTAGATAGCGCAGCTAACTGGCCGCAGGCTCCGTCGATATCTTGACCGCGGGTGTCTCGTAGGGTGACAGGAATTCGCGCAGCCTCTAGGCGGGCAATGAACTCTTTTTCATCTGACTTTCGGGAGGCCGTCCATTTGGACCCTGGGGTTGGGTTGAGCGGAATAAGGTTGACGTGTACCCATCCTCGACCCCGCGCATTGAGTTTCTTAGCCAAGAGGTCGGCTCGGAAGCCCTGATCGTTAATATCCCTCATGAGGGCGTACTCTATGGAGACTCTACGCCCAGTGATCTGAAAGTACGACGCTGCCGCGTCCAAGACCTCACCCACATTCCAACGCTGGTTGATGGGTACAAGCTCATCACGCAATTCGTCATCGGGAGCATGAAGGGAGACCGCCAAGGTCAACGGAAGCCCCTCTTCAGCAAGGTCCTTCATTCGAGCTACTATCCCTGAGGTGGAGACTGTGATCCCACGCGCAGAGATGCCGAAACCAGAGGGGGTGGGAGAACAGATGGCTCGTACTGCCGTCAAAACTGAGGTGTAATTGGCAAGAGGTTCGCCCATGCCCATGAAGACAACGTTGTTGAGACTGCCCTGGTTCGAGTCAGTGAGGTGAACTATGGCCAGCCGTACCTGCTCAATGATCTCACCAGCAGAGAGGTTACGTTTGAGGCCCGCCTGACCTGTAGCACAGAAAGGGCATCCGATACCGCACCCGGCTTGAGAGGATATGCACAGGGTTGAACGACTCCCCTGCCCACGTCGATAAGACATGAGTACACATTCCACGAGGGTTTCATCAAAGAGTCTGTACAAACTCTTAACCGTGGAACCCCTATCAGCAAGCGAATCTGTCACCTTCTCCAGCAAGGAGGGAACCAGTGTTCCCACTGCCTCACGGGTGGCACCAGGAAGATCAGTCCACGAAGAAGGATCGGCCTCGTACCTTTCGAAATAGTGTCGCGAAATCTGGTCGATGCGAAACTTGGGCATCCCCAAAGACCCAACAGATTCGAGGCGCTCTTCAGGGCTCATTTCAGCCCAGTGGCGCGGTGGCTTATGTACCCTCCGCTCGACTGGCTCAGACACTCGGGAACAACCAGATCATGATGAGCCAAGCTGGCAGCGCAGTCAGAATATAGGAGTCCACGCGATCCATGATCCCACCATGTCCTGGGATGAGGGTACCCATATCTTTGATACCGAGGTCTCGCTTGATCACAGACTCCACCAGATCACCCAGGAAGCCGACGATTGCAAGAACAATTCCTACAATAATTCCCTTCCACCATGAACTACCAATGAGGAAGATGGTCATGATCAGTCCAGCGGCACTCGCAAGAATGAGGGAACCAACAAGACCCTCCCACGACTTCTTCGGGGAGATTCTTGGAGCAATAGGATGCTTGCCGATAGCAAGACCCATGACGTACCCACCCGTATCAGCGGCAGTGATAATCAAGAGGAAGGATGCCACGAAGGCAACCCCTTGATCCTCAGCGAGCATGAGTACCATCCCTGCCGCCAACAGGCATGGGTAACAGAAAAGGAACAAAGAGTGGGCCACATCAGCAAGATATCCATCAATGGGGCCTGACAACCGAACCACCAGAACGACAACGACAGTCAAGCCAGCGATCCACAGTAGGACCTCCACGGGAATGATCGGATACAGTGCACTCGCGTAGACTGCGAGAGTGAACAGTGCTGATCCGGTGAGCAAGGGTATGGATAGGATCTTCACTCCACGCGTTTCGAAGATCTTTCCCATTTCGATCTGGGCGCCACACACAGCGACCGTGACCACGAGTACCAATGCCCAGGGTAACCAAATCAGGCAGACGGCAGCGACTCCAAGCAAGACGAAGGCGGCGAATACAGCCAAGAAAATGTCGCGACCTGCCCTCTTGTTTACCTCATCTACTGCATGCTTGGCGGCATCAGCAAACTCATTGAAGGCATGTTCGACTGCCTGGAGTTCCGCAGAAGAACCCTTGGATCGGCGGGACTCAGTCGTATCGTCTTTGTTGGATTTGGCCATTAAACTTCCAAAAGTTCAGCTTCTTTATGCTTGAGTAGTTCGTCGATGGCCTCAACATGCTTCTTCGTGAGTTCATCGAGCTTCTTTTCAGCCTTGGCGACCTCATCCTCGCCGACTTCCTTGTTCTTTTCCATCTTCTTGCACGCATCTATGGCATGGCGGCGAGCATTACGGATGGCGACCCTACCCTCTTCGGCCTTCGCCTTAGCGAGTTTGGTGTACTCCTTGCGGCGCTCCTCTGTAAGGACGGGGAGTTGTACACGGATAATATGTCCGTCATTGGAAGGATTCACACCCAGATCAGAGTCGCGAATCGCTTTTTCGATGGCTGCAAGAGCGGATTGGTCATAGGGCGAGATCATCATCGTACGGGCCTCAGGAACATTGAAACTCGCCAATTGTTGGATAGGGGTCGGGGTGCCATAGTAATCGGCTGTGATCTTGGCAAACATGGCAGGATGGGCACGACCAGTACGGATTGCCGCGAACTCTTCCCTAGAGAACTCGACGGACTGATCCATCTTATGATCGGCAGTAGCAATGATGTCGGATAACACTATGTCTCCTTTGTGGCGTGGATAAAAGGGAAGCTCTTGGATCAACGTTATCCCAAATTGAGCCTAGCGCGCATACTTAACTAAAGAAAACTGGGATTTCGTTGGTGGATTTATGGGTTTCTTGGCACTTTCCTTAAGAATGGACACGGGTACCAATACTGTGGCCAGCGACAGCTTTAGCGATATTGCCTGGTACATCCAGATTGAAGAAAATCATGGGCATACCGTGTTCACGAGCCATAGAAATCGCGGTGGCATCGGCAACCTTCAGATTACGGGCAAGGAACTCGTCATAGGTGAGTTCATCAAACATGACTGCATCAGGGTTCTTTTGGGGGTCGGAATCGTAGACTCCATCTGTTCCCTGCTTGCCCATAAGGATGACGTCACAGCCAACCTCCATAGCCCTTTGGGCAGCCACGGTATCCGTCGAGAAGAAGGGCATCCCTGAGCCTGCACCGAAGATGACAACCCGCCCCTTTTCCATGTGACGGATGGCACGACGCGGGATATAGGGTTCTGCAACCTGACCCATGGTGATCGCGGTTTGAACACGGGTATCAATCCCGGCCTTCTCACAGAAGTCCTGCAAGGCGAGACAGTTCATCACCGTACCCAGCATTCCCATGTAGTCTGCGCGCGCGCGCTCCATCCCACGATTTTGAAGTTCAGCTCCACGAAAGAAGTTGCCTCCACCAACAACGATGGCTACCTGGGTACCACGCATGGAAACCTCAGCGATCTCCTTGGCGATGGATGACACGACATCCGGGTCAACACCGACAGCTCCACCACCAAAGGCTTCGCCAGAAAGTTTGAGTAATACTCGCTGATATGTCTGGGACATCTGTCCTCCTCACCTCGTGGGTACAATCCCGGCTGGTTATGACCGGATATGACAAGACTGTGCACCGTGGATATCCATCGGCGCACAGTCTATAGGCATTTCTTAGGCTCCTGCAGAGAAGCGTACAAAGCGGGTGATCGTCACTCCGGCTTTTTCAAGGGCCTCACCCACGGTCGCAGTGTCACCGAAGATGGCGGCTTGCTCAACGAGACAGGCATCCTTGAAGTAATCCTTGATACGACCTTCAACGATACGTGGGATCACCTGATCAGGCTTACCCTCTTCGCGGGCTGCTGCCTCTGCAATACGCTTTTCCGACTCGATGGTCTCTTCAGGAATCTCACCCTTATGTACCACAGTGGGGCTCATCGAAGCGATCTGAAGTGCAACAGAGTGGACAAGTCCCTCGTCTGAGCTTCCTTCAAACTCCACGAGTACACCCACCTGAGGAGGTAGATCCTGGGAACGACGATGGAGATAGGTATGGGTTGCGCCTGTGAACTGCGCCACATTGGTGAGCTCCAGCTTCTCGCCGATCTTAATAGCAAGAGCACTCACGGCCTCTTCCACAGTCTGTCCGCTTGCGAGCGTGACTTTGTTGGCGGCTTCAACAGTATCCGCACCATCCTTGGAGACAGCTTCTGCGATCGCCGAAGCCAGATCCATGAACTCGGCATTCTTGGCTACGAAGTCGGTTTCAGCACCCAACTGAATGATGGCCTTGCCAGCGGCAGCCACGAGTCCATTGCTGGCTTCGCGATCCGAGCGCTTGGCAGCCTTCACAGCACCAGAGACACGCAAGAGTTCGGTTGCCTTCTCAAAATCGCCATCAGCCTCGGTTAGGGCCTTCTTGGCATCCATCATCCCTGCGCCTGTTTGGTCGCGCAGTTTCTTCACATCAGCGGCAGTGATCGCCATGTCTTCTCTTTTCTTCTGGGATTGGTCTAGGGGTTGGTGGACTTACTTGTCTTCGGTTGCTTCAGCAGCTTCGACGACTTCCTCAGCCTTATCTGCGACTGCTTCGACCTTGGCTGGTGCGGCCTCAGCCTTTGCCGCCTTAGCTGGCTTAACTTCGGCTTCTACGACCGGCTCAGCTGCTTCGACGGTTTCAACCACGGCATCGGCAGGAACCACCGCATCAGCGACAGCATCAGTGCCAGCAAGAAGTTCGCGTTCCCACTCTGGCATGGGTTCAACCTCAATCTCCTGCTCACCAATGAGGGGAGCCTGAGAGCGAGCCATAAGACCATCAGCCACAGCATCAGCAATGACCTTGGTCAGAAGAGCAACAGCGCGGATAGCGTCATCGTTGCCTGGGATCGGGTAGTCGACCTGATCTGGGTCACAGTTTGTGTCGAGGATACCGACGATCGGGATACCGAGCTTACGGGCTTCGTCAACAGCGAGGTGTTCCTTATTAGTGTCAACGATCCAGATTGCTGTCGGTACCTTCGCCATATCGCGGATACCACCAAGGGAACGAGCAAGCTTGTCGCGCTCGCGGGAAAGACCCAGCAACTCCTTCTTGGTCAGACCCAAGGTTGAGGTTGCAGTCAGATCCATGGCTTCGAGTTCCTTCATACGCTGGATTCTCTTCATCATGGTGGGGAAGTTGGTGAGCATGCCACCCAGCCAACGCTGGTTCACATAGGGCATTCCAACGCGGGTTGCCTGCTCAGCAATAGCCTCTTGGGCCTGCTTTTTCGTACCCACAAAAAGAATCTGGCCACCGGAAGCGATGAGGCTACGCACAAAGAGGTAGGCGCCCTCAATCTCTTTAATGGACTTGTGGAGGTCGATGATGTAGATCCCATTGCGCTCCGTGAAGATGAAGCGCTTCATCTTCGGGTTCCAGCGGCGGGTCTGATGACCGAAGTGGACGCCAGCGTCCAAAAGTTGACGTGAGGTAATGACAGCCATAGTGCAGTCCTTTCTTTGTGAGGCTTACGCCTCAACTTTGAGTTTCTGATGCCGTGAGGCATCCCTGACACCGGTAGAGATCCCCACCGATTAGGCAACGATGTGTTGACCAAACCGGACCTGCGAAGATCAATTCGGACTTCCGATGTGCGAAATACGTGAACTGGAGTTCACCTAGTCTATGAAGACCAGCGTCTATTCTATCGCGCCCAGCGGATTGGGCAAGTCAGGTTTGGGCCAAGTTGCGCAAGGGCGTCATATAGGGCAGAGTTCCATCATGAGTTCACAGGCGAACATACCCGAAATTGTGTCATCGATCCGCAACGTTGTCCTCGTAGGATCGTCCGGATCGGGCAAGACCACGTTGTACGAATCCCTTCTAAAATCCCGCACGGCTGGTTACCGTGGCGAGAAGATGGATCCCGAGCGAGCAGCCGCCCTGTCCATCTCGTCTATCCAGGTTGACTCCATCACAGTGAACCTCCTGGATGCGCCAGGGCACCCAGATTTTGTGGGTGAATTAAGGGCTGGATTGAGGGGTGCCGACGGCGCAGTCTTCGTCATCTCCGCCTCGGACGGTGTTGACTCTGCCACCGAAGCTTTGTGGCATGAATGTGCCGCCGTGGGAATGCCTCGCGGTATAGCCATCACGAAGCTTGACGATGGTCGCTCCGACTTCGCGACAGTCCTGGCCGATATCCAGAACCTCTGGGGACAAGCAGTACAACCGTCGTACGTCCCTATTAAGAGTGGCGACAAAATTGTTGGAAACCTCTCACTGGTGTCCCAAAATGTCCATGATTATGCATCCGGCAAGCGCGAACGTCGTGAAGCAACTGCGGACGAGCTTTCAACGATTGCAGACTATCGTGCAGCTCTCATCGAGGGAATCATTCAGGAATCCGAGGACGATGCCCTTATGGATCGCTACCTTGAGGGTGAAGAGCTCAAGATAGATGAGCTGGTTGAAGACCTCACAAAGGCCATTTACACCGGCCAATTCTTCCCCGTCATCCCTGTTAATTCCCTGGATGCAGTGGGTATCGAAGAACTTCTCACGGTCATCGTGAATGCCTTCCCGAATCCTTCCCGCCACAAGCTGAGTACCTCCAAGGTTGTTGGTGGCAATATTGAATCTGCCCTAGCTGAAGTCGGTAATCCTGATGGGCCTCTGCTCGCTCAGGTGATTCGTACCACCTCAGATCAGTTCGCTGGTCGTGGATCTTTGGTACGCGTCTTCAACGGCACACTCAAGCTCGACGACACGGTGATGGTCTCTGGTCATCGTTCACTGTTCACGGGCAAAGAGGATGCCGCGCGCCCTGATCATGATGATCCCGACAAAATCGGGCCCATGTCTGTACCCAAGGTGGGAGAGAATACCCCAACCCCACAGGCTGTCGCTGGTCAGATTGTCTTCGTCACGAAGATGAGCAAGGCGGACACCTCCGATACCCTCTCCCCCAAGGATGCGCCCACCCTGCTGAATCCCTGGAATCTTCCCGAACCACTGTTGCCGGTCGCCATCAAGGCTGCCACACGCAACGATGAGGATAAGCTTCCTGTGGCTCTCAACCGTCTCGCAGTCGAGGACACAACAGTACGAGTGGAGGCCGCTGCAGAAACCAAGCAGACCATCTTGTGGACCATGGGCCAGGCCCATGTGGACCTCCTCTTGGCCCGTTTGAAGGACCGCTATGGGGTCAACGTCGTCTCTGAACCCATCAAGGTTGGTCTGCGCGAAACCTTCATCGCTTCTGCCAAGGCTGATGGTGCCCACGTCAAGCAGTCCGGTGGACATGGACAGTACGCCAAGTGCACCATTGAGGTGGAGCCACTAGAGCGTGGTGCAGGGTTTGAGTTCGTCGACAAGATCGTCGGTGGTGTTATCCCCCGCCAGTTCATTCCCTCGGTTGAGAAGGGGATTCGCAATCAACTAGAAAAGGGCGTCATCGCTGGCTTCCCCATGGTTGATATCCGCGTGAATCTCGTCTTCGGAAAGTACCACCCGGTTGACTCCTCTGACCTTGCCTTCCAGATGGCTGGGGCCCAGGCAATCAAGGAGGCTGTCTCCAAACCTGGTGTTGCTGCCCTGTTGGAGCCCATCGACAAGGTCACTGTGACCGTGGATGAGCAGTACATGGGTGCGGTTATGACCGACATCTCAGGGCGGCGCGGACAGTTGGTGGGTACCGATGCTGACGATGCCCATCACGCAATCATTCACGCGCTGATCCCCCAATCCGAGTTGAGTAAGTACGCGATTGATCTGCGTGGTCTGGCCCGCGGTTCAGGTTCCTTCACCCGAGATTTCCACGGGTACGAGATCCTCCCCCAGAATCAGGCCGATGCTGTAATCGCAGCCTCCAAAGACAAGAGCTGATTTCTAGGTATCTTTAGCAAAACTCCGCCACAGTGACCCATTTCGATGGTTTCTTTCACAGTGGCGGAGTTTTGCATCATTTGGGACAGCGAATCCCTCCCAAAACTCCGCTAGTGCGGGCAGAATTGGGGTCATTTCGGAGTCTCAATAGCGGAGTTTTGCACTAGCCGAAGATTCGATAAGAAACCATCCCCTGGCAATATCGCGCACTCACCTTCGTCGCATGACCTAGGATTCAGATCTGATAATCCTCGGAAATCATCCAGCGTCCCCTCACTCGGAACGCTGGTATGGTCTGACGCTTAGCTTTATTAGTGATGATATTTGGCTTGGCTCCATGGATCTGAGCCCACTGGGATAAGGTGATGATTCTCTTACTCGTGAGCAGAACTATCCGCTTGTTCAAAGATTCTTGAAGAAGAAGACCGAGAAGAGTTGTCATTCCTTCATGATTTGAAGTTCTGCCATATTTCTCCAGGTGAGGATAGTACTCAGTATGTTTCGCCTTGGCCCGCATAATAACTGGAGGCAGTCCAAGATCCCGTAACTGTTTGTTAATCAGGACTCTTCCAATGCGACCATTACCATCCACAAAAGGATGGATGATCTCAAATTCGCAATGAAACCATGCGATGTCGTCAAGAAAGGACCCACATGGTGAGGCTGCATATCGATCCAGGGCCTCAGTCAACAAGACCTGCACATATTCAGGATTGGCCCCAAGATAGGTACCGACTCCCACCCATTCCCCAGCTCGTCTATACCGACCAGCACAATCCTCTCGAATATCCCCGAGCAGAATTCCATGCCATTTTAAAATGAGGTCGTGCGTCAGAGGTTCCTCACACTGAAGGAGATCAGTAACCCTGGCAAGGTTCTTAGCTTCAAAGATCTCCCGTAAATCCTGAGAGGTTTTTGGTACAGACCCCGCCAGGATTCGCTCAGTATCCTCCAGGGTAAGTGTCGAGTTTTCAATGGCATTGGATTGATGTACTGACTCCGCGACTTCTGCCACAGTGATCTGCTTAAGTGCCTGTCTATTCTGATCAACTAGGCCACGATAGTCATTGATCAGCGATGAAATTCTCGACTTTGTCACTTGATTCATGGCGCAGCACCTCTCATTTATCGTGAATTTTACCAAGAAATATAGATAATTCACGTATAGTTCGCATACCAACGGAACTCAGGAGTAAAACAAACACCCCCGCTTCATGGGTATAAACACCCGATTTCGCCCTTTGCCGGCTTTGGGGTAGAGTATTCGCTGGTCAAGCCTCCTTAGCTCAGTTGGTTAGAGCAGCGGACTCTTAATCCGCGTGTCCAGGGTTCGAGTCCCTGAGGGGGTACTTGGTACTCAATGGCACTCAATCTTGCTGTCATCGCGAGAACACAGCCACAGATGCCACCATCTTTATCACTTTGCTAATTCTTCTTCTTAAGAAGGTCAGGTCGTCTCTGTTGAGTGATGTTCTCGGCTTGTTCTCTACGCCATTGAGCTATTTTGGCGTGATGACCCGACAGAAGTACCTCAGGTACGTCCATCCCCCTCCAGGAGGCTGGCTTGGTGTAGACCGGATACTCCAGAAGGGATTCTAGGGCCCCAGAATGGGACTCCTCCTCTAAGGACTCAGGGTTGCCCACAACTCCTGGCAGAAGCCTCACTATGGCTTCTGTCATGGCTAGGGCTGCTACCTCACCACCGTTGAGAACATAGTCACCCAGGGAGATTTCTCGTACCTCCACCAGGGTACGCGCGTACTCATGTACTCGGGCATCAATGCCTTCATAACGGCCACATGCAAAGATGAGCCGGTCGTACCCCGAAAGTTCGACGGCTTCAGCTTGGGTGAATGGTACTCCACTTGGGGTGGGGATGATCAGGCAGATGCGACCCTCGGAATCAGCCAAGAGGTCATCCAAGGCCAGTCCCCAGGGTTCAGGCTTCATGACCATCCCAGCACCGCCACCAACTGGGGTATCGTCGACTGTACGGTGAAGATCAGTGGTCCATTCCCGAAGATCATGAACACCGATCTCGATGATCCCCGACTCAGCAGCCTTACCCACTAAAGACAACGATAAGGGGGTGAAGTACTCACCAAAGATGGTCACATAGTCGAGTTTCATGGTTGGTCCTCTAGAAGCCCAGGAATGGCGCGAATGATCACACACCCAGCTTCTAAGTCCACTTCAGGTACAAGATCATTCACGAAGGGTATGAACCTTTCCCCGTTACTCGTCTCGACAACAAGGGAATCCTGGAACCCCAGATGCTCAACTCTCGAAACCTTGCCGGCCCATTCACCCTCAGATGTGACGACGTCAAGGCCCATCAACTGATGGTCATAGTATTCCGATTCGTCAGCGGGTACCTCTGTGGAATCGACTCGAGAAACCAAGCGGGAGCCGACAAGCTTTTCAGCTTCGGTACGCTCACCCACCTCAGCGAAGCGAACCACACCACGCGCTCCCTGAAGACGGAAAGATTTGATGGTGAGCGGATCGCCACCGTCAGGCCATACTTGGGCGCCGATGGCAAAACGCTGCTTGGGGGAATCTGTACGCAGATCAACATAGATCTCGCCGTGAAGACCGTGGGCGCGCCCCAGCGTACCCACGATCACTTCAATATCAGTCACGTCGGATCCAAAGCCACACTCAGCGGCGGCCCTTACTATTGCGACGGTCGACATCGAGGAAGTCCACACGAACCTGCTCGTGACCAGCCAAGGCACCCACGACTGTTCGCAGGGCCTGGGCTGTACGACCTTGACGACCGATCACCTTGCCGATATCGTCCGGGCTCACACGTACCTCAAGCATCCGCCCGCGACGCAGATCCAAGTCGCGTACCCTCACATCGTCAGGGTTGGCAACTATGCCACGAACGAGGTGCTCTAGAGCATCGGCTAGCATGATTAATCCTCTGTCTTCTCGGCGGCTTCTGCGACCTCTTCGACGACCTCACTGACAGCTTCAGCGGCTTCTTCAACCACTTCTTCAGCCTTGTCAGCAACGGTTTCGACTAGTTCTTCAACGACCTCTGCGACCTCTTCAGCCTTCTCAGTAGCTGCTTCAACGACGGCTTCGGCTTCTTCTGTCTTCTTCTTCGCAGTACGCTTCGGCTTAATGGGATCTGCACTATCTGGAGCAGCATCAACGGCCAAGGTGTAGCGAGCAAGGCGATCAGGGCGCGGCTTCTGGGGGTCAATGCCAGAAGGCGAGGTATCGCCAGTGAACTTCTGCCAGTCACCAGATCGCTTGAACAAAGCCACGACTGCTTCGGTCGGCTGAGCACCAACGCCCAACCAGTACTGAGCGCGCTCAGAGTTGACCTGGATGACGGATGGGTCATTCTTCGGGTGGTAGAGGCCAATTTCCTCAATGGCCCGGCCATCGCGCTTCTGACGCGCGTCCATGACCACAATACGGTAGTGAGGCGAACGAATCTTGCCGAGCCTCTTGAGACGAATCTTGACAGCCACTAGTGTGTTATCTCCTGTTGTTATATGCCCACGTTGGGCGTTTGGTGGAGCTTGGCCGAAGGTGGGGACCTCGATTCCAATGTCCGAAGGGATCTATGACGCCTGGAGTTAGAGGGCACCAAGTGACACAGATACGCGGAGAACATTTTGCCAGAACTTGCCCAGTTTTTCTATTCGACCCGAGTTGTACCGTACGATCTGATAAACAGGTTCACTGGGAAATCGGTGGCACGAGTGAAGGAAAAAGGATGAAAAGGATAGGAATTCTCGGGGGATCAGGAGAAACGGGTCACATTATCGCCGAACTGTTACTCGCTAGAGATGATGTGGAGGTGGTACTTCTTGGAAGAAATGAAGACTCACTCAGCGCAGTAGCCGAAACCCTCAAGAATTCCCGTGTCCTCACTCGTGTGGTGAACGCCACCCAACCTGAACCTTTGCGTGAAGCTCTCCTTGATCTGGATCTCCTCATTGTCGCTGCCCCCATGCTCAACCACCTGTCAACCGTGGCTCAAGCAGCCCTTGAGACAAAGACGAATTGGCTCGATGTACTTATGGATTCCCCTGAGAAGATTGAGACACTCAAAGCCCTCTCACCTGAATTTGAGAAAGAAGGGCTACAGATCATCTCAGGTTCGGGAATACATCCTGGTCTGCCCGGAGCCATGATTCGAGCTATCGCAGGCACACTTGAGCCCCCGAAAGGCGCCCAGGTTGGCATACTCATGTCTATTGACTGGAGGAAGTACAACCCTAGAACAGAAACTGCTGATGAGTTCGCCTACGAAATCTGCCAAATGAGGTCAGGAGGATGGTTTGATGGGGAATACAAGACTTTATCCTGGTTGAGCCCCAAAGGCCTACGCCGCATCGATTATGGTACTCCCTTTGGAATCTTGGATTCCGTAGTCATGGAATTGGAAGAGATCCGTCGCATCCGTGAGGTGGTACCAACCCTCGACCATGCTGCTATGGCCATGTCGGGCAGACACCCTGTCGCAGACTATTTCGTCACTCCCATAGCTCTGCTTCTGTCGAAGCTGGGCCGACTCAAGGCTGCTGCACGTTTCTTCTGGTGGGGTTGGACCACCTTCCAAACACCGCCCTATCGTACGGTCCTCATCGCCGATGTCTGGGATGATTCCGACAAGATGGAGCGCCTGACGATCTCCCATGAGGACGGCTATTGGCTGACCGCCGCTGTCGGCGCCGCCACCGCACATCAGATCATAGATTCCCGCATAGAAGGGTTGGGGTACCACCATGCCGCTTTGGCCGTAGAACCCTCTCAACTCGTCGAGGACCTCACGACGTTTGGTGCCACAGTCAAGAGATTCTCAGGCAAACAGGAGTACGGCTCTGCTTAAGGCTTCTATGTCAGCGCGAGGATCGTCCGGAGCAACGAGGACGTCCGCTATGGCACCCTCGCTGATTGCTGTGGATCCTTGAAGCCATTCACGGGCCCTCCACGACACTGCGCCCAGCGCGAACTGGGCACCCCCCACGGCTGCAAGCGCACGTACCTCATCCATGATGGTTCCATGGGCACGGGTACCACCAGCGTCAGTTCCTGCATAGATTGAAACTCCCGCTTCTAGAGCCTTAGCTACGACAGTGGCTGAGCATTCATAGAGGTTGCGCATATGAGCAGCATATTTGGGAAACTTGTCCTCGGCTTGGGCTGCAATCCCTGGGAAGATCTTGAGATTATCGAGAGTTGGTACAAGGGCCACCTGGTGGCGAGCCATGACAGCAATGGTGTCCCCATCAAGTCCACATCCATGCTCGATACAGTCGATACCTGCATTGACAAGCTGGTGTACTGAATCCTCACCAAAGCAGTGAGCCGTAACCTTGGCCCCCTCATCATGGGCTGCCACGATGGCTTCCTGGACAATCTCCTTGGGCCATAGGGGCGCTAGGTCACCCAGATCCCTATCAATCCAGTCGCCGACCAGTTTGACCCATCCATCTCCTGCCCGGGCTTGGGTACGTACCTCTTCAACAAGATCCTCAGGCTCGACTTCGACGGCGAAACCACGGATGTACCTCTTCGGTCGGGCAATGTGACGACCTGCGCGAATGATTGCGGGCATCCCGCTGAGTCCATCAAGCCAACGGGTATCCATGGGAGTACCCGCATCACGAATGAGTGTGACACCTGTGGCGAGGTCTGTCTTCGCCTGTTCCTCAGCAGTCGACCATTCAACCTTTCCACTAGAACACAATCCGACATGACAATGAGCATCAACGAGTCCTGGAAGAATCCATCCTGAGATGGTCTTCGTGGCCTTGGTCGGGGTATAGCTCACATAACCATCAACGACCCAGAACTCCACCTCCTGGTCGTTCTCAACCTGAGTACCGTGGACATGGATGACGGTTGCTAGGTCCTGTACTTTCACTGATTATCCAGCATTCGTGCGATCTCAGGAGGAAGCTGGAAGTCCTTCATGGCCTGTTCCATTTCTTCGGCTGTGGCTGGTAGACCAAAAGCTGAAGCTGCATCAGCAATAGCGGCAGGAGTTACCACCGCTCCAGCCCTCTTAGCTGGGTTTCCAGAAACCTTGGATCCAGACTTCTTCCTCTTGCCAGTGGGCTTGGGCTTACGCCCAGGGGCTCCACCCATACTGGGCATTCCGGGCATTCCACCCATCCCACCAAGCATCCCTGAGCCCAACTGCTGCATCATCTTACGGGCCTCAGTAAAGCGCGTGACAAGGCCATTCACCTCTGACACCTCAACACCAGCACCCTTGGCAATCCTGGCACGACGAGACCCATTGAGTATCCCCACATCAGCTCGTTCTGCTGGGGTCATCGAATAGATGATGGCCTCAATCCTATTAATCGACTTATCATCAATCGCACTCAACTGGTCAGCCATCGCACCAGCACCCGGCAACATCCCCATAAGCTTCCCAATGGGGCCCATACGACGTACCGCCTGCATCTGGGTTAGGAAGTCTTGAAGGGTGAACTCTCCGCGACCACCAAGGAGCTTGCTTGCTGCCTCGGCAGCCTGTTCCTGATCAAAATGGCGTTCAGCCTGTTCAATAAGGGTCAGGACATCACCCATATCAAGGATTCGTCCAGCCATACGATCAGGGTGGAAGACCTCAAAATCGGCGAGCTTCTCCCCCACCGATGCAAACATGATGGGCGCGCCAGTCACCGTGGCTACCGACAGCGCTGCACCACCACGAGCATCACCATCAAGCTTCGTGAGTACCACCCCATCAAAGCCGACCTTGTCGGCGAAAGACTTGGCTGTGGTGACAGCATCCTGACCGATCATCGCATCGACAACGAACAATGTCTCATCAGGGGAAATAGCCTTGCGAATATCGGCAGCCTGTTTCAACATCTGTTCATCGACACCAAGACGGCCAGCAGTATCCACGATCACAACATCATGGAGATGCTTCTTAGCGATGTCGAGGCTCTTGCGGGCCACCTTCACAGGATTGCCAACCCCATTGCCAGGCTCAGGCGCAAAAACCGCAACCTGGGCCTGCTGCCCAACAACCTGCAACTGGGTGACAGCATTGGGTCGTTGAAGGTCAGCTGCAACCAAGAGTGGGGAGTTCCCTTGCTCCCTCAACCAATGCGCCAGCTTCCCTGCGAGAGTGGTCTTACCTGCACCCTGCAAGCCAGCCAACATAATGATCGTTGGAGGGGTCTTCGCAAACTGAAGATTACGGGTCTGCCCACCCAGGATTTCCACAAGCTGCTCATGAACGATCTTGACGATCTGTTGAGCTGGGTTAATGGCCTTCGAGAGCTCAACTTCGTGAGCCTTGGCACGTACCTTGTCGATGAAAGACTTGACCACATCGAGGTTGACGTCTGCCTCCAACAGGGCAACACGGATCTCGCCCAGTGTTGCTTCAATATCGGCATCTGAGAGCCTGCCCTTACCTCGAAGGGTACGAAAGGCCTTAGACAGACGGTCTTGGAGAGTGTCAAACATAGCTTCCCTTTCTGGATAACTAGGGTACTAGAACCATGAACCCCTATGAGACCGACCTCAATCCGGCGAGTCGGGACACTACAGTGGTGTCGTGCCCAACCACAGTGTCATCACCTTCAGATGCCCCGACCGTCCGGGGATCGTCCATGCCATCACTGGTGTCATCGTTGAGATGAATGGCAATATCACCGAGCTTCAACAGTATTCCTCACCCGACACAGGTACTTTCTTCATGAGAGTACAGGTCGAATCTGCGCTTAACGCTGAACAATGGGCCCAGACCCTCGCCACTATTGCCAATCAGTTCTCAGGGATAGTGAGTGCCGACGAAGTAGGCCGGGCCTTGCGGACACTCATTTTGGTCTCCACTGCTGGACACTGCCTGAACACCCTTCTTTCCCAGGTACGTACCGGAGCACTGCCTATCACTGTGCCGGTTATCCTCTCCAATCACGCAGACCTTGAACCCTTGGCCCATTTCTATGGCACTCACTTTGAACATCGCTATGTCATCCAGGAGAACAAGGCAGAGTTCGAGGACCTCATTCGTCGTGTGGTTGTGGACCATGACATTGAACTGGTGGTCCTTGCTCGCTATATGCAGATCCTTTCTCCCGAACTGTGTGAATTCCTTTCGACAAGGGCAATCAACATCCATCACTCCTTCCTTCCCGGTTTCAAGGGCGCAAATCCCTATCGTCGAGCCCACGCTCGCGGAGTGAAATTGATTGGCGCAACAGCCCACTTCGTCACCCCTGACCTCGACGAGGGTCCCATCATCGAACAATCAGTGGTACGCGTGGATCACTCGAAATCTGTCGAAGATCTCGTAGAAATTGGCAAAGATATCGAGTCCACAACCCTGGCTCACGCCGTCAAGATGTTCGCCCAACACCGAGTGTTGCTTGATGGAGTACGTACCGTCGTCTTTGACTAACAGTCAGACATAGATTCTCCGTGCCTGGTATCCAAGAATTGACCATCCTGCGCAAGAAGCAAGAGTTGTCTATGTTTTCACATAAATTCTTCAACTATTCAACAGAAAACGATAACATTTTATTGAAAGAGTGGTTATTCGCTTGTGGTACAACTTTTCACAGAATCACAACTCCGCCCGCCTGTGTACTGGCTTCGATTTGGTGAGGTAAGATAAGGGTCAATACCAATTCCGGGGTCGGTGAAATTCCGAGCCGGCGGTGATAGACACGCGTCTTAAGTCCGCGAACCTTGTGTACACAGCACATAGGCCGATCTGGTGAGATTCCAGAACCGACAGTTAAAGTCTGGATGGGAGGAATGGGTACGGCTGCTGCCGCATTTTCGGCATTGCCTGCGTACTCTCCCATCTCCTGGCATCGGTTCATATCAGCTTCGAGATCGAAGGAGGGACGATGGCCAGGCGCTCTGTACGCACCAAACGCACCAACCCATGGCTGGTCTTCCTCGCGCCCATGTGCCTGGGGGTAATCCTTCTAGCTGGTTGGGTACTCGCGACCACGCCAGGAGGAATCCCGAAATATCTCCTGCCCTCCCCGATGGCTGTGGCCCAGGAACTATGGGATGGGTTGTTTGTCTACCGCGACCTGTGGGGGTACATGTGGGTGACCCTAAGTGAAGCCTTGACCGGCGCTCTCGTTGGGTTTCTTATTGCTGTACCCCTCGCCGTTGTGATCTATCGTTCACGGATCGCCTCTGCGGCCACCCTGCCTTTTCTTGGGGCCACCCAAGCTATCCCTGCCATTGCCCTAGCCCCACTGCTCGCCCTATGGGTGGGGTACGGTATGAGCGGAAAGGTAGTCCTGTGTGCTCTGATGGTCTTCTTCCCCATCCTGGTGAGTTCTGTAGTGGGCTTTCGCCATATCGATCCTGAGGTTTTGAGTGCTGCCCAGGTTGATGGTGCAGGGTCCCTCGCCACCCTGTTCAACATTGAAATCCCCCTGGCTTTGCCGAATATTCTGTCCGGGGTACGAAACGGCTTCACTTTGTCTGTGACAGGCGCTGTCGTCGGAGAGATGGTCATTGGGGCCCGAGATCTTGGTTTGGGAAGCCTGTTAACTGTTCAGGTTTCCGCTTTCAACATCGCTCGTACTTTTAGCATCATCATCATCTTGGTGCTCATCGCCACAACCCTCTACACAATCGTCTCGATCATCGAACGTCGGTGGTCTGACTTAACAAAACCCTTATCAGAAGGAGATTCACGATGAAAACCGCCCTTATCCGCCGTCTTGGCCTTGTTCTGGCTGCGACACTGTGCCTGAGCTTGGTCGGATGTACTGAGCCAGTGGATCAGCCCACACCAGAAGTACCCCAGGCCACCTCGACAACTGTGGGCTTGACGTTCATCCCCAATATCCAATTTGCTCCCTTCTATATTGCGGAAAAAAACGGATTCACAGGAGACTACGAACATATCGATAATGTTGAGGTAACCTTGCGCCACCATGGTGCTGGCGAAGGTCTCTTCACTGCCTTAGCTGCTGGTGATGAAGACTTCGTCGTTGCTGGTGGAGACGAGATCCTTGAGGCTCGTACCCAAGGAATCGACCTTGTAGCTGTGGCCTCCTATTACGGGCAGTACCCTGTACGTTTCATTGTTCCTGAGGGTTCCGATATTGCTTCTGTCGCTGATTTGCGTGGACACTCTATTGGGCTTCCTGGTCGTTTTGGTGAGAATTGGTACGCCTTGTTGATTGCTCTCAATGAGGCAGGGCTAACCGAGGAGGATGTCGAGATCGTCGAGATTGGGTACACTCATCAGGTTGCTCTAACCACCGGACAGGTCGATGCTGTTGTGGGCTTCGCGAACTCCGATGTCATCAATTTCCAGACTGCTGGATTCCCTGTCACTGTGATTGATCCTGAGGTACCACTGGTGTCGATCTGTCTAGCGACCACCCGTGCTTATGCTGAAGCCAATCCCAAAATCGTCGGTCATGTCATCGCTGGCATGAAGGCTGGGATGAGAGCCGCCATTGATGACACTGAGGGTACCCTCACGATTGCTGCAGACTATATCCCCAGCTTCCGTGGAGAAACTGTTGATGCTGCTCGGGTGGTACTTCCGGCTACGGCTGCCCTCTTCGTCGATGATGCAGGGAAGGTATCCCCCGAGTTGAATCCTGGACAGTGGACGCGTATGGCTGAGGCTATGACTGCCGTGGGGCTTATCCCAGAAGGTACCGATGCTTCCCTTGCTTTCAGCAATGATTACCTGCTTAGCTAACTGAAAATATGGGTACAGGGTGTTCCATCTCTTCTCAGGTGGAACACCTTTCACTCATTCTTGTGAAGTTTCCGGCAGGGGTTGAGCGTAGTGAATACCTCAACACAGACTGAGAGAAAAGGGAGCCCGCTCATTCTTCCGAAGTCAAAGAAGAGATTGGACGTAGTGATACTTCCTCACGGGTTCATATTGAACCCGTTCGTCAACCACGCCCTTGGCCTCGGCAGAGAACGCAAGCGTTCTCTGCTCTTGACCTGCATAGCGGTACCCCCAGCGGGGCTCGAACCCGCGACCTACGGATTAAAAGTCCGGAGCTCTACCACTGAGCTATAGGGGCACCGAATAGTGTAGCCCCTGAGGGCATGAACTGGCGAACCTGAACTGAGACTAATGATCAAAGTACCTGGTCATTCGAGATAGTCTGGTCCCATGATGTTGAAGTGTTTCGAGTCTGGGGAATTCCAAGCAAATTGCTATATCATGACTCTTGGTGATGGGCAGGAATGCATAATCATTGATCCTGGGATGGATTCTTGCGAGACTGCCATCGCTGTGATTGATGGAAGTGAGTTGACCCCAGTTGGGATCCTGGCCACCCATGGACACGTGGACCATATTGCCGAAGCAGCACCATTGGCCACACATTACTCAGTTCCAGTATGGATTCACCCGGACGACGAACCATTATTGTTTTCTCCCGAGAAGGGTCTCTGGGATGGTGCTTCCGCATGGTTGTCGATGATGCTTCCACAAGGGCTGCCCATTCCACCTCAAATCGAGTATGTTTCAGATGGACAGAAGCTGACTATGGCTGGAATGGAGATCAACGTCATTCACGCACCTGGTCATACCCGGGGCTCGGTGATCTACACCGTTGCCGACAATAAGGGGAAGTTCGCGTTCACTGGCGATGTTCTATTTGCAGGTTCTATCGGGCGTACCGATATGCAAGATGGCGATATGGAGGCAATGCTGGAGTCCCTGCGAGGCCCAGTCTTGGCATTCCCTGATCAAATGGCGATCTTTCCTGGTCATGGCCCAGAGTCAACCATGGTCAAGGAGCGGGCGACGAACCCCTATCTTCAACCCCGCTTTCTGAATCGCTCCGACCTTGGATAGAGTCGCAGATATGTCCAGGGAGTACGGCATACTTGGACTGTGGCGAGTTTCTTTGGGCATCTAACCCTCATTACTGGGCCAGAGGCCTATCTTGCTGAACGCGAGGTTTCTCGCCGGATTGCCCAGGCCAAGGCTCAGACCCCTGAAGCGCGAGTGGCTTCGGCCATTGCGGCTGATCTGACTCCCACCGACCTAGAGCAGATGAGTGGTACGGACCTCTTCTCTTCAGCCACCATCGCCTGTATCACCGAGGCTCACTACACACCCAAAGACATAGAGCAGCAGTTACTGACCCTGGCGCGGGATGTACCAGACCACTTGGCCCTCATTGTCAGTCACGCTGGAGGCAATCAAGGCAAAGCCATCTTGGATAAGCTGTCATCCTTGGCCGCTACCGTACTTCCCCATCCACTGCTCAAACCCAAGGATCTACCAGGTTTCGTGATGGATGAAGTGAAGAGTCGCCAACGCAAGATTGCCCCAGATGCACCCCAGGCTCTCATAGAGTCCGTGGGTCAGGACACCCGTAGTCTTGCGGCTGCCGTATCCCAGATCTTGGCCGACTCCGAGACGGATGAGGTCATCTCGGTATCGGTTGTAACCAAGTACTTTGGGGGCCTCGCAACTGTGACTCCCTATGCTGTCAGTGATGATGTGATGGCTGGACGCGTTGGTGATGCCATCGTTAAGCTCCGCTGGGCCCTGGCCACTGGTGTAGCCCACACTAGGATCACCTCGGCTCTGGCGAGCTCCCTTCGACAGATTGGGATCTACCTCACGCTCGCAGCAACCAAACGTCAACCCAGGGCCGAGGACATCGGTATCCCCCAGTGGAGACTCAAATCCTTTGTACCTGTAGCTCGTGCCTGGTCTCCGAAGGCTGTCGCTGGCGCGATTAGGGCAGTCAGCCAAGCTGATGCCCAGGTCAAGGGTGCAGCCCAGGATCCCGATTATGCCTTGGAGAGACTGATCATCCGTCTAGCCTCCCTTCGACGTACAGCCCATGACAGCTAAGAAAATCAACTAGGCTGGACTCGTGGACACAAGTACCAAAACTCTGATTATCCTGCGCCATGCCAAATCGGATTGGAGTACAGGTGCCCCAGATTTTGATCGCCCCCTCACTGACCTGGGTCGCCTAGATGCCCATGCTGCTGGGAATCTGATTTCGTCGTACCCTATCGACCTGGTGTGGTGTTCGGCAGCTAAACGCACCCAGGAGACATGGGAGCAGGCCCACTTGGGTGGAGCCCAAGCTAAGGAGATTGACGTCCGTCGCTCCTTCTATGACACCTGGGTTGACGCCCTGATCAGCGAAATGACCCTCCTCGATGACACTGTGTCCACTCTGGCAATCGTGAACCATCAACCCACGGTTGGGGATCTGGTTTTCATCCTCGCTCGACCCTCAACTTTGACCAGTCAAGTATCTGAGCACTTCCCCACCGCAGGGGTAGCTGTCTTGAGCTATCAGGGATCGTGGGCCAGTATTCGTGGACAGGATCTCGTTCTTGACCGTTTTGATCGCGTACGAGCGTGAGTTTGTCACCACATCAGACTCGCAGCATAGGAAAAGTCATCATGAGATAACTTGCATGGTGCTTAGTTTTAGTACTTGCACTGTCTGGGGTTGTACACCAATCAACAAGGTGCCGAGTGGATGTTGGACACCACCACCTGCCGTTGGCGATGATGCGACCGATGATGCTCGCACGGCACAGATTATCGAGCAGTGTTCACTCAGCGCTGAGGATACATACATGATTGACCTCAATGAATTTCAGAGAAACCCCACATCACAATTTTCTCCCTGGGGAATGCCAAAGACTGTGAGGCATTGGAGTCGGGAACCTAGGCCCTCTTAGACCTCATACCCTTAAGTTGCCTAAGTCCTGTGTCCTTCTCAAATTTCTCATATTCGTCTGAGCCGAGATTTACAAGGGCAATCTTTCCCTCAGCATTGGAGTGTATACCCCAGCCATATCTCTTGGTCAATGGTGAAGAGCGAAAACAGGGTTGAGGCCTGGAAAAAAAGAGCTCTCTTGACATCCCCTTTGGTTCTCCTTGAGCAGCATATAAAACATCATCAGATGTGAATTCATAAGGATGATCATTCAACATTTCGAATGCAATCTGCGCTGCGCTGGGAGGCTGTTTCGAGGGTGGAATTTCAGATGAGGAAACAGGGCAATCCTCAGCAACAGCAATGAAAGCATTAATGTAATTTGTGGTCGACATGTATGCACCATAACAGAAAACGAAAGAAAAGGGGGTCTGTCGACGCTCCTCGAATTTGGAGCCGTTTTCGCTCGTTGAAAGCTGGGGACTTTCGGATTAACGGTGTAAGTGGCGGTTTTCATTAGCGTTCCTCTGCGGCCGGCATCCGGTCCGGGAAGGTGATATCGAAAGCGTTGAGTGCTGGTTTCTTGCGTTGCATCCATTTCGTCTGGCCTGTGCCTTTCGGGTCAAGGCTTCGAACAGTTCCGTTTATAATCGACCATGATCGGTACCTTTCATTCCACACGCATCCCAACAACACGCTTTGACTGCATCTGGAGTGTGTCCATCAGCAGTGGGGTAGCCAAGGAGTAGCGATGCCCGAACGCCAGTAGAAGTAACAGATTTCCATGGAGACATTCTTCGTTGTTATGCGACACAGAATCCAGAATCTGCACGTTAGGATCGTGGCTGCCACTCATGCCACCCCGAATCCAGGGAATCAAGGACTAAGCGAATTCGTTTGAGATCTTTTGACGTTTTTCTCAGGTCCTTTAGTAACACCCTTGTTGATGACATTTCGGGATCTGTGAAAGAAACGAGGGCATGCCCTTTCGATATCCTCTCCGAGAGTTGACCGTTGACAACACTAAAGACCGTTTTTTCCAGCAGGTTAGCGTTCACTAACCACTCTTCATCGCATGCGTCACATCCACATGGAGGGAAAACGGCTTCGAAGAAGAGACCTGCCTTGATCTCAACTGAGGGAAAGCTCGTCACAACAATAGTCAATGGAGCTTCGTTGGTGCGCAGCGGAATCATCCGACATACACGAACAGATTGTGGTTGATCCAAACCTTGTGAAGAATCCTCTTCACTACTTACATCATCAACACACACTTCATAAGTAGATGCCAAGAAATCTATGAGGGCATTAGCGATATTAGTGAGTGGGGCGAACCTTTCTGGATGATTGACCATACCATGAGACACAGGAGGAGGGCACTCTCCAACCCAGCGAGACCCGTAGTCAATAACATTACCTTCCTGGTCATAGAAAACCTGTGGATTTACTGAGGGAGGTACAAAGCTAGCCACTGTGATACTCCTTCGCTAACTCTTCGAGAATACCCGTTAGAATTATGAGCCTAGCAACGGTTTCCTGAGATTCAGGATCAGTACCCCAAAGGAAGTCGTCAAGTTCACCCCGGAACCCTGGATAATCGAAGCCTACATTGGGTTGGGTTTCAACCCAGCAAGTAATGCTAGTCTCGGATTTATGTTTTCCTTATCGTTTAACCATATCAGGTCATTACTTTCCTCGGTAATGAGTACTGGGACGAGCAAGGTGGGTAGACTATCAAATGGAGGGAGAATCTAGTGCTATCTTTCGCCTGGTGAGTGGATTCTGAATTGCACTCGAATCGGAGACTTGTTCTCAATGAGCCAGATGCCGAGAGCATAACTGAGTTAATAAGTCGCTACTGGATTAAAACACGCCTTTCGTGAAAATAGCCATTGCCGTAAGATATGTGTTAGCATTTTTCATCAATAATCTGCGAGACATTGCGGTCCGTAGTAGGGAGGTTTTTTCAAGCATGAAAATCGTTAAATATATACTATTTTTCTCACTCGCGGTAGGGTTGGTTGTTGTTGGAATAAACACAACCGCATCGAAAGCGGAAGCGGCGACAACCTGTTTCTTGGGTGTCTGCGTGACGCCATCACCAAACCGCTGTCAAGGTGTAACTCACTATGTACATAATTCGACGCACTCACAATATCGGTGGAATATTTCTGTTCACGCTTCAACTTCATGTCGTACTGTTCCCACGTCTCTTAGGACATATAGTGCGCTCTATATTGAGCGGTGGTGGGGTTGGCAATGGAAGGCGGAGGACACCAAAACAAGTACTTATAAGCTAAGTACTGCCGACGCTGCACCTCATTGGTACTGCAAAGGTGAATCAGGCAAGAACAGCTATCTCGGTCAATCTCAACACCGATCAGTAGAGAATGGTGAAACCTACTCAGGAAACACCCAGCATATTGCGACATTAACATGCAAGTACTAGTAAAAAATCTTTTTTGCGACTGCGACCGTCGTCTGTGGTCTAGTTTGTTTGCTGGTGGGATGCTCAGGTTTTCAAGAGAGAGCATCCCACACGACAACAAGCGTACAAATGGTTGAAGTAGGCGATTCCCCAAAACTGCCACCTACTGTGGCGATTGATGATACGATGCTGACCTTATTGTCTTCAGAGTGGTTCGATGGTGTCAGTGGGAATGTTCTCCGAACCTATCCTGGAGAGCACATGACAGTCAACGATCTCTCCAAGCTGGAATATAAAGACAGTATAAGTATTAGTATCCTAGACCCTAGTGTACCTTCCTATCTTGCGATTAGATTTTTTGACTATGGTGAAGACGAGGTTCCAGATCAGATAGTGGATGAGATTGATTGCATCACTGATACGGATAGGTGCAATGGCTCACATTCCGAAACTGGATTTCAATTCAGTATTCACGTACCGGAAACCCCAGTTGTTATTGTAGTAGATATAATGTACTCGATACTTGATCCAGGGGTATCTCCAGGGCATTTATCCAATACGGTCTCCTGGGGTGCGGTGCTTGGGTATTTTACTTAATAAGCAAAGGTTAGGAGGTCTTCTATGGGACGGTCCTTTTTTTCCACTGCAGTAGTTCTATTGATGCTTTGTTCCAGTTGCTCATCTGTTACAAGAGATGATGTGCCTTCGCTTACTGATTCACGGCAGAGCGAGGACTCCTTGAGTATTTTTAGTGAGTGCGCGATTTCGAGAGATATCCCACTACATCTAGAAGGGTTTGGCCCTGAGCGGGGCATAGTGTTTGATGGTTCGCAGTTTTACTTTCTATGTCATTCTGGTGGATGTGAAACGGTTTCTCTCTCATCCAGTGACCGCCCTGGCGATGAAGGGAAGATGAGGCAAAGCATTGCAAAAATGCTTGATATACGCTTTTCGGAGTCTGTGTATCCTAGCGAGGATCTTCGAGAGGAAGCTTTCTTCGACTCCAATTTATTAATGATAGATGGGGTTGATTACTCGACTGAGTTTGCAGAATGTATAGACAAAACAGGATATATCATAACCTATGATTCAAGAGATTCCGAGTATGAGAAGGAAGAAAAGGCCAGGATCTTGAAGGCAGGCTTAGTATGGGCCGAATGTGCAAGAAGCTACGGACTGGAAGTATGGGATCCTGATCCTGCCATAGTCGATGGGTGGGAAACGACGCCAACAGCCCTTTTGTCTTCAACGATTCATGAGAGCCAATTGAGGGAGGTTTTACAGAAGTGTCCAGCCACTGGCGAGGAATTGAGTGAAGAGCTTTTTGCTGACCCAAGTATCGGGTTTAACATTCCAGGCTTCCGTGGTCGTCAAGAACCCGACTATCCGATGGACGAAGATCTGTTCGCTGAACTCATAATTCTAGAATCTATTATAAACGAGTTCAGGTCATCGGGATCAGTAACCTCTCAAACGGGACTTGGTACAGGTTAGAAACGGAATGACAGTGGCTAAAATCCCTTTTTTAGAGGAGTGCTCCGCATACAACTGTTGGATCATGTCAAAAGCAGAGGTCGTTGCCAGAGTCTTGATGCCGATTGAAGACCCTGCGGGAGAGTACATTCGTTGGGATTCTATCATTGATAGTAAATCCACAATTCATATTCGTTCTACAGTGGAAGCGATGGGAATTCCTGAGTTGTTTTTTCCGGAAGGGTTCGCCGATTCTACGTCAGCACAAGCACTTGTTGAAGCCCTCTCTGTCATGAGCGTTGGATCATCAGTATTCTACGTGGCACTATCGCGTATCTATAATGAAAAACCACCCATTTCCATAGCTCCTCTACCCAAGAGTGATGACTTATCGTACTTTTTCGAAATGACTCAAGCTGAGATATATCCATGCTCAAGCATTGATTGGGTTTCGGAGCTGAACCGCAGTGAGTGGCGACGCTTTCCGATCGGAATATGGCCCGATGACCTCTCATGGTCGTTAACTGCCTTGCTATATGAAGATCAGTGGTTCTTCAGTGGATCTGCTGCCTCATATGAAATCCTCAAAAGATATGGATTGGAAATCTATCCGATCCCGGAAGAGGTGTGGCGGGCGAAGGTATGTGAGGCGCCTCGATGTCCGTTATCCTGACGGGGATTGCGTAGCATTGTGGTGTCCACACCTAAAACGGATCTGGCGATCAACCCAGCATCAACAGGGTCGGACTTGCCACGGCCTGCTCTCATTCGTGCTGGGGTAGGGTGCGATTCTACGACAGTGAATCCCTCACTGGTGAGTAGAGACGCGAGTGTGGCTCCGTAAGAGCCTGCACACTCGATCACGGTGAGAGTCTCACTGGTAACCTGATGACGAATCCAGGTGATCGCACGTTTCATACTGAGGTGTCATACTTTTTGTAGACAGTGATCAGATAGGAAGAATAGTGTTCATGTCTACGAGTACTACTGGTCGTTCGGGTTCGTCTCGACGGTATTCGCCTCAGTTTAGGGCTGAGGCTGTGCAGATGGTGATTACGACGGGTAAGTCGATTTCTGAGGTTGCCCGGGGTCTTGGTGTGAGTCCTCAGGCTAAACTGCTAGAATCCGACCGTGAGTCTTGTTCGGGAGATCGGTGGCGAGTTCGCCATCCTTTGGACGACGATAGGGCGTACCCTTCGCCGCAAGGGCGCCCAAATCCTGCTGCTCTTTGTCTTTGCCTGGCTGGCCTACTATGTCACTGCCGCTCTTGCGGGCCTGATCGCACCCCGTCTGGCCTGGGTTGTCATCCCCTTAATGGCGGGTGGATGCCTGGTGATCCTGACTGTCACCTTGGCGGCCTACCGGATGTCCATCGAAGAAGCCCAGGTAGTCATTGATGCCCCCAAACTCGATCATCTGAGCCTGTCTCCTCTGATTTCCACCTTATTAGTTCCGTTCATGTTGGCATACTCTGCCTTTGGATTCTTTGAGGGTTTCGCTAGGACGACAATGTTCGCTGCTGCGACCATGACCGGAACCACCTCGGAATCTAGTTTTCTTGGGCTCGTTGACCCTACGGCATCATCACTGACACTGATCCTCTGCGCTGGAGCCTTTATTGTCATGTGGGTTCTCGCCAGGGTTTTGAAGTACATCTCTGAGAAGCGGGAATCTCTAACCATCTCCTTGACCAGTGCATTGTTCTCAAGTTCCGCTGTCTTCCTCGTCTTATTCTCAGTCTTTCGGCTCTTCGGCAAGATCACCACCTGGGTGAAAACGCGCACCTTCGTTGGGTGGTCAGATGCACTTCTGGAGCGCATCGGCAGCATCTTCCAATTCGACTTTCCCGTGTATCTTCGGGTTGCCTGGAATTGGTTCATGGAGAATCTGTGGCCTATTTTCTGGTACGCGCTCTCTCAACCGATTCTCTGGCTGGTGGTGGTTGCGCTGATTGGGGGTATGCAATTCCATAGCGTGGAAAGTGTGTGGATGAGACTCATCGCCAAGATCCCCGTGAAATCATCAGCAAAGTTATCGCTTCCCAAAGTTGCTTTGACTGCACTACAAGAGTTAGCGGAAAGTCTTCTTTGTTTCCTTCACATGTTGAGCGCTGTCCTGAAATCGGGCGCGCCCTTCCTGGCTGCCTTGGTGATCTCTTTCGCAGTCATCGAGCAGGCCGGAGAATGGCTGGAATACCTCATCGCCCTTCTTCTTGGCCCCTCAACAACGCAGAACATGTTTCTCACCTCCCCCATTGCCGAAATCTTTTCTCAGTTGTTCACCCCAGCTTTGCAGGCAGTCATCTTGGCCACAGCGTTCGTCAGACTTCGACAAATCGAGAGTGCGAGGGCCCTTTCTCCGTATACTATCCTTTCTCCGCACACTAGGATCACATGGAAGCCCCTGATCTCCATGATTCTCATTGTGGGTCTGGCCGCGGGAATCTACACAGTGAAACCCCCTGGGGATGAGCACTTCGTCACCATTACCCCAGGTGTGACCACACAGGTTGACACCATGAATGTGACGATTACTGACATGAGGATTGGGCGCAGCATTGAGGGAATGATCGACGGGAAGACTTGGGATGACCCAATTCCATCCCATGGGGTCTTTGTCATCGTGAACGTCACTCTTGGTTGCGAATTGACGACAGGAATCAGCATTGAAGGGCGTGTAGGTGACTCCATCTATCAACCATGGGACTCTTCTGCTGGTTCTCTTCGATGTGCGCCAGGATTTTCGGCCTCCCAGGATTTCGCCTTTGAGATTCCCAGCGAAGACCTCCCCTCTTTCTTTGTGACGACAACAAGAAGACAATATATGGCCTCTCGATGGGAGATCGGCAAGATGCCTCTTCCCGCAGATCTCACGATAGACGATGTTGTCTATACCGATGAAACTCTCATTAAGGCGGTGGTGAGATGACTCAACGCCAAATCCTTCTTGGATGGATCACAGCTTTCGCGATCGCTGTCTCCTGGGTCTTCATTGTGGTCGGATTCAGCGATGCTTGGGAGAGCGAGAGAGCCCCATGGATCAAGCAGGGTACCCCTTGGATTCTCCCTCAAACCACCATGAGTATCGAATCCATGAAGATTTTTCATGAGATTCCCCAGTCTAGGGGTACTCCAGCCAAACCCATGGATGGTGCGGTTTTCGTCGTCGTGACGGCGAGTTTCTCTGTGAGCGGTGATCTGCCCTACCAATGCATTGTGAGTCTTGTTGGGGATGGCCGCGAGTGGTCGGCCACAAGATCTTCCATCTTTCTGGACCATGAGAAGGCCGGAACTGTGTCTTCATGTCAAACCACCGACGAGAATGATTCTCCCATTCTCGAAGGTCGCGTTGCCGAACTCTTCGAGATTCCCCAGTCAGCAATTGCCGAGATCCAAGGAGTCAGGATTGCGCTCATGGATCCACATATAGACCTTGGAGACCAAAGGACAACCTACACCTTCACCGATGACCATGAGGCGGTCCTTCGAGGAACCCTTCAGTGAAGTTCTATGGATACATCAACAGTCCAGTATTTCGGTTGCCCAGGATCATAGTACCAAGTTTTGTGATCCGATAGGCCCAGAACATTATTGTCAATGAGATGAACAGGAAAGAGACCGACTCGAAGAGGGCGATCTAGATCAATATCCTCGACAATGCTCACTTCCATAACCACTGGAACTTCGACACCGTCGAAGGGGGGAAAGATTCTCCCTGGTGATTTCTCGCCGTTGTCTAGAGTCTTCTCAACAGTCACATCTTTAATCAGGAAATCCTCATTGGTGTAATAGCCAAGAATGAGGCCCCTCGAAACCTGGAAGTCGCTCAGAGGCATGGATGCGGTATTGATCACCTCGGCATAAATAACAACATTGAATCGATCCTCGTCTTTGGTCCCCTCAGCCTTCAGAACCCGGATATCGATGTTGTTCAGAGAGACCCACTCCCCCACCGGTACCTCAACCTGTTGATCATCTCTTTCATTGAACCCACCGAGAGCAATAACCACACCCACGATCACAGCAATGGCAAGAAGCCACGCGAGAGGAAGATGCCACTTCTTTGACCCAAATCGACTCACACAATAAGGATACTATTCAAAAGTGGTGGCGCGATGAAAGACCACTACGATGGGTGACTGTTCACGAATGATCGAGATCATTCCTCGTGGGTGATTGGACCTTGTTCATCACATGAAGTATCTAAGATCGAGAGCAGTTCGCCAAAGGGCACTCCAAGGGCCCACGCCAAGGCCCACCATGAGTCAATCCTTCCACATGAAACACGCCCACGACCGTTCAACATATCGATTATGGCAGTTCGAGATAATCCACTCCTCATCATCAAATCATTGATGGATAGTCGTTTCTGCGCTCTGATTCTTTGAATCTCCAGACGCAATTGACGCATGTCTATAGGTGGTGGTGGATCCAATCCAGCAGGGCGCATAGTCAAATCATCAAGGGAAGCCAATCCCTCATCCCTGGTGTCCTGGTACGCATTTGCCACCCCCTAACGCTCTCAATTCCCAACAAGGATGGGAATATGAAAATGCGTACTACCCCGGATGCGAGGCATTCCAGTTCGGAACCTGCATCACTCGGGCGAAAGAACAGTACACAGATGGGAAAGCAGCCGAGGATCCCTCTACCAACATCGATGGTCAACATGCTGGTTATGTACTTGAGAGACACATGGAGTGAGTTGATTGAACAGCCGGCAAACCAAAAATGCGCATTTGCGCACTAGTGTTCGGCATGATAGTTTCCCTCTGGGAAGATCGCATTTGCGTACCATATCACCAAGACTCGAGATTCATCTGGAGTGATTTTTAGGAGGAACACCCATGGGGGTCTCATCAGCGATGAAGCATTTCATTGCTCGCACTGGATTCGATATGCAAAGAAGGAAACTCGATCAGGAGAGTAGGAAGCGTGGGGATGATCCCTGGCAAGACTCCGAGATAGTGCCTCTGACTCCAAGCCAATGGGAGTTCGTCAAACAGGAAAAAGCTTCTCCACGCACAGGAATCAATAATATCGCTGGCGCATTGGTCATTGATGACTCAACTGATGTTGATTTGTTCAGGGAAGCGATTAACACGGTGATAAAGAACAACGACGGTATGAGAATCGTGTTCACGCAAGAGGGAGAGTCACTCAGTCAATATGCGGCACGATTTGAACCTCTGAACACCCCTGTGCTGTCTTTCGATAGCGAGGAGAGCATGAGGCAGTACTGCGACTCGGAGAAGAGAAAACCTTTCGGTAGTTTCATAGATCAAGATATATGTAAAGAAATTGATATTTTTCGTCTTTCTGATGGGCGCGGTGGGCTTATCATTCGGGAACATCACATGCGGAATGACGCTGTGGGGAGTGTGGCATTTCTCGTTTATGTGATGGATGTATACGAGCATTTGAAGAAGGGAACCAAGAACTACGAGGGAGTACGAACGTCGTTCATTGACTATGCGAGAAACCCGAAAGTTAGGGGAACTGAACGAGTTGATCACATCGACCCCATTGACTGTTCATCAACTCGAACAGAATTCATGATGACCAGAGAAGGCACTGCCAGAATCAAGAAGGTATGTGAAAACTTAGGAAGAAGTGTCGGACTAAATATCCGACCATCGAAATTGTTCGAACTCGGAAACGCGATTTTCATTGGCCAGCGCAACGGCAACTCCGAAAGGATCACCCTTGATGGATTGGCGACAGGGAGAACCCCCAAAACATCAGAGTCTCTCACAATCGGTATGTTCACTCACGGACAGCCTCTCACTATGTATCTAGATTGGAAAAGATCAGTAAAAGACAACATCGTCAATGCCAAGAAGAGAGCCCGAGGACTTCTGGGAACGCCAGATTACTCGTCGAGCAGTGATCCATCAGATACGATCTCCATTTCCTTTCGAAGCGAGATTGGGATTTTGAAGGATTTATTCAAGACACCTTTTCGTATTTACGAGTCCCCTCGCGACTACTCACCCATTCCCTTATTCATGCAGATAGAAGATATGAATGAGACTGGAAGTTACAACGTGTTTTATGACGCTTGGAATGCGCTCTATACGAGGGAGCAGATCGAAGAACGCCATACAGTAGTGATGAGCATCATCAACCAGATGGTGGGTAACCCGGACATGATTCTGAAAGATCTCTTGGTGTAGGGGATGGGGCAGAAACGGCAGTGGGGGCCAGTTGGCCAGCACTTCCTTATTCAGGGCACGACCCGAAAATCAGTGGGTGATATGGAGTTGAGGAAGGCTGGGATTCCTTGATCAGTTATTAGGTCAATAATGGGCCTGACGCTGTATAGACGCCGATGAGGCGGGCAATGATCTCCTGGATTTCAACGAGAGTTTCGGGGTTGATGCGACCATAGAGTTCCTCATTCAGGCGTACGATGTCGATTGAGCGCACCTGCTCGCACAGTGCTTCCGCTCGAATTCCGTGAAGGGTGACCGGGATTCTAGTCGCCCAAGCACGAAGCGTTGTTGTCATGGGTACGACAATGGCGCGGGGTCCAAGATTCGCGACTGAGACGACGATCACTGGTCGGGTCCCGCGCTGTTCCGTACCCTTAATTGGATCTAAATCTGCGTAGTAAACATCGCCAGCAGTAAGGTTCACGACGTGGGCTCCCACATATCCATGGGAGTCGACAGATCCGCACGATCCCAACTCTGATCCTCGGGATTGCTTTCATCCCATGCGGTTTGGGCTACGGCTCTCAGGAATTCAGCCTGCTCAAGCTCACGAAGCGCTGCTGTCAGCAAATCTGCTTGCTTTACATGTCGTGCTGCTGCTTGAGCTCGAATCTGATCTCGTAATGCGGTAGGCACCCGAATCGTGGTTTCCTGGACAGTACTCATACGAAAAGTATAACATTTCTTCATCAGGTGTCGGGTGAGGATTGGAGGCGGGGTGGTATCTGCCGCCTAGTTCCGGTCGTTTGGTAGCACGCTACTGATTTATATTATATCCACTCTTCAAAATCATATAACTTCAAAGTTCCATTGGATAACCTTACTTTCAATTCTTCAACAATATCATTTATTGTTTTTTCTATCTGCTTGGGTTCTTTGTATTCAATGCCATCCTGTGGGTCATAACATTCACACCCCTGTGATTCCACAAAATATAGACCGAGCAAGTGCGCCATGAAAATTTCTAACAAGTCAGAACCGCTGCAATTAAGCACTAAGTCATGCTTTTCCTCATTTAGAGCAGAGGCAACCGGTTGTGGTTTTCCCCCAAATAGACTTTTGAGTATACCTTTTGACGGCGTCTTTGTAGCGGTTTCGGAAAGATCGCTATAAAGCTCAAATCCAGTAATGAAGCTCTTATCGTTAAGCCCCGGAAGAAAATCCCCCTCAATTTTAAATGGCAAAAACCCCGAATGCCTCTTTAGTACGATGTCTGGATGTACCGATACAGTGTACCCCTTCGCTTTACAGAATTCCTCAAACGACGTCACGACAAAGTCATCAAGACTGGTTTTTATGACATTAAAATCCCAACTCACTGTAGCTACCCCTTTTAAATATAGATAGTATCATATGAAATAATATCGCAACCATCCGATATGTCCCCACATTGTACCCTGCCCACTCGAAGAGTCGGGACTATCCAATAGACGGTGAGTGGCAATTAAGAAGCATATGGTGGAGGAAATGGGACATTATTAGAACACTCTCTGAAGTATCAAAAGTGCTTGTCAAAGAAGATTTAGATGGGCTCGAAGATTCCAGCCTGTGAAACAATCTATGCGGTTTTCGTCAGCCTCAATGCTGAAAACAGAATTGGTTGCTACATGAACTTGTGATCATTGATCCATGAAGCAACACCATCAGTATCCACCTCTCCGCTAGCAAGACGCATCCCAAGGTCGATCAGATCCTCATTGGATGCATCAATCACAATGCCGTTACCCTCCAGGGTGACAAGCATGGCAAGTATGCCGATGCGTTTATTGCCGTCCACAAAAGGATGGTTGCTCACTAAACCAAAAGCCAGACGAGCAGCTTTCGACTCCACGGTCGGATAGAACTCCTCCTGAGAGAACCCTGCCCGTGGCGAATCTAAAGCTGACTCCAATAATCCTTCGTCGTGAATTCCCTGAGCACCACCAGTAGAAACAAGGAGTTGAGAATGCAGTAGGAGTATCTGTCGCTTTGTGAGGTACTTCACTGAGCAAGAGCCTCAAAAGCAGGACGATACCGTGTTATGAGTTGACTGCCAAGGTTTGCCACTTCTGAATCAACAAAGCCCTCATCCTGCTGCAGATCTTCAAAATCGATGAGCACATATCGAGGAACGTTATTACGAAGTATGACCACTGACCCACATTCATCAACCAGCCGAGCCACACGAGAGAAATTCTGATTGGCTTCAGAGATTGAAACTAAATTCTGAGTGTCCACAAGCATAATGCTCACCTTTGCTAGGATATATTCATCCTAGCGTCTTCACGTGAGGTGAGCAATTCGCGATTGACAAAAGCCTATTCAACAAGGAGTAATCGCCAGAATCGAAGTCACTACAAAGCTATCGATGGGTTGTCTTCTTTGGTGTTCCTCAAGCCTGCGGCTTTCGTCCACAGAGTTCAATCGCCTCGGCAACAAGAGCAAGCTCCCGCTGCTCTCACCTCAATCATCTGTGGAGATCCAGCCTACTCTTTCGAAACTGAAAGATGGCATTTCTCCGGCTACGGGTTCGAACATCGAACCTATGGTGGAGCTAAGGGGATTCGAACCCCTGGCCTTCTCATTGCGAACGAGACGCGCTACCAACTGCGCCATAGCCCCAGAGGCGATTACTTCGCCTGAGCCTCCGATGGGTGTCGAACCCATGACCTTCCGCTTACAAGGCGGATGCTCTACCGCTGAGCTACAGAGGCCTGCCGGAGAGATATTCTAGCAGCATCTTCGCCATTCTTGCCTAACTGAGTTACTATGAACAAGAACTCTTGTACCAAGAACTAAAGGGGGCCAACCCTCAGACTGAAACTGATGGAATGGTCTCTTCCAGGGCTTAGGGAGATCGCATGTTCACCCACATTGGCGGTTTCCACGCAGATCATTGAGGTCCAACCGTCGTCACTCATATCGGGGAGACTCTTCGCCTTCTCTATCCACGGATTCCATACGATGACGTCCTGGGAACCCTTGCGGGAGAGGAAGATCTCCCTATCCATGGTGGGATCTTGTATGACGATATCCCCGGTTGTGTGGAAGATACGATCAGTTTCTTCAGTGATCATCAGGTCCGTACTTTGGGTGTGTGGGCCAGTGAAATGCCCTGCCACACGATCAAGGTACGGCGCACCATTAAGCCCCTTAATCACAGTTTGGCGCACATCCCCAACTCTGAGATAGGTGTGAAGGGACTCTTCAAAGACAAAGCGAGTATCGCCCGTGTTGCGTACATTCAGGGTTGCGCTGAAATCTAAACCGAAGGTCACATCGTAGGTCAGGCAATAGGAGTAATTGAACTTATCTGGGCTAGCGTTGACGAGAATATACCTCGCTGAAACAGTGTCCTCGTTCTCGGTTGAACTCACCAAACGCCACTCACTGAGTCGGCCAAAGCCGTGGAGTGGGAAGGAGACCCCGTTGATGCCTGCACCAAACCAGGGCCAGCAAATCGGAATCCCTCCACGAATCGGCGAATGAGAATCGAAAGCTGTCTTGTCGCTCAGCCAAAGTACTGGCTCATGGCCGAAAGGAGTCCAATCAACAACCTGGGCCCCGTGATGAAAGACAACACCTTGTGCCATGGGGCAGGCATACACACGAGGTGCCAGAAGTGAACTCACAGAACTAGATTACGCTGAGATGACCTACTTGTCGATAAGTCTCCCGTATGTAGATACTTACATTTGCCTTAAATGATGACAGATTCCTCATAGGCTTTGATGAGTTCAAGTCGACGCATATGGCGGGAAGCCCCCGAAAACTCTGTTGTGAGGAAGGCCAATACAAGATCAATAATCTGCTCCTTGGAGTGCATCCTTCCCCCGATTGACGCGACATTGGCATTATTGTGCTTACGGGCCAGGCGGGCCGTATCATGGGAGTGTATGAGTGCAGCGCGTACACCCCGTACCTTGTTGGCTGCAATGACCTCGCCATTACCCGAACCACCCAGGACGATTCCCAAAGATCCTGGATCCTCTATGACCGCTTCGGCTGTCGGAAAGATATACACAGGGTAATCATCATCAGAATCGTAGGCATCTGCCCCATGATCGATCACCTCGTACCCTCGACTGGTGAGGGCTTGAACAATGGCGTTCTTCATCTCGAATGCCGCATGGTCTGTACCTATATGAACACGCATGGTGATCTCCTTCTTGTATGTACCAGAATTAGCCTACGCGAAACTCCCAGGTGGTCGTACGACAGTACTCTTCACCTGGCCTGAGGATAGTTGATGGAAAATCTGGTCGCCTGGGAGCATCAGGGTACTCCTCGGTTTCCAAGGCGATACCTGTACCTTTGCCTCCAGCCCCCTCGGGATGGGAGATCCTTGGGTTGGTCATCATGTGACCAGTGTAGATCTGTAGAGCAGGATAATCCGTGTGGAAAATGAGTTCCCGCCCCGATTCCTGGTGACGAAGAAGAGCTACCTGCCTCATTCCACTGCCATTAAGGATGAGAGCATGATCAATACCACCAGTGGCAATCACCTGAGGATCCGGTTCTGCAAACGCTTCGCCGAGAAGTCTTGATCCGCGGAAATCGAAGGGGGTTCCATCTACCGCCACTGGGGCTTCAGGCAATGGGATGAGGTTCTTGTTCACAGGGAGGTACTGACTGGCCCCAACCTGAAGTAGATGCCCATCAATAGTCTCGCTACCACCAGATAGGTTGAAGTACGGGTGGGAGACGATGCTGATGACCGTTGGTACCTCTGTGGTTGCGATGACCTTATGGGTGAGTGACCATCCTTCCAAGACATAGGCCACTTTCACGTGGATTGGACCAGGAAACCCCTCATTGGGATCAGACCAACTAAGACTCAGGGTTAGACTCTGGTCATCAACCTGAGCCACCTCCCAATCCTGATAACTAAATCCATGGGATCCGCCATGGAGAGTGGCGACCCCATTGTTGTTCAGATCCGGGGTGTACCTTCTCCCGTCGATCTCGTATCCACCCGCAGCGATCCTATTCCCGAAGGGACCCACAATTTCCCCAAAATAGCCACTGCTTGCGATTCGATCCTCCTCAGTGGCATACCCCAAAACTACTGAAGAAATGCGACCATGTCGATCTGGCATACAGATATCATTCACGCAGGCACCACGGCTCCAGATCTCAACCGTGAAATCATCGCGACCCAAGATCACTTTCTCCATAATGGCTCCCCTTCCAGAAATAACCCATCTCAACCCAGTGGTCATTTCTCACACTAGAGTGATCCTAGGACCACTCGGGAAAGGATGACATGAGCGACATTCTCATCAAGGACGTATCCCTTGCTTCAGGGGTACGTACAGATCTTGGGATCCATGCTACTCGCTTTGTCGATACAGCTTCATTGGTCCAACCGGTGGTAATAAACGCTAGTGGGCTGATGGCTTTGCCTGGGTTGGTTGACCTTCACACCCATCTACGTGAGCCCAGTCCCCAACCGGCTGAGACCATCTCCAGTGGTACCCTTGCTGCCGCCAAAGGCGGATTCACAGCAGTCTTCGCCATGGCAAACACTGATCCTGTAACCGACACTGCTTCAGCGGTACGAAACCTGCGTACCCTGGCCGCAGATGCTCACGCCGAAGTCATTCCAGTGGGTGCCATCACCCGAGGTCTGCAAGGTCGTGAGGTGAGTGAGATCGAAGCAATGAACGATGAGGGCGTCAACTTTTTCTCGGATGATGGATTCTGCGTGATGGATGCAAGCATCATGCGCGAAGCCCTGTTGCGAGTTGGCTACAGTGGTGGAGTCGTTGCCCAACACAGTCAAGATCACAACATTGCTGGACCCTGTGCGTGTGTACCCGATGGAGTTGAGGTTCCTCCCCTGGCGGAAGAGGACACGACCTGGCATAGGGTTGCCGAGGCTTCAATCATTGCTCGCGATGTTCAACTTGCTATGGACACTGGCACCCATCTTCACATCTGTCATATCTCCACAGCAGAGGCTGTGGATGTGGTTCGCTGGGCAAAGGAGAAAGGTGCACCCGTTACAGCTGAAGTAACTCCACATCATCTTCTGTTGGGTAGCGAACTAGTAGGTTCCTTAGACACCCGCTTCAAAGTCAATCCTCCTTTGCGTAACGATGAGGATAGGCACGCACTACGCCTAGCCCTGGCCGACGGTACTATTGATGTTGTTGGTACTGACCACGCCCCCCATCTCCCTTCCGACAAGGAAAAACCCTTCCCTCAGGCCAAACCAGGAATGGTTGGACTCGAATGGGCTCTCGGAGTTGTCATCGAAACCATGATTAACACCGGTCTCATGGATTGGGTCACCTTAGCCAAACGCACCTCCCATACCCCTGCTCGGATCGGCAAGATCTCGTACTGTCAAGGTAGGCCACTAGCCATCTCCGAGCGGGCAACCTTCACACTGATCGACCTCACTCGACGGGCCATAGTCGATAAGGATCTCGCCCTGACCCAGGGCCGAAACAATCCCTATCACGGTCTTGATCTGCCCGATCCGGTCCTGGCAACCTTCTGGGAGGGTCGTCCCACCTATGCCTCATTTCTCTTTGAGAGCTGACCACATACCTGGCTTGGATTCACGAGCAAACCCTAACTGCTTGAGTTGAGCCAGACTGACCAGCAGGGAGATCACCGACTCTCCTGTAAGGATTGCCAACTCGTCTACAGAAACCGATCGATTCATGGGAAGAGCCTCATGGATTCGTTTCTTGTCCTCAGCAAGATTATCGAAGAGAGTGTCCTGGGCTCTGTGATACTCAGGGATGGTTGTATCAACAGGATTGAGTACTGAAAGGATTTCCTCTGCAGTACTCACCAGTATGGCCTCACCTCGTCTGATAAGTCGATGCGGGGTAACTGACATAGCGGAGGTAACAGGTCCAGGTACAGCCAGTACTTGCCGCCCTAGAGATAGAGCCCAACTCACCGTGTTCTGTGCTCCACTGCGTACAGCTCCTTCAACAATGACAGTGGCCCTAGGTAGGGCAGCTATCAGCCGATTACGAACAAGAAATCTTGATTTTGACGGATGGCAGGAGGGTGGGTACTCACTGACCACAGCCCCCTTCTCTGCCACACCTGTTATCAACCCAGAGTTGCCTGATGGGTAGTAATTCGCCAGGCCGCTAGCCATGACAGCCACTGTTAGTCCATGTGCTGCCAATGCTCCCCTGTGGGCAGCAGAATCAATCCCGTAGGCGCCTCCAGACACCACAGGAAAACCGCTCTCAGCCACCCCTGAAGCCAGGTCAGCCGTCACATGGTCACCATAGGCTGTGCTTGCTCGTGACCCGACTATTGATATTCCTCGACTGAGTTCACTGATTCTTGCTGGACCTTTGACCCACAATCCCAAGGGTTGCCCACCTCTACCACCCACTGGCTCAGACCAGGAGAGATCCGTCAGCCCTACTGGCCATTCCTCATCACCAGGTATGACGAATCGCGCACCGATTGCTATGGTGTGGCGAGAAATCTCTTCCGGTTTCACCTCTGCGGCACGTTGAGCCATTGCTGTTCGCCTCCGACCTGAACGCAGGTGTTCCCAGACCTCCACTGCGCCCTGTTCCTCAATGAGCTTCATCAGGGCAGGGTCTCCCCCATCCTGACAGGCAGCCAAACCCATCCTCGCTGTTCTCTCATCTATCATTGTGGATTCTCCTGTCCCTGTCTCAGAGCTAATGCCAGCGCTAGATGATCCCCACTGGGACGATCTGCTTCAAGTAGGTCAGCCACCGTCCACGCAACTTTGAGTACCTTGTCCACTCCACGCGCGGACAGACTCCCGTTGATCACAGCCGAATCGACCATCCCCATGCCTGTGGGCAATGGAAGTTCTTTGCGGACAAACCTCCCAGGCAATTCCGCATTCGTGGTCCATGTAGTATTTCGGAGACGATCCGACTGGCGAATCCTGGCGGCCTGTACACGCTCAGCAACTGTGAGAGAACTGTCAACATCCATGGACTGCTTATCAGCCAAGCATTGTCTGACTGGAAGAATCCGCGATTGGATATCAATACGATCCAGGATCGGCCCCGAGACTCGTGCCCCGTATTTTCGGATCGCCATGGGTGTACACGTACACTTACTCCTCGGCGTTGACGCCAAGCCACATGGACAAGGATTCGCGGCTAAAACAAGTTGAAAACGGGCTGGATACTTCACTGAAAGTTCGCAACGCCCAAGGATGATCTCCCCCAGTTCCAAGGGAGTACGCATTGCCTCTAAGGCCTGAGTTGAGAATTCGGGGGCCTCATCAAGGAAGAGAACTCCTCGATGGGCAAGGGAGACCGCACCAGGACGAGCAATCCGAGCTCCACCGCCTATGAGGGAAGCCAAGGACGCTGAATGGTGAGGGGCTGAGTAGGGAGGCCGTACTGGAAGAGAATCAATAGACAGATCCACTAGCGAATGGATGGCCGCAACCTCCATCGCCTCCCGAACACTCAAATCAGGAAGAATCGATGGAAGACATGAAGCCAAGAGAGTCTTTCCCACCCCTGGCGGACCATGGAAGTACAAATGATGTCGCCCAGCGGCAGCCACCTCCAAAGCGAATCGGGCTTCAGACAAACCCACAACATCCTTGAGATCAGGAGACGCCGAAACCTCGGATGGGCCCGGCACCTCCGCGATGGCATCCACCCCAGACTCCCCGTTAAGAACCTCAATGAGATCCTGGATATTCCTCACTCCATGAACGGTGAGACCTTCAACCAATCGAGCTTCATTCAACTGGGAAACGGGCACAACCGCACGTTCGATCCCCACACGTCTTACTCCCAACAAAGCCGGCAGCACTCCACGAACAGGATGAACCTTTCCATCCAGTCCCAGTTCCCCAAAGAGAACAATCTCTTCCAAGACTGACGGGTGAATCACCCCTTCAGCCGCCAGTACTGCCGCAGCGATACCCAGGTCATAATGGGATCCCGCCTTCGGCAGACTCGCAGGAGTGAGGTTGATCGTCAGCACCTGAGGGGGCCAACTAAATCCCGCGCTCAATACTGCTGCCCGGCATCTCTCTTTAGCTTGGGTAAGAGCAGCATCAGGTAAGCCCACCATTGTCGTCCTTGGTAACCCCGATCCAGTCCATGCTTCAATGGTGACCACCATGGCTTCCATCCCCAGCAAGGCCACCGATTGGGACCTAGCTATCCCCCATACAGATGTCATAATCGTACCGCCCGCGCGTGAGTAATGGAGGCCTTCTTCCCTGGCTCAGCAAGGATCCCAATGGCATCAATCCTCACTCGGTCGTACCCCGCCTCATGGGTCACCATCCACATACATGCAAGGCGATGAAGACGTCGAAGCTTCTCGATTGTTATTGCCTCAAGTGGCTGCCCAAATCCCACCCCTGACTTGGCCTTGACTTCGCAAAACACAAGAGTACCCCGCGACGAGGTGGGATCGACAGCAATGATGTCGATCTCGCCAACTCGGCTATATCGCCAGTTTCTTTCCAAGATTTTCCACCCCAGATTTTCAAGGTACACAGTGGCCAGGTCTTCGCCCTTTTTTCCTATCGACCTACGCTTGTCCATATTTCACCTCCACGTGAACCATGGGCGTACACAAGAAGAGGTTGTCATCTATCCAAAGGTCACGGGTACCTCAAAAAACTATCCACAGATTCACCGATTCTCAGCATTTCCTAGAATCAAGGACTGTTGCTTCTTGTTTTTGATTCTGGATCCTGCGACTTCACGCAGGATGACAGTGGATACCACAGGATGACAATGCCCGAACCCCATCAGCCTGTACGGCACAGAATCCAGAACCGTCTGCGCGCAGTGCAGGCTTCATCGCAGAATCCAGAGTGTCTACCCCAATTCCCGGGATCTCATGAACACATCCAAAGACTCTTTCAAGATCGCCCGAGCCATCGGCAAAGCCACAACAGGCAGAAGTACCAAAGCAGGAATGAAGGTTTGAGCGTAATCACCCGCAGTTAGTTCCGTGTTGATGTGGAACCAAACCTCCGAGATTCTCCAGGCAATGTAGTACGCCGTCGCAGCGCCAATAGGGATGGCCACAATCATCGCCAGGATTCCCAGAATCCAGGTCTCAGTCAGGATCGTCGCCACGACCACCCGATCCCTAAAACCCAGACTCCTCAACAACTGATAATCAGGAGCCCTCTTGGCAACGGTATACCCCAAGCAAGCCAACACGAATAGCAGGCCAACTCGGCGGCAAACGCGCACCCAACCATCCAGATAATCTCCCCGGATGGCGTTTCCGACCCGAGACCCGTCGAATAGCATCCAAGGGGGTCATCCGACTTACCTGTACTGCTGCATAGATCGCAGCCCCACTGAACACAACTGCCACCGCAACCGCAGCCACCCACACATAGAAAGCCGTAAGGTGGATTTCAGCGATAGGCAGCCCCACCGAATAGGCAAACTCAGTAATAAACAGCTGGGCTAGAAGGTACCCCAGCCCAATACCCAAGCCCACAGACACCACAGCCAATCCCACGATGATCACCATGAATGCTCGCACCAGACTTCCTGCGGTGTACCCCAAGGTCATGAGTACACCCAAGGCCCATCGTTCCTTAGCCAACCATTGAGCCAAAAGAAAGAAGGTCACAAACACTGAAGACAGCCCAGTCACCCCAACGATCACTGGAACAACCGTTGCAAACGCCGCCAGATTCTTCTCCAGGTACAAGGAGGAAAACTGTTCATCGGAGGCTAATGCATAGGCCTGACTCAGATGATGGTCACCAGCATAATCAAGGATCTCCTGGCGTACCTTGTCAAGGTCCTCGGCAGTGGAACGGATCAGAACAGAGTTGAACAGCCTACCCGGAGGATGCCCCAACATAACCAGTTTTAGGCAAAAGGGTTGCCGACCTTCGCATAATCTCCTCTATTTCCCCTAATTGACCCTTAACCAACCCCTGAACTCGTTTATTTCGAGATGGATATTTACTTATTCGCGATAGAATTATTTTTCACCACGCATATACAGTGGTCAGCACTGGGGAAGGGGCGTTGTGCTTCATCTAGAGGATGTCCGAAAAACATATCGAACAGGAAGTTTCATTCAGCAAGCTCTTGACGGTGTCACCATGACCTTCCGCGACAATGAGTTTGTCGCGATTCTTGGCCCCTCAGGCTCTGGCAAAACCACCATGCTCAATATCGTTGGTGGTTTGGATCACTGCGATTCTGGCAACCTGGTCATTGATCAGGTATCAACCAAGGAGTACACAGATCGCGACTGGGACACTTATCGCAATAACCGTATCGGCTTCGTCTTCCAGAACTACAACCTCATCCCCCACCAAAGCGTTTTGGCGAATGTTGAACTGGCGCTAACCCTATCGGGAGTCTCCAAGGCTGAAAGGTCTGAGCGGGCCCGCCAGGCCCTTGAGCAAGTCGACCTCCTTGAACATATCCATAAACTCCCCAATCAGCTCTCAGGTGGTCAGATGCAGCGTGTGGCCATTGCACGCGCATTGATCAACGACCCCGAGATCCTTCTTGCCGATGAGCCCACTGGCGCCTTGGATTCCAAGACTGGCGTCCATGTTATGAACCTTCTCCAGGGGATCGCCAAAGAGCGACTGGTGATCATGGTGACCCACAACCCTGAGTTAGCTGCTGAGTACGCCACACGTACGATCTCCCTGCGTGACGGAAAGGTTGTCAACGATACCAATCCCTATAGACAACCCAAGAAGGGCCGTGATGCAAAGGAGGCCCACCGTACTGCGATGAGCTTCCTCACCGCCATCGCTTTAAGCTTCAAGAACCTGCTGACGAAGAAGGGCCGTACACTCATGACGAGTTTCGCAGGCTCTATCGGGATCACGGGAATCGCGGCCATCCTTGCTTTGACTAATGGGGTCAACGCCTATATCCGTGGGGTTGAGGAGAATACGCTCTCCTTGTACCCACTGTCGATCAGTACCCAGGGAATCGACCTGAGTTCGATGCTCTCCATGGGAAGCACTATCAGCCAGGGTGCCGCCGAGAAGGGCGATGCTGATCTCTACGAAGTCAAGATGATATCGAAGATGTTTGAGGAAGTCGGATCCAATGATCTTGAGTCCCTCAAAACCTATCTCGACTCCCCAGAATCAGACATCGATTCCTATGTCAAAGCGATTCAGTACAACTACAACATCACTCCGCAGATTTTCTCCAAGGCTCAAGCCGATACTGTGAAACAAGTGAACCCCAACAACATGTTCTCCTCTTTGGGTTTCTCTGGGGACTCACCCTCATCAATGATGAGCATGGGAATGACCGCAAATGTTTTTTCCTCACTTCCTGATGATCTGAGCCTTCTTGAAGGGCAGTACGATATCCTCGCTGGCCATTGGCCAGAATCCAGCCATGAATGCATCCTGGTGGTGACTGAATCTGGTGGAATCTCTGACTTCGTTCTCTATGCTATGGGTCTGCGCGATCCAGCTGAACTCGACAAAATGATCGAGGATATGGCGGAGAACAACCCCGTCACAGTACCCACAGATCGCAAGGTGTTCTCCTATGAGCATCTGTTGAAAGTCACCTTCTCTGTCGTCAACGCCGTCAACTTCTATGAGTACGACGAGACCTATGAGGTATGGGCAGATCGACGTAACGATGACGAGTGGATGAAGAAGGCAGTACAAAGTGGGGAGACTCTGAAGGTCGTGGGTATCGTAAGATTCAATCCCAATGCCACTGCTCAAATGCTACGCCCAGGTCTCTACTACCCCACCAGCTTGGTCTACCATCTCATGGATCAAGCAGGTGATTCGGCGATCGTGAATGAGCAGCTCGACTCCCCCGACGTGAATGTCTTTTCTGGCAAAACATTCGCCTATGAGGCTGAGAATCCCGCGATGGCTGACTTCGATTTCTCATCCATGTTGAATGTGGATCCCAATGCAATAACCGATATGTTCGCCATGGACTTCTCAGGTATGACGATGCCGAAAATGGACAACCTCAGCAACCTTGGATCAACTATGGATATGTCATCAATGTCGGGGAAAATGCCCCCCATGGATCTCAGTGCCATCCTGTCCGACGTTGACATCAAGATGGATCCTGATGCTCTTGAGGCCCTCATCACACAAACGATGACCGATTATCTCTCAGACACCCTTTTAGGTACCGCACCTCCGACCGCATCCCCAGGGATACCACAGATACCCACAGAATTCTCCACGCAGATTCCTACGTCCCCCCCCACGAGTCTGCCGACATCCTGGCCTACTCTTCCCACTGAGGTACCTACGATAAACCAAACTGAATCCGAATCACGTGGACCCGGATCAGAACCCTCTCCAGAAGCGGTGGCTTCTGTACCCTCGGAAACACCTGAGTCGCCAGCGGAAACCGCGATACAGCTACCAACTTCTATGCCCACTGAGTTTCCAACCTCCGTGCCCAGCGGAATACCCACAGGTCCTCCTACTGGAATGGTTCCAGATGAGAGTTTCGCAGAATGGTTCACTCAACCTGGCGTACAAGCGCAGTTCATGCAGCGCCTCGTGAACGTTATTAATACTGAGGAAATCAGTCAACAGGTATCTGCGAGCATTGCTGAGTCTATGCAAGCGGCCATGCAGTCCATAGTGACTGACATGATGACTAGACTACAAAGTGAGTTAGCGTTAGCACTGAGGGCCACGATGACCCAGATGACCAACCAGATGTCTGATGCAATGAACTTTGACCCAGACACCATGTCAGAGATCTTCAAGTTCGACATGGACCCAGAAAAGCTGACTGGACTCATGATGTCGATGATGAGTAATCAGTCCAACTCCCTAGATGCGAACCTCCGTCAACTGGGGTACGCCAATATGGATATCCCTTACTCTATTGATATCTATCCTTTAGATTTCGCATCCAAGGAGAAGGTCCTCACCATCCTTGACGGATACAACGATCATATGAACTCCCTTGGTAAGGAGGATCAGGTCATCACCTATACCGACATTGTGGCTACGTTAATGACCTCAGTGACCGACATCATCGACAAGATCTCAACAATACTCGTTGTCTTCGTCTCCATCTCTTTGGTTGTGTCCTCAATCATGATTGGTGTCATCACCTTCATCTCAGTCCTGGAAAGACGCAAAGAGATTGGCATCCTAAGAGCCCTTGGAGCATCCAAACGCGACATTGGTAATGTCTTCAATGCGGAGACTTTGATTGTTGGCTTCGTAGCTGGGTTGATGGGTGTACTCATCACCCTGCTCCTCACACTAATCGTTAATCCGATCTTTTACCTTTTCACAGATGTGTACAGAATCGCTCGACTGCCTCTCAATGCTGCACTGATTCTGATTGGTGTCTCAATGCTGCTGACCTTCCTCGCGGGTCTCATCCCCAGTTCAGCAGCCAGTCGTAAGGACCCTGTCGAAGCCCTCCGTAGCGAGTAGGACTACGAAAATCCCAGGATTTGGATTACTCCTGATCGGGTACCTGAAGGTCTGAGTGGGTGATCTCCTCAATGGAGACATCCCTGAAGGTGAGTACCTTAGCTGTTTTAACGAAGCGAGCCGGGCGGTACATATCCCAGACCCAGGCATCAGCCATGGAAACCTCGTAGTAGATGTCGCCACCATCTGTACGTACCTTCACGTCGACGTTATTGCATAGGTAGAAACGACGCTCAGTTTCGACAGCATAGGTGAAGATGCCGACAACATCCTTGTACTCCTTGTACAGGGCAAGTTCCAGATCGGACTCGTAGGATTCCAGTTCTTCAGTGCTCATGATTGTCCTACTCTAGTGGTTCGAGCCACGTTCCCATAGCTCATGCGATGCTGTGTACAGGGTCCTAATTCATCAAGATGTCGTTGATGGAGGGCTGTGGCATAGCCCTTGTGCTTGGAAAACTCGTAGTCAGGGAAGGTTTTGTCGAGATCATTCATGATTCTATCTCTGGTGACCTTTGCAACAATGGATGCTGCTGAAACACAGGGGGAAACCTTGTCCCCCTTCCACATCCCAACACTCGGCATCGTGAGTCCTGGTACGGCAAAGCCATCAGTGATGACGAATCCTGGGGTGATAGTCAGGTCTAGTACAGATTGACGCAGGGCATGGATATTGGCCGCCTGTATCCCCATACGATCGCATTCACTGGCCTCAACAATAACCCAGGAGACAGCCAAAGCCCGTTCAAGGATCAACGGGTACAATGCCTCCCGCCGAGCCTCACTTAGGTTCTTAGAGTCGTCAAGCCCCTCAATCATTCGAGATGGTTCACTCGATAGGATCACAGCCGCAGCAACCAAGGGGCCAGCACAGGCTCCTCGTCCTGCCTCATCTGCACCAGCAACGGGCCCTAAGCCTGCTGTGAGAAGCATGTGGTCATACATCGTCTCGGGGGATCATGTACAACTCCACTCGGCCTCGTCCACTGCTGGTGGTGGCCCGGGATCAGGTACATCATCAAAGGTTTCAGGAACAGAGAACCATTGAGCGCGGGAGAACGGCCTAAGAATCGCAAAGACTGATCCCTGTACAGAATCAAGCTTCGGAGTGGCGATGTCGACAGAGGAAGTCGAACACAGCATTGCTCGTGAATCCTTGGATGAATCCCGATGGTCTCCCAAAACAAACATATGCCCTTGCGGTACGTGGATCTCGAAGGGGCGAAGGGCCACAGAATTCATGGCATACACCAGATAGGGTTCATCAAGGGGTTCCCCATTCACTGTGATATTTCCATCAACATCACAGCAGACGACATGATCCCCCTCAAGACCAATCAGCCGCTTGACGAGGTATTGTTCGTCAAGGGGGGGAACGAACTTCAGGAAGGCCATGACCTTCTTCCACTGAGGTGCCTCATCGTAATTCTGGGGTAGCCACCCAAGATCATCACGGAAAACCACGATATCTCCACGCTCGGGTTGCCCCGGTTTCCATGCGAGGATCATGTCGCTGACTTGAAGTGTATTCTCCATTGATCCAGAGGGAACCACATAGTTCTGAAGGAGGAAGATCCGCATCAAGGCAACGACGACACAGGCGATAATCAGGTAGATACCCATATCACGGATCCACCGTAGGAGCGAGACCCACCATCGTGTCTTGGGCTCGGACGGTGATTGACCATCGACTGGGGACGTTTGCTCATCGACCATGTCAGTTCCTCAGACTTCAGTGTGCATGAATACTCTGCTGGACTTACTATTAGATTGTTCTAAGGATCGACCAGCAGAGCCTTCCGAGCCTCAGATGAAGCGCTTCTCTTTGATCTTGGCCTTCTTGCCACGTAGACCACGCAGGTAGTACAGCTTGGCGCGGCGTACATCGCCACGACGCTCGACCTCAATGCGCTCAATGATTGGGGAATGTAGGGGGAAGGTACGCTCGACACCAACACCGAAAGAGACCTTACGTACGGTGAAAGCCTCTTGGATGGATGACCCCGTACGGGAGATGACCGCACCAGCGAAAACCTGGATACGGGAGCGGTTGCCTTCGACAACCTTCACATGGACCTTGACGGAATCGCCTGAGCGAAAATCTGGGATATCGTCCCTCAAAGACTCGGCGTTCACGGCTTGAATAAGCTGATTCATGTTTCCTCCAGGTGCCACAGGTCACCGCAGTTCGTTGTCGAAACGACTTCCACGGCTATCCCCCCTGTGGCAGGGGCCGTCGAAGCGCAATCACCAATTCTGCCATATTCACCCCCACCTTTCCACATTGCCCGAGTTTCGAGCCGAAATTCCCCTCATAAGATCCCTCATAAGATCACGCAAGTCGACCAGTACACCCTGAAAGACTTCACACAGTCACCATAGGTTGGGTTTCGAGACTTGCATTGAGCGAGGATGGAAACAGTTCATCCAGTGATAAGAAGTATGACCAACATGAGGTTCAGTACCACGATGGCACCCACAGCGAGCCACGAGATCACAGTGAGCATGGGTTTACTTGCATACTGACCGAGGAACCGACTGCTGGTGTACCTCACTAAAGGAATCAGAGCGAAAGGTATGCCGAAGCTCAAGACCACCTGACTTAAGACTAAAGCCCAGGTTGGATCGACCCCTATGGCAAGGATGATCAGAGCAGGTACGAGTGTGATAAGTCTCATGACTATTACTGGTACCTTTCTTTTCAGCAGATCCCTCATGATCGTGACTCCCGCGTAAGCGCCTACAGATGTTGAGGCCAAGCCTGAGGCAAGTAGACCGATGGCGAACAGTGCCCCCACCACTGGACCGAGATTGGTCTCGATGGCCCGATGTGCGCCCTGGATGGAATCAGTGCCAGGGACACCGGACAGTGCCGAGGCAGCCAGAACGAGCATGAGGATATTGACACCGCCTGCGAAGAAGAGGGAAACGAGTACCTCCCATCGTGTGGAGCGAAGAGTTGCTGGCATATCCATGGAGGCCCTGGGTCCATGACGATCCACGGCCAAAGAGGAGTGTGCATAGATCGCATGGGGCATCACTGTGGCTCCCAGCATTGAGGCAGCCAGAAGTACGGATTCACGTCCAGAAAAACTGGGGATCAGCCCTTGGGCTGCTTGCCCCCACTGTACTCCTGAGACGAAGACCCCAGCTAAAAACCCGATGGTGATGATCAGGAGCAAGCCGATGATGACACGTTCAAAGGAGCGTTGCCCGCGTTTGGATTGCCAGGCAAGCAGTCCGAAAGAGACCACACCGACGATGATCCCTCCAAGGAGAAGGGGTACCCCAAAGAGGATCTCTAAGGCAATAGCCCCTCCAATAACTTCAGCCAAATCAGTCGTGATGGCCACGATCTCAGCCTGGGCGAAATAGGCCAGTCGTGTGCTTCGACGGGTACGCTCCCCCAACAGTTTCGACAGACTCTTTCCAGTGACGAGGCCCAGTTTCGCGGAGAGGTACTGCACGAGCACCGCGATGGTATTTGCAAGAACGAGGACCCAGATGAGCTTGTACCCAAAGCGCGCCCCTGAGGTCAGATTGGCAGCCACATTCCCCGGATCCACATATGCAACCGAGGCCACGAATGCTGGCCCCCATAGCCATGCAAGACTGCGGATCCTAGTGGGAGATTTCTGCGCCATATTCTTAGTCTGTCGTATCCAGTTTTGGTGTGGCAACTAAGTTCCGAGATACACGACTCTAAAATTATTGGCTCTCACCCTGCACATTACTGGTCTCGGTGTAGCATCAATATACCTCATCAATATAACTCTCCGAAATAATCATGGTGATTTATGTTAACATCAGTAATAGTGCGACCAAAGGAGGGATCAGCGATGATTCGCATTGCCATGGATGTTCTTGAGGGTTTGGCTTCTAACTTGAAGACCATGACTTCGGTGTTGGATGCGGCAGTAGATGGTCCTGCCACAGGTACAGCAACTGGTCATGACGGTGTTGATGCTCAGATGGGGGATTTCATACGAGTGTGGCAATCTAGCCGCGAAACAAACATGGATGGCATCAATACCTTGGGTGCGCTCATGACATGCACTGTTGAGGGGTTCCGTGATCTAGACGAGCATTATCTCGCAACTCAAAGTTAGGGGTTCATGGTGAGAGATATGGAATTTCGCCCGTTGTTAGGCGACGTGAACTATCTTCGGAATCGGTATAACACTTACGTGGGATGTGCCATGGACATGACCCGTACGGCCGATAGTGTCGTATTAGCTGTGAGTCAGGATCATTCAGGACAAGGATTAGCTGCTGACGCGATTCGAGAACTAGCCACAAATGTTCACACGTCGATTACCATCTCAGGATTGGCCTATCGTGAAGTGGGTCGTGCCTTAGGTGACTATGCATATGGGTTGGAACAGGCCCAGATAATCGCTGATAGAGCATCGCGCACACTTGGAATACTCACCACTGAACTTCGCCACCTGGTCACAGTACAATCTCAGAAAGAAAATGCCTACAACGAGGCAAAACGATGGCGAACCTACTACCAGAACCATCCCAATCAGCCTGAGAAGCTCGTGTACTGGACCCGTGAAACCAAACAACGCTACACCTCATGGATGACCGCACAGGATGCTGTCGCCAGACACAAGAAACTCATCACAGCCCAAGAAGAAGCATGGCGGGAAGGCAAACAACGCAAGGATGCTGCTGCACGCATAGCAATGGAACGCATCAGCCAAGCAACCCACATGCTCTACAAAAACCAGCAAAGATTCACAACAACCGGTCTCACTGCATGGCTGGGAGGATCACCCCTGTTCATTGACCTTGATTGGGAAAAACTGGCCGATTTCTTTGAAAGTCAGTATGAAGCCTTTCTGGAGTGGTGGGAATACGTATTGTCATCGGTGGCTTATGAGGTCGGTATTGCCGCATACAAATCTTGGATGGTTTATTCCCGCACCAGACAGTCAATTGACATGATTCGTTGGTTCGTGATAACTGGGCCCTACATGCAAATCATGAAGAGGGTTTTCACTAGTGAAGAGAAACTTAGACGCATCTCCCGAGAGATTAAAAGGATAATGGTTGGACGTCTCCTTCCTTTCGCAACCCTGCCCGTTGAAGTGGCACGCAGGGCCTATACAGGACCTATCGCAACTCTGATGTTACGCAGTGGGTTGATCGGAAAAATCTCCACTGCCGCCGGGAAAGTTATCCCGGTTGGCAGTGGAGCCCTAGCCATAACCGACGGAGTGTCTCGATTCGTTGACCCTCGTTACTCTGGGACCCGCGGTGTTGTGGACCAAGTCATGGGTGGAGTTGAGGTCCTTGGAGGCCTCGGACTGGTTGCCCTTCCTTTCATACCAAATGCGTATGTGGCGATTGGTACAGCTGTCGCGTTGGGGATTGTGGGTGTGTGGGATTTAAGCAACATCGCCTATGACTGGCTAGAGGAACATCCCGAAGAAGTTATGACCGCGAGTGTGAAAACCATTCAAGTAACTGTGACTACAGTTCGGACTGTGCGTTTAGCCTGGGAAGTATTCAAAAAAAACCGTTAACCACAACTAGACCACGTAAAGAATGGAGGAGCGATGAAAAATCGACCTAGTGAAACCCATGTGTTGACGCGAGCCAAACCCGGGGAATTAGTGTTACTCGGAATGCTCACCGATGAACAGATCCTGGCTGTCGAAGGACTGGAACTTGCTCAACCGACTGTGCTTCCCTGGCATGAAACCCAACCCGATCCTGAAACCAGGATAGTCACCGCAGCACGGGCTTTGTTTGCAGCAGGTTTGTTCATTCCTGGAAGTGGCAAAGATGACTCACGTATCAGTGCAGACATGACTGGAATACTGTCTTCTAGGCGTGCCTCACCAGTCCTTCTCATTATCGAACGTGAAACTTCAGAATCCCGACGTTGGAGTTATTCCTATCTGTTCAACACTGCTGTCCTAGAGGAACAAGTCAGCGCCGATGGATTCCACACTTTCGTTGCACTGTCTACCAGTGATCTTGGAGACCATTTGGTGGGTCTACTTGACCCATTTGATACCGCTGGGAACACTGCCGAGTTAGGACGATTCACTTCCATCGACGACTTCGACAAAGACAAAGCAAGCTTCCCCATTGTTACTGAAGCAATCGCGGTGTCCACCATGACCCTACTCGACGCCCAAATCGGGCAAGCAACAACGATCATAGTATTTGCATCCGGAACTGGCGTCGCGATTCTAGAAACCCAGCAAACACCAGACGATGCAAATCAAACCTATGTGCTTCGTTGTGTATCACGCAAGGACTTGATCGAACTGACCTACCACCTCATCGCAGACTCCCAACTCCCAGACATCCAGACAGGAAATGAAACTGCGCCCCTCAACGATCCACCCAAGGTGATATAATGGGAACCAAAATCGGGACACGACCAACCCGGAAAATGATGAAAATCATCAACGATAACCCCTGGCTCGGCTCCGTCCTACACGTCGAACCATTCCGCCCCCTAAAACTCTTCGTCACTGGGGCAATCCTCCTGCTCATCGGGCCGTTTCTTTTCCTGGGCACACGGATTACCCCGGAATACTGGCTGCTTCTCGAAGCCCTATTCTGGCCGGTGCCACTTATCTTAGCTGGATCACTATACAGATGTCGGCTCGTCATCTGCGAAGGAGGAGTCCTCATCGGCCCATCAACAATAACGTCAACGGTTGATATGATTCCTTATGATATGGTTTTTTTAATGTCACTAACAGCCGTACAGAACTTCTCACGCTTCCGACACATGGGAATCGACTGGGGAGAAAATGGGTCCGAACGATGGGGGAAATGGGGAATCGTATTCCGGAGTAGGGTGGGTGTTGTCTGGCTATCAAAAGAGTCGTTTGGGAAAGACAACCCAGACATCACCGGGGCCAAAACAAAAACCTTCCGTCAACACTGCCAAGACTTCCTAAAATGGAAAAAATACGTTGTGTATGAGGATGTGGGATATGACATCCCACTCAGTCTGACCGTTTTCGGGACCCGACACCACCCATCCGAAGTGATCACCCACATCCTCCGCGCTGCAGCAGACCATGGAGGATGCCCCTGGGCCTTCAGTGTCCCCGCCGCCACAGAAACCCCTGTCACACTCCCACGACGCCAAAAAAAATTCCGACAAGCACTCCCACGAATCTTCGGCGACATGACACCCCCCACCATCCCACTAAGCGGATTCCAACCAACACACGAACCCCCCACAGAAAACGACCAGTCAAGTCACAACAACAACCAACTAGTGCAACCATGGTACCTAGAATAAACAGAAGACCGGGTCACAACAAAGGAATCCACGATACCAAAAACAATTCCGAGTAGCCTGACATCGCTGCATTCAAGCGTTCTATCTGTTGTGAATACAGACTGATAGTCTCAGTGCGGGGAGAACTCAGGGTGAGCAGGTCAAGATTGGTGCTCCGCTTCATTTCGCTCACACTGACGAAGATCCGTACGTGGATACCAACCGGGAAAAGATGTCTGATAGTGCATTCCGTGCAGAATGGCTGAGATTCATATCACTTGGATGGGTCATCACCGCCCCACAGGGGAGTTGGGTAGGTACCCTCATCATGCATGGATTGGACTGCTTTTTGTACCTCGGGTTTGTCTGAGGCATAGGTGACTCCGTACCACCTATTCCTGGCACTCAAAACTGTGACGTCAGCCAATCCGGCATGCATGAATCTTTCGACTAGATCGGGGAGGCCGTACTCACATGTCAGGGGATTTGATGGCAGATGTTCGGTCAGGAAGATAGCGAATCCTTCTTGGGCTCGGCTGAGGAATTCTGGGGTTGCTCCCCAAAGATTCATGGACACTGGGGTGCCCAGTGGAAGCTCAATCCAGGATTGTTCATCGACTGTGTACCGGGCCCCCGTCTCAGTCGGTTCCAATCCATGACACTCCTCAATTCCCACAAGGAAGCCTTGCGCGTTGACCGTACACACTCCCCGAGAGACTGAACCATGATCGGAGAGGGTGTCTTCGATACGGAATCCCACCATGGCGAGGTGGAGGCGCGCATTGTCATCCTGCGCACTGCGACTTCGCGCATCACAGGCCCCATCGCAGGATCCAGGAGCTCTAGCGAGAAACTCAGCCAAGGACTCTAAAGCCTCAAACCCATAGAAATCATCAGCATTGATTACTGCGAAGGGGCGATCCACTACTTCGGCAGCCGATAAGAGAGCATGGGCTGTCCCCCAGGGTTTAACTCGACCTTCGGGAACCTCAAACCCACTAGGGAGGTTACCCAAACTCTGATAGGCATAACGTAGGGGCACATGGCTGGCCAACCGGTCCCCGAATGCCGCGCGGAATTGGGGTTCGGTTTCTGGGTTGATCACCATGACAACGTCGTTGAACCCAGCTCGTACCGCATCGAAGATGGAATACTCGAGAATGACTTCCCCACAGGGGCCCATGGAATCAATCTGTTTGAGTCCCCCATAGCGGCTGCCCATTCCAGCAGCCAGAATCACCAGTGTCGGTTTCATTGAGGGCCCACTAGGACACTCATGGACTGCGGTGAAGGCAGGGGTATTCCCTCAGAAACGATTCTGGGCACAGGACGAGGATTCTTTCTCACAACGCCAGTTCCCCCGAACGAAGGAGTGGGATCCCGGCCACCCATCGCGTTTTCATTGTTCTTCCTAATCAGCTTCTTTTATGCACAACAGGGCGCATACCATAGCTGGTACACGCCCTGTCTCACATTGTGTGGCTTATGCGGTCTTGCCGTCTCCCCTGAAGAGGGAGGCGATGAGATCGCGGTTGAGTTGGCCAATGGACTCCAAGGGGATCTCCTTGGGGCACACTGAGGCACACTCACCGATGTTCTGACACCCACCGAAACCATTGGCATCATGGGCTGCGATCATAGCCTTCACACGCAAGCGGCGTTCAGGCTGACCTTGGGGAAGATTCGCCAGGTGAGTAATCTTCGCAGAGGTGAACAACATCCCGGAACCATTGGGGCAGGCTGCCACGCAAGCACCGCAACCAATACAGGTCGCCACGTCGAAGGCTCGATCTGCCTGCCTCTTCGGGGCTGGAGTCGAGTGGGCTTCGGGGGCAGACCCAGTGTTTACCGAGATGAATCCACCGGCCTGGATGATCCGATCGAATGCCGAGCGATCAACAACGAGGTCCTTGATCACTGGGAAGGCACCCGTCCTCCATGGCTCCACTTCGATGACATCACCATCAGAGAAGCTACGCATATGTAGCTGGCAGGTGGTCGTCGCAACCGAGGACTCGTAACGCCCATGCGGTGAACCGTTGATCACGATGCCGCACATACCGCAGATACCTTCACGGCAGTCGTAGTCGAAGGCGACAGGCTCCTCATTCTTGGCTGTCAACTGCTCATTGAGCATGTCGAGCATCTCCAAGAAGCTCGTGTCCTCGGAGACATCATCAAGCTGATAGGTCACCATGGACCCAGCTGCATCCTTATTGGCTTGGCGCCAAACCTTGAGTGTGATTTTCACTTGTAACTCCGTTGCTTCAACTCGATGGCCTCGTAGACCAGAGGTTCCTTATGAAGGACAGGCTTCTGCCCGTCACCTGTGAACTCCCAGGCAGCGACATAAGCGAATTCCTCATCATGACGCAGGGCCTCACCGTCTTCGGTTTGGGATTCACTGCGGAAGTGCCCACCACAGGATTCATGCCTATGAAGAGCATCGATACACATCAACTCACCGAGATCGATGAAGTCCGCAACCCGACCAGCACGTTCGAGAGCCTGATTGAAGTCCTCATTCACTCCAGTGACGCGTACATTGGTCCAATACTCGTCACGCAGGGCGCGAATCTTTTCAATGGCGATCTTGAGACCTTCTTCATCACGATCCATCCCGCAGTATTCCCACATGATGGCACCTAGTTCACGGTGGAAGGAATCAACCGAACGATCACCTTGAATGGACAACAGTTTCTCGATGCGGTCCTTGGCTTCACGAAGAGCCTCAACTGATGCTGGGGTTGAATCGTCGATAGCCTCGAAAGGACCAGCAGCCAGATAGTCATTGATCGTATTCGGCAATACAAAGTACCCATCAGAGAGCCCCTGCATCAAAGCCGAAGCGCCAAGACGGTTGGCACCATGATCAGAGAAGTTGGCCTCACCGGTGACAAATAACCCAGTCACAGTGGACTGAAGGTCATAATCAACCCAAAGTCCGCCCATGACATAGTGGACAGCCGGATAGATACGCATGGGAGTCTCGTAAGGATTCTCACCTGTGATCTGAGCGTACATATCGAAGAGGTTGCCGTAACGAGCAGACACTTCCTTCTTCCCCAGACGCGCAATCGCATCAGCAAAGTCGAGGTACACCCCACGACGACGCTCAATAGTCTCGCCAGTCTCATGATCAGTCTCTGTGATCGCCGGGCCAACACCGCGACCTTCGTCGCACATGTACTTGGCTTGACGAGACGCAATATCGCGAGGTACGAGGTTACCGAAAGAGGGATAGATCCTCTCCAGATAATAATCGCGTTCATCCTCTGGAATATCGCGAGGATCCTTCTCAGCATCCTCAGGGTTCTTAGGTACCCAAATGCGACCGTCGTTACGCAGGGACTCCGACATCAGCGTCAGTTTGGACTGATGTTCCCCTGTTACAGGGATACAGGTCGGATGGATCTGTGTATAGCAGGGGTTACCGAAGTACGCACCCTTACGGTGTGCTCTCCAGTTTGCCGTCACATTGGATCCCATGGCATTCGTTGAAAGGAAGAAGACGTTGCCATAGCCACCAGTAGCGAGGACCACCGCATCGGCGTACCAAGCCTCGACCTCACCTGTCACCAGGTCGCGGGTCACGATACCGCGAGCGCGACCATCATGGATGATCACCTCCAACATCTCGTGACGGGAGTGCATGGTGACCGTACCTGCGGCAACCTGACGCTCCAGAGCCTGATAGGCCCCAATCAGGAGTTGCTGGCCTGTTTGACCGCGGGCATAGAAGGTTCGCTGTACCTGTACCCCACCGAAGGAGCGAGTGTCGAGCAGACCGCCGTACTCGCGGGCGAAGGGAACCCCCTGGGCCACGCACTGATCGATGATCCCAGCGGAGACCTCAGCCAGACGGTAGACATTGGTTTCACGGGCGCGGTAGTCGCCACCCTTGACCGTGTCATAGAACAACCTGAAAACCGAGTCGTTGTCGTTACGGTAATTCTTGGCTGCGTTGATACCGCCCTGAGCCGCAATGGAGTGCGCGCGCCGCGGGCTGTCCTGGAAACAGAAGTTGTGGACGTTGTACCCAGCCTCGCCAAGGGTTGCACCCGCAGCGGCACCGGCTAGGCCCGTACCCACAATGATGACGGTCAGCTTGCGGCGGTTCGCCGGGTTGACCAACTTGGCTTCAAACTTGCGCGTCGACCACTTCTTTTCGATGGGGCCAGCTGGAGCCTTCGTATCACGAATCTCTTCGCCAACCGTGAAGTACGCTTTCGCGGAGGACTTAACTGTCGCTGCCATAGTTAGCTCACCATCCCAATTAGTACGGCCACTGGAGGAAGAATAAAGCCTACAAACAGCAATGCTGCCACGAAATAGGCCAGGGCGTTGAGTACATTGCGTGCCCCGGTGCCAACGTTGGCACCCAAGGTAGTGAAGGCTGACCAGAAGCCATGCCTCACATGCATACACACTGCGCCAACAAAGATCGCATAGATGAGCACAACCCACCACTGCGAGAAGGCTCCAACAAACATAGAGTACGGGTCTTCAGCGTTAAAGGTATACCCTGTAGTGACCCAACCCACTGTGAACATGAGCAGGTGCAGGAGAAGCAGAGTACCCACAAGGATACCCAGCCAACGCATGAACCGAGCCGACAAGGTTTGTTCCTTGCGACGGGTACGTACGTAGCGAGCCCCGCGTCCATGCAGGCTTGCCGCCCACAGAACTGCCATGCAGTAGATATGTAGTACCAAGCAGGTCAACAGGACGAGCCTGAAGATCCATATGAACCACCCCTGGGGAAGAATGGGGTAGAGGAGATCACCCTTGAGCCAATGCGCGTAATGGTTGTACTCGGATTGGCCAATGAAGATCTTGAGATTGCCAAACATATGCATGAGAAGGAAAGCGATCAGCACAAGGCCAGTCAAGGCCATGACGACCTTTTTAACCACCGTGGAACGTATCGCTTCCTGATGCACACTCAAAGATGTAGATGCCACTCCCCCACCCTATCGAACCTAGGGCCTTGTTAGGCAAGGATTTGAGAAATGATGTTCGATGTATGGGAAATAAATCTGCATCACGAGAACACGATAGGGTCGAAAGTCAGTAAAACATCGACAAGGACAGGAAGTAGGGAGGTTCACATGACCCACAACGGAGATATCATTACAGGTGGTGTTGTTGGGGTACCTGAACTCGACTTTCCTGCGCCTGATGAGGGTATCGATGTGAGTGAACCTCCGGTCGATCTGGTTCTTTCGATTGATGAGGAACCTGTTGATCTGATCCCCTCACTTGACGAGGGTCCTAGTGATAATCCTGTGGATCTGATTCCTGACGATGATCCGATTCCTGACGATGATTTGATTCCTGATGAGGATCTGGTTGCTGATGAGGATCTGGTTGCTGAGGTACCCACCCCAGATGAGGTACCCCAGAATACTGAGGTCGAAGTCTTGGAAGATGACGACGCGGATGCTGACGTACCCTCTCCCCGGCAAGCTCAAAGGGCGGCTACACGAGCCATAAAGGAAGCCTTGATCGCACAGGCTGAACTGGTGGCGATGATCTCCCCCGCCAAAACTGCCCCCACCGAGATGAAGCAACTCCTTGAGCAATGGAAGCAGGCCGGACGTAGCACCAAATCTGAGGACAATGCCCTGTGGGAGAGATTCAACCGCGCCCAGGATCAGTTGTTCACCCGATTGGATCTTCTGCGCCAGCAACGCCAGGCTGACGCCACTGAGGCGAGACGACTCAAAGAATCACTCATCACGACAGCCGAAGATGTTTCCACTCGAGCCGATATCCGCCAGGCTGTTGAAACCATGGCCTCCCTCATGGCCCAGTGGAAACAGATCGGACAGACCACCGATGACAAGAGTCTGTGGCTACGCTTCAAGGCAGCCCGAGACCACCTCTATGCTCGCCGTGGCGAGGAACGTACCAAGTCCAGGTCTGTACAACAGGATTCCTCTCACACCAAGAAGGCTCTCATTGAAGAGGTACGCGCACTCATTGGTTTCCCTGATCTTCACCACGCCCATGCAGAGGTACGCCGAATCCACATCGCTTTCCGCGAGGCGGGATACGCTGGACATGATCAGAACAAGAAACTGAGTGACCAGTTCCGCCAAGTCACCCAAGAGTTCTACACCTGGGCCCGCAAGGAACCCACACGTCGCAAGGATGCTGGTCAACAGGGCACCTATGGACGCCGGGCGCGCCTCACTCAGCAGATCGAACAGGTGAAATCAGAGATTGCCCGCAGTGAAGCCCAACTCAAACTCACCGACCCTGCTGGTGCCAAGAAATCCCACGGATCAACCATCACTGTGACCCTAGGTCAAGCCGGAGCCTACTCCTCCACCGCCGCTGAAGTCATGAGGCTAAAGATCCGCCTTGGCGATCTAGAAACCCAGGTACACGCTCTGGATGAAAAACTGGCATGCACCTCACCTGAATCAGGGTAACCAACTCATGGCCAGTCTTCATTTTTGACATAGCCTTCGGGAATGAAGAAATCATCCAAGGGTGGTTTTCCAGGTTTTCAGAGCTTTTTTCAGCTTGGTCATTGCCCAGTCGTAGTGGCTTGACGTGGCTGAGACGAGGTAAGCCCCCAGAGAGGTTGTACCCGTCCATTTGTAGTACTTCTTTGTGAAGAGTTCCTCATTGGTATGCGACCCAATAATATTCATCATCTCGTCGAAGGTTGAAGCCAATTCGGACTGCGCCTGATCTAGAGGCACATCCTGGGTCCTTTCCCAGATGACCTGATTAAGGACAGCAGTCGTCTGCCAGGTGTACCCCTCTTCAGGCATCTTGGGTTGAATCCCAGCCATCCCCTCGTCGTACCACCTCTTCATCATCCGATGCCATTGAGTCAGGTGAGCCAGGACATCACGTACATTATGATCCCTATCCTCAAAATCAAAGTCTGCTATGCGTTGCTCGGGTGTCAGAGCCTCAATAAAGGAGACCAGCTTCTCGTATCCACCTTGAGCTGCTGCGGTGAGTTCTTCTTTGTTTGTTGGTCTGGGCATAGGTACCTCCTGAAAAGATGGGCCGTATTTTCGATAACACTCTGCCATAGTTATGGCTGAGAAACCAGTGAGCAATCTTCCTAGAGGTACTTGCTGGCTTCTCTGATACTGAGAGAGGCCATCTTTTCACGGTGCTCATTGATGAAGGTCCGCACCCAATCGGGGTTTGTTTTACTATACTCGCGAAGGCTCCAGCCAATGGCCTTGTTGATGAAGAACTCGGTTTGCCCAAGGTTGGCTATGATGATCGTGGCGAGAAGCTCCGCATCAGTATCGGCTTTGCGATCAAGTTGATGATCAATGGCAGTACGTCTCAGCCAAATGTTGTCGTCCCTGCTCCATATCAACAGAATCTCGTTCATTTCCTTGTGTCGCAGCGCAATAGCACCAACAAGCAGATCCAAGGCATCAACAGTATCCCACCATGATTTCGTGACGATGAGTTGTTGGATCTTGGGAAGATCACTAGGGACAATAACCTGTTTGAACTTCATGAGATAGGAGATCGCGAGGTACTGAAACTCCCGTTGCGGCTTCTCCCAACACAGGTCGACGAAATCCCAGTCGATCCCCTCAGATCCTCGGATGCGTGCACTCCTACCCGCCTGATTCAAGAACTCACGACTGAGCAAAGCACGTTGAGGCTTCGGTATTCCCAGAAACTCGAACTGGTCCCGCATGTATGCCTTCATCGGCTGAGCCTTGACGGGATCAGCCGCCGCAGAGAAACGTTCAAGAATCTCGTACGTACCTATCTCCCTAACCGTCATCCTGCCACCCCTGTCATACTGCGCGCAGTCGCAGTATCCACAATAGCGAGTTTGTACGGCTGGATTCTGCGACTAACGCGCAGAATGACGGAAGTACCTACCTTTGTCGACCATTCATGATGTCGGTGAGTCGGGTCGTACTGCCCATCTCGAAGATCTCTTCCAGGGTGAGTCTTCTTCCTGAACTGTCCGCCAGTGGTACACGCCAGTTGGGGTACTCATCAATTGTTCCAGGCTGGTTCTGGCTCCTCTTCTCACCGACGAGGTCGGTTAATGCGACACATCTGAGGCGTGAAGGGGTCTGGTAGAGGAATCTGTACAACCCCTCCATGATTGTGGTGTGGTCGTCCTCGTCCTCAGTGATGTACCCGTGGGCCTTCAATGATCTTAGGACACTGGCTTGCTCAATTGCATCACGAGCAACCTCATCCTCCAAGGATTCGGTCAACAAGCCCAGACTGTACCTCAGCTCAACATGCTCATGGTCAAGATATCCCAGTGTTGGCGGCAGATCATGGGTGGTCACTGAGGCCAAACATAGGGGTCTCCAGTACTGGGGATTGAGGGGATGCCCCTCAGAACTATTTTCGAACCAGATCACCGAGGTACCTAAGATCCCCCGACCAGCGAGGTACTCAACCACCCACGGTTCCACTGTGCCCAGATCTTCACCAATGATGAGCACTTCAGACCGATGGGCTTCAAGAACCAGTATCCCCATCATCGCCTCATGGTCATAACGAAGATAGGCGCCCTCGCTTGCTGACATTCCTTCCGGAATCCACCACAACCTGAACTGCCCAAGGATATGATCAATGCGCACAGCACCCGAATGGGCGAAGATTGCGGACACCATCGTTCTCAAAGGTTCATAGGCCGTCGCAGCCAATCGATCTGGTCTCCATGGCGGCTGTTGCCAATCCTGACCGGCCTGGTTATAGGCATCCGGTGGAGCACCCACCGTGACCCCCTTGGCGAAGAGGTCGTGACGCGCCCAGGTTTCTTGACCCTCCCTGGATACTCCCACAGCAAGATCCGACATGACCCCTAGTCGCATTCCAGCATTCTTAGCCGAACTGTGAGCATATTTTGCTTGAAGGTCTGCAATCCATTGAAGCCACATATAGAAGGTCACAGATTCCTCGTGATCTTTAGCGTAGTTCCTGACTGCTTCAGAAGAAGGATCCTGGTATTCCTGGGACCATTGCGTCCAGTCTTGACCCATCTCTTCTGTGAGTACACACCAGGTTGCGTACTGTTTAAGAACCTCACCCTCAGCTTTAATAAAGGCCTCAAACTCAATCTTGCGGCCAATACGTAACCCCTCCGAGAAGATTGCTTGAAGGGCTGGTTTCTTCTCGCACCAAACCAGATCACGGTCAATCTGTGTACCCGCCATAGCTGTTGTATAGGCCACGTGGCGATGTTGGTGTACAGCCTCGCGAGTCTCCTGTGAACCGGTGGCGTACTCCTGAATTCTTTCTGGGCGAATATAGATCGGGTTAATGTACCGCCTTGTTGAGGGATAGTAGGGGGAAGCATTGAGGGGCTCGGTCACCTCGGCGGCATGGGTGGGGTTAATGAGAATGAAGTCGGCGTTGTGCTGAAACTTTGCCCAGACGGCGATCTCAGCAAGATCAACAAAGTCCCCCACACCCCAGGAGGATTCACCACACACTGAATAGAGTTGCACCATCAGACCCCACATCGGATGATGGGCTACCTCGTTGACCCCGACCTGTTGAGGGGTCACAATCAGGACCGATTCCCAGGAGTTCTCATCACTTTCGAGGAAGATCGAATGGTAGCCGGGCTCAACCCAGCTTGGAAGCCTAAATGTTGCCCGACCGATCCAACGATCATTGATGACCCGGTCAGCTTCCCAGTTGTCGACCTGATCGAGGGCGAAGGTTGTACCCTCCTCTAGGCGTACCCAAACGTGTGCGGGGCGTCCTGCACAGACATGGACGTCAACATACTTTTCTTGGTTGTGTTGTACGACGATGCATTCCGGGATGGGTTTAAGCCAGACTCTCTCATCGGCTTCAATGAAAGCCTTGGTCAGCCAGTCCTCCTGCTGAGTGTCCACGCCGAGGGCTCGAAGGCATGCCATGAGAGTCTCGTTGCTGGGCTGGCGATAATGACCCTTCCAATCCCAAAACTCTGTGTCGATACCGTATGCGTGAGCAAGACTGGCAAGCCGCGAATCGATCCCCGACATGAATCCCTCCTTTTATCTAGTTATGTTGTGTCCTTGACCCGAGTTTTCACCAAGAGGGTGGACGCGAACAGATCCGTCACTGATTGTTTGCGCTTATGCCAGATGGGCATGAGGACGTTGACTAATTGTACGAGAAGAAACCACGAGCTACCTGTCGAAAACAGTGCCCACCCCAGGCCCTTTGATATTGCCCGAAGCCACCCGGGTTTCTCCATCGTGAACTCCGGAAAATTCAATGCCTTCATCATTGCCGGACTTAGAGGCGCTTTGATGACTTTGACGCCCATGACCTTGTGCCCAAGAGTCGCGCCTGACCCACCAAGCATGAGGATGCAGTACAAGGCCGTGACCCCGCTTAGAACGAGCATGAGGGTTGTGGTCGCACTCATGAGCGCCGGAGGTGGATTAAGTACCTGACCCAGCTGAAGCTTGGCCATGAACTCTTCACCATAGGCGGTGTACTGGGCCTGCCAGCGGTTCACGAAGTTGGGTGACCCGACGGAAATCACTAGTGCGGTGAGTACCCAAGCGATGATCGTGTCGATGACCCCCGAGGCGAAACGGCGCCACCATCCGGCAAGAGGCATGTCTAGGGCTGGGTCACGATGGACATCCCTGGATTGGAGGGAGGCATTCACCCGTGGCTGGGCCCGCTTGGGTTGGATGGTCGGTTTCTTAGTTTCGATCAGTGGAGGAGATGGGGTTGCTGCTACACGAACAACCTGGGTCCACGAGGTACCATCCCAGTAGCGTTCTAAGGCTGGATTCGCTGGGTCTGGGTACCACTGGGGAGCAGGGGTTGAAGAACCGTGTAGATCACTCACCCCACTATTGTGCCAGAGTGCTTCCACCATCGACATAGTCGTTGTACCAAGTTGGGTAGACTTTTGTTCTACATAAGCAATCCATGAGGTGAGTATGACAACCAGCGAGCAGATCTCCACATCAGAGAGTGCCATTAGGGCCCATCTTTCCTCGGCGCGCAGGATCGTTGTAAAAGTGGGGTCCTCATCACTGGCCTCCACCGAAGCCGGGTTAGATATGGAACGCCTGAGCTCCCTTGTCGATGTTCTCGCCGCTAGACAATTGGCTGGTTCCGAGGTGGTGCTTGTCAGCTCTGGGGCTATCGCCGCCGGATTGGAACCACTCGGATTCACTCACCGTCCTGTCGATGTTGCACAACAGCAGGCCGCTGCTGCGGTGGGTCAGGGTCAACTCATGTCGGCCTATACCCAGGCTTTCGCTGCCCATGGGCTGCACACGGCACAGGTCCTTCTCACCAAGAATGATTTGGCCCGCAAGTCGAGTTTCAATAATGCCCTTCGTACCTTTGGCGCTCTCACACGTTTGGGGGTCGTACCCGTTGTCAACGAGAACGACACAGTTGCGACCAGGGAAATCCGCTTAGGCGACAATGACCACCTGGCTGCCCTCGTTGCAGAATTGGTACACGCTGATGGCTTGGTTCTTCTCTCCGATGTGGATGGACTCTATACCGCCCATCCCAAAGACCCTGAGGCTAAACGGATCACCTTTGTTAAAGATGTTCTCGAATTGGAGGTTGATGTTCTCACCCCTGGTACCTCCGGGGTTGGCTCTGGTGGGATGGCAACCAAGGTTGAGGCTGCTCGTTTGGCTGCTGGAGCAGGAATCCCCGTCGCCCTCGCCCGTTGGGATCAGGCTGGGGCCGTACTCGCAGGTGAACAGGTGGGTACAGTGTTCGCTGCCTCATCGAAGCGGATGTCCCGACGCCATGGATGGCTTGCTCACGCCTCCGACACCCAAGGCCAGATCTATGTTGATCCGGGTGCCGCCAAGGCTCTGATTGATACTGCCGCCTCCCTCTTGGCCATAGGTGTACGCCGAGTCGAAGGCCGATTCCATGCTGGCGACTCTGTCGAAATCATTGGCCCCAATGGCCTGATTGCTCGTGGAGTCGTCGCCTATGATTCGACTGATCTGCCGAAGTTGGTGGGCCGTACCTCGTCGGAACTCACCACCTCCATGGGGGGACAGTACGCAAGACCTATTGTCCATCGTGACGACCTTGTGATGAGTCGTACTGTAGTCTGAATCTATGACGACACCCGATTTTCATGATCAAGCATTGGGTGCGCGTGCAGCTGCCATCAGTGTGGCTACTGCCACTCGCGCCACCAAGGATGCCGCCCTTCATGCTATGGCTGATGCACTCCTAGCCAATGAATTATCCATCCTCGTGGCCAATCAGGAGGATGTCGAAAGGGCTCGCGCCGCTGGTACCTCTGAAGCAATCATTGATCGTTTGAGCCTCGACTCTTCCCGCCTTGCGGCGATGGCTGAAGGTTTACGGGATCTGGCCCGCCTGGCTGACCCTGTGGGTGAGGTCACACGCGGCTGGCAGCTTCCCAATGGTGTCCACATAGATCAGGTACGTGTCCCCCTCGGTGTCGTGGGGATCATTTATGAGGCTCGACCCAATGTGACCGCCGATGCAGCAGGGATCTGTCTGAAGTCCGGGAATGCTTGTTTGCTTCGCGGATCATCAAGTGCGGTGAGTTCCAATAGGGCCATTGTTCAGGCTTTGAAGGCTGGTCTCGACAAAGTTGGGGTCGATGCTCGCGCCGTGAACCTCATTGAGGGTGGTCATGAGATCACCGACGTCATGATGGCAGCCCGTGGGCTGGTCGATGTACTGATTCCTCGCGGGGGTGCCTCCCTGATTGAGGCCGTGGTACGAGGCTCCCAGGTTCCCGTCCTTGAAACAGGTACAGGCAACTGCCACCTCTATGTTGATTCAAGCGCCGACCAGGATATGGCATGTTCGATCATGTTGAATGCGAAAGTACAGCGCCCCTCAGTGTGCAACGCCTTGGAGACCCTGGTCGTTAATGCTGACATCGCTGGGGCCTTCCTCCCGACGGCTGTTGATGTCTTGGTGAAGGCAGGGGTCACTGTCCATGGTGATGACCGCGCCAAAGCCATCGATTCACGAATCGTTGATGTGGTCGACGAGGAATGGGATTCCGAATTCCTGAGCCTTGACATTCGCGTCGCCATCGTTGACAACCTGGATAAGGCCATCGACTTCATTCGTGCCCACAGTTCCGGTCACTCTGAAACGATCATCACCAATGATGCTGCCCATCAGAAGCGCTTCATTGCTGAGGTCGATGCCGCAGCTGTACTCGTGAATGCTTCTTCTCGTTTTGTTGATGGCGGCCAGTTTGGTTTTGGCGCCGAGATCGGTATCTCCACCCAAAAGCTTCACGCTCGTGGCCCCATGGCACTCCCTGAGATGACAACAACCAAGTACGTCATCACCGGAGATGGACAGATTCGATAGCATTCCACTGGCTGTCTTGAGTACACATACTGTTACGTCTTTACTCCAGGCAACGACAAAGACCTCACTCACAGCACCGTCGGGTTCACTCTCTCCAAGGAACAGCCGACAATACTGATACACCATATTGAGGTGTTCTTTGAGCAACAGTTCGAACTCCCTTCGGTCATGAGGTTCTTCGCCTAGTGAGCCCTACTCTCAATCAAGACGTTGTACTTCGTATAACAATAAGATTTTTCTCCCCCTATCAATTGCTACACAGCGATGAACACTGTTTTCCTCGATTCACAGCGCGCAACCTGGACAGCATGCACCCAAACAGGTAAGGTAGGTACTCGCATTGGGGCTATGGCGCAGTTGGTAGCGCGCTTCCATGGCATGGAAGAGGCCACGGGTTCGAATCCCGTTAGCTCCACCATAGGTTCTTTGTTCGAACCTAAGACATGATAAACGCCCGAGGATCTCCTCAGGCGTTTTTTCTGTTTTTGGCTAGGGGTAATACAGACTGTTGAAGTGCGAGCTAGGAAGTTGGCATAGACGAGGTCACCATTTCGAGGTGGTGAGCTTTGGTGTTTTTTCTCGCTATTGGCAGCGAAGATGTCACGAGGCTCTTGCGTACTTTTGGCGGTCTGTATGATGCAGGATGCTTCGTCGTAGATAGGTTGTACGTCTTCTGTGTGAACAGTTTCTTCAATCTTGATGGCAGTGGTGTCATCGTTGATGAGGATTTGTTCGTGCCAGGTTTGGTTGTAGGCGCGGCGTACAGTTGAGTTGGCCGTTAGATACCCGGATGCGCTTTGGCTGAGTAGAGTGAGGGCTTTGTCGATGAGTTCGCGACTGTCGTGATCCCCGGCAGTGAGCGTAGATAATCTGGCTCGTGCGGATGCTAGATTGGCGGCCAGTTCTTCTTGTTTTCGGCTGGCTCACCCCCACCTAATTTGAGAGGAGCCCGTTCGACGGGTGCTCTAGTCTTTGCGCCAGACAATGCAAATGAGAAGCGGGGCAGGCGGGCGATCATGGGCACAAATGACGGCGACTGGGAGTCGCGTGAAGCAAAGGTGCCCAAAGGCGCAAACTGCGCCGTCTCCCAAAGGGCACGCCGAGCGTCATCGCCGATCAACTCATTACCGAGCGGCCCCGCGAGCTTGGCGAAAACCCACCAACTACCCCGGGGCCAAATCGAACCGACTCGGGTCAACCTCAAGGTCGATGATGGCAAGACCGGCAGCAACAAGAACCCCGTGATCACCGAAAGCAAGCCCACCAACTGTGTCCAGACACCACACCGTAATACCTGCTTGTTCCCCATTCTTGTACCAAAGTCGTACGGCTCCATCGTCGCTGCTGGAGGCAACCACATCACGATCACCCAGGCGCCCTAACGCCACCGCAGTCACATGACCAGTGTGGCCTGTCAAAGGCTGACCGACAGGGTTTCCGCTTTCATCCCAAATCCGTACCGTCGCATCGCGACTGCCGGAGACGATCACCTCACTGGCACCCAAGCGCCCTAGGGCCACGGTGTTTACCATGCTCGTGTGCCCAGTCATCGGTTGGCCGATAGGGTGTCCGGTTTCATCCCAAATCCGTACCGTCTTGTCACCGCTCCCGGAGACGATTACGCCGCGAGCACTCAGGTGACCCACTGCCAACGCCCTCACGCCACCGGTGTGGCCTATCAAGGGCGCACCCAGAGGCTGCCCGTCTCTGTCCCATAACCGTATCGTCTTGTCGTTGCTGCCTGAGACGATTACGTAGCGGTTGGCCAAACGACCAAATGCCATTGCCCTCACAAAACTGGTGTGACCGGTTGCTGCGCTACCCGTTGACCGACTTGTTTCATCCCAAATCCGTACCGTCTTGTCGTTGCTGCCGGAGATGATCACATCGCGGTCACCAATATGGCCCACCGCCACCGCCCTCACACAGCTCGTGTGACCAGTCAATGGCTCACCGACCGGGTGCCCGGTTTCGTCCCACAACCGCAAGGTTCCATCGTTGTCGCCGGACACGATCACATCACGCCTGCCCAAACGGCCCAACGCCACGGCAGCCACCTTACCAGTGTGGCTTGTCAACGGTTCACCAAGAGGCCGACCATCTCTTTCCCATACCCGTACCGTCTTGTCGTTGTTGCCCGAGACGATCACATCACGGTCGCCCAGGCGGCCCAACGCTACACTGCTCACCCCGCCAGTAAGGCTGGAGACGAGTTCACTGATAGGTTGTCCGGCTGTACTCCAAGTTCGTACCATCCCATCGCCGCTGCCGGAGACGATCACATCACGATCACCCAAGCTGCCCAACGCGACCGCATTGACTACGCTGATGACATCACTAGAGTCGACCCACAGGCTCACTCCGACCCCGACATGCGCCCAATCGGCGTCACGCGATAGGGGTTCACCGACAGGGTCGCCGCCTTCGTCCCAGAGTCGCACTTTCTCGTCGCCTCCCCCAGATGCAATCACATCACGATCACCCAGATGGCCCACCGCTACCGCGTTCACCCTTCCATCATGGGCTGCCACCATCTCAGTGACAGAGTGACCGTACTCATCCCACACTCGAATCGTCCCACGGGCATCACCGGACACAATTACGTCGCGGTTGACCAACTGGCCGATCGCCACTGAGCACACCGCACCCCGGTGTCCCCTCAGCGACTGCTGAGGTAGACCTATGCCGTGAGCCCATGCGACACGGAAAAAGGCACCCGACCGAGCGTGAAACTCGGCGGCTAGGTCAGACAACCCCAGATGCACTGCAGCTAAGGACAAGACGGCTGCTCGCTCCTTGGAGACATGCCCTGCCAGTTGTGAGGCCACCTGCAGAATGACCTTGGCGACCGGCGGTTGTTGCTGGAATGGCATCGACAAGACGGCCGAAACCAACCGATCAGCATCGGCGTGAATGATGAAGTCCAGATCGGTCAGGAGCGCCGACAACTGCCCAGCATCCAACGCGTACTCCGCGGCGTGAACACGAATGTGATCATCGACGCTCGCCCAGCTACTAGGCGAGCGCGTGGCCTTCAGCACCACCTCAAGAATAGCGGCTCTGGCACCTTGAGCAGGCTCGCTCACGAGCAACTGATCGATCAGCGCCTGGTGGAAAAGCCGTGTCACCAAGCCGTCTTGATTGGTGCCAGTTTGCAGCAGAAAGTCCGCTATCGGGGTGGCCCTAAGCTCGTCAAGGTCAGATCTAGTAAACATCCTTCCGCTGATCGCCTCGGCAAACTGCAACCACATCGCGTCACTAATACCATCACCTTTGGCGTACGCCAGCGCGCGCAATAGGATCGTTTTATTATGCCGAAGTGGTCCACCCAAGGTGTCGAGATACTTGTCAAGCGCCTCACTAACGGTGCTGGGAATCGCATTCCTGGCTGCGGGGTCGTACGGATCGAGGGGCGTTTCCCTCTCCATCAACGACGCGGCAGCAAGCACCGCAACTAGAAAGTTGTTACCTGCTCTTTGTGCAATAATCCGAGCAATGTGGCCCGTTTGCGTGTCATGGCACCGGTAATACTCCCAGGCAGCATGGGCGGGACGCGGCTCCGAAATGCCCTTCTGGATAAGAATCGTTGTAGCGAGTCTTTCTAGCGCTTGAGGATCCCGGTACGGATCGCAGTCCAGGTCTACCAGGTTGGAGGCCTCAGAGGACCTTGCGCCAAGTCGGTATACCAGCCCGTCTTGGGCGAAAGGATCAGTATTCAAGGGGCGGGTTGCTACAACCACGCGCACATTTGGTATTCGGCTAAGTCCGTTTAGCGTGTTCGCATACTCGTGAAGATCGGCAAACATCTCGGAGTAGCCAAGGCGGTCTGTCTGAACCAAAGCTTCATCGAGTGCATCCATCAGCACCAGCAGTCGTTCGGAAAGGCGGCCATACAACGCCGAAATGAGCTCGCTCCCGTTGGTCGTCTCCGGTACGCCAACGAAATGCGCCAATGCCCTACAAAACGTCGCATGAGGTGCTTGGCGCGCATGAAACACCAGGCCAGCGCCGGGATGGCTCAACTCCGCATCTAGCGCTGCCCGACTAAGGACAGCCGACTTCCCCGCTCCAGGTTGGCCGATGATGACCAATACTCTGCCCGGGTCTTGTGTCGCATCAAGCCAGTCGTCAATCTTCCTCAACGCCTGTTCTCGGCCCTGGAAAAACTGACCGGCAATTACACTGCCGGGTCGGCCGTTGCCCCGGGTTTCGACGTGTGAGCGGGCGTACAAGCCTGCATAACACCACGGAATCGGCAGCCCTGGGATGCGGCGTACCGGCAGATAGCGATCAAAGACACCGTCAGTTGAGCCTTCCTGCAACACTCCCACCAGACAATGAGTTTCTTCATCGATGATCGCGCCGCCCGACTGTCCAAGCAATGAACCCTTCGGCTCTGTCCACTTCAGTTGAACCAACCCAGAAGCCGTTGGGCCACTCACGTCAAAAGACCGCCACACACCCTCCTCCGTACCATCCGCAAGCGGAAAACCAAACAGGGCCACCTGCCTGGGGAGGCCACGGTTCGGGTCTATCGGTACCGGCGTTGGTGAAGGCACCGGTATGGGGCGGAGAGATAGGAGTGCGACATCAGCGTCTTCGAGGAATGTGACATCATTATCAAGATCAATTAGCACATCTGGTTTGTCGTGGAACCGCAGCCGAAACGGCTGGGTGGGAGTCTCCCCCTGGTCTACTCTTTTCGTGATAACGTGGGCGCAGGTCAGTGCAGTGCCGACCGTGGCAAGCACCGCCGTGCCAATTGGCGAATCATCATCGTAAACGATGGCGCAGCCGGAGACCACGACATCTCTGATGTTTCCGTCTACAGCGCTCATCGTTGTATCGTTTACGACTTGTCGTCCGAAACGGTCTGTTTCCATGTCACCGTGATCTTGACGGAGCCCTCAAGGCTTGACTTGGCGATGAACCAGCCCGCTTCGCCCGACAATTTCACGCCTAGTTCCAGACTGATCTCATCTGGGGCCAAGCGCTGCCTCAATGACTCACACAACAATGCGGTGCTGCTCGCCAGATTGTCCAAATGAGTCAGCTTTGGGTCAACCGATTCTGTCCTGTCTCTGCCGCCGCGCTGTTGAATGAACCCATCATCCGCGTTCTCAAACAACACGGTGCTGCCATCATCCATGGTGACACTCAGATATCTCGCCATCGAAGTCCTCCTCGTGGTTGCCCTGGCTACGTATCATCCTATATCAGGTGCCAGACAGTAGCCCTTCAGTCTCACCAACCCCCAGGGAACAACGGTTACGCATGCTCCTTGTCGGCGGAACCTTTATCCACCCCATGATCAACTCCCCGACCCAAAAGGAGAAGTCGCAAAGGTGGCGAGGCGTCTACATGTTCTCTCCGACGTGGATGAGGAAGTTCATCCAGGCGACACCAGCACCGGAGAGCGCGGCTGCGCCGAGGGCGACGAGGACGCCGATCTTGCCTTTCTGGGTGGCTTGGTAGAAGCCGTTGGCTTCGCCGTACGCCCACAGGATCGCCGCCGCGATCAGCGACGCGACCGAGGCGATCAAGACGATGGTCAGCAGCGCGCCAACGACTGACTCGATGGTGGTGCCGTTGACAGCGGAGAAGTCGGGGGTTACGTCGAGCGGGATCATGCGTTGCCTCCTTGGACATAGCAGCCTTGTGGGCTGGTGGTTGCGCCGTCGAGGCCGACGGCTCCGTGGTCGGCGAGCCACCTGTTGGAGTCGATGACTTGGCGGTAGTCGTTGTTTGGTCTGATATCGAAGTGCAGGTGCGGGCCGGTCGAGTTGCCGTTGCTGCCAACGTCGGCGATGTGTTGCCCGGCGACAACGTGGTCCCCAGCTTGGACGTAGAGGTGGTCGTCCCACATGTGCCCGTACAAGCTGGTGTAAGCGCCGCCGACAGCGTGGTTGATGAGGATGGCGTTGGCGACGGGTTCCCAGGTGGCGTACCGCTCGGGGTAGGCGGACACTTCGACGGCTTGCACAGCGGTACCTTTTGACAGCGACTGCCAGTTGGGGATGTCGAACAGGCCACGCGGGGACGGGTAGCTGGGGCCAGTCGATCCGCCGAGGAACGCCCGGACTTGGTAGGCGGGGTCCATGAGATCTTTGACGCTGCCCCACCCGGATTGGTGGCGCACCCGTACTACCCGATCTATCCCAGCGACACGCATTCGCCCGTTGCTGACCTCAACCTTGGGTCGATGCGTAGTGGTAGTACTCGTCTTATTTCCAGACCGAGCCGTCGGTTAGCTCGACGATGGTCTCGCCCGACTATCCGTTCCACGAACCGTTTATCTAAAGCATCTCTGCCTCCTTCCTCTTGATGTCGCTTTGCAGTCGACTGGCGCTGACCGACGTTCACGACAGTACGGGTGGCCACCGACATTCCTGACCGGGACGGGGAGCGGGTGGTGCACTTACCAGGCATGAACGAACGGCTCGCGCGCATTGAGAAGGACATCGCCAAAGCGCTCAACAACGGTGACCTGGCGCGGGTCCGCAGACTGGCAAAGCAATGGAGCCGCCTGTGGCTGCTGAACCGGGTGAAGCAGCATGGCTGCAATCACCGCCGACCAAGTACGCTAACTATTGACCGGCACCCACGAGTTCCTCACCAGCGCCGAAGCCGCCACCAAAGCCCGAGACGCCCTCGGCATCCTGTTCATCGACGTGGCGCGAAAATCCAAGATCGGCCTACGCGACCTGTCAGCCGTTAGTGGCCTGCATCGCTCCACCGTCCGTGCGATGATCCAACGCGCTATCGGCCCCGGCCTCCCCGACGGCTTTGAGCAACCTGAGCTTCCGGTCTACGTTGACCTGGCGGTCGGACACGCTGTTCACGCGGAGACAACAACTGCCGACCACCTTCAGATCGTCTCGCCGTCCCGTGCCGCCACGAACCACAGCCCGGCGGTGAACCTCTAGCCCCTGTGCATGGACCGACGGACAGTGGCCGGATCGACACCGAAGCGTTCGCCAAGACGGTTGTAGCTCCAACCCTCGGCGCGCAGTCGGGCGACCTCATCGCGTTGCGACTCGTTCAATACGAGCCTCCGCATCGTCACGTCGTGCCGCTCCAAGATTCGACTCACCGTGGTCCGGTGGATGCTGAACTCGGCACCCAGTTCGTAGACTGTCTTGCCGTTCTTGTACTCCTCGACGAGCCGGTCAACCTCGTCCTGGCTGAGTTGCCGTACCTTCCGACGAACGGGCTTCGGGGCCATACTGCGCTTGACAAGCATTTTCGGTAACTTAGGGGCGGTTCGAGTAGCGTCCAGGAAGGCCCACCAAAGTTCGCTTATCCGAACACCTGGCCTTGAAATGATTTCACCGTCGAGTGCAAGATGACCCAAGCCCAAGTGCAACGCAAGCAGAAGCGCACCGAGCAGGAAGTCACCTCGAAGGTCGATTGGGCAAAAACCGAACACGGCATCACGGTGAGTCATCTCCGCGACGAGTTGGCCGCCGCTCCGACCGAGGCCGACAAGGTGATGGACAGAATCGATACTTTGAAACACTTCATTGAAGAAACCTTTCCCCTCTTGGCTTCTCAGGTTGAGTCTCTTCCACGTGAACCAAAGAAGGACTGGGATGAACTCAATACCATCTTTCAAAGGATACTGAGTACCATGTGAGGTCCAAGGCAGATTTTCAGGGGAATCGGGGCGAACAGGTGGATTCACGTACTACCAAAGAGGTGGCCAACTGTATATTCGTGGTGCCAGGATAGCCTTGACCGTTTGTGATAGACAGAAGGATTCTGGTCGCCTGGCGGGCCATATCTTCTAGCGGTTGGCGAATCGTTGTCAAGGTTGGAATCATCCAATCACACAGAGGTGAATCATCAAAGCCGACAACTGAAAGGTCTTGGGGAAGGATGAGTCCCTCTTCGCTCGCCGCACGATAAACACCATTAGCTTGAAGGTCGGACCCGGCAAAGATAGCAGTAGGCGGATCGGGTAAAGCCAGGAGAGCCTTAGCCGCCTTGTACCCTCCCTCGACTTCGAAATCACCATAATGAACATAGTCCGGGTTGGGTTGGATCCCTGCTCGCGCAAGCCCAGCTTGGTACCCGTCAAGGCGTTGTTGAGCACAGGTGATGTTTTTGGGGCCTGTGATGATAGCAATACGGCGGTGGCCCAATTCGACCAAATGATCCACCGCCGTACGCCCCCCCTCGGTATTTGTTGCTCCCACGACGGGTACCCCTGGAGGAACAATCCCAATGGGATCTACGATCACATAAGGAATCCTCAACCTCGCCAACTCAGAATCAACACCATCAGTGAGCCGGGAGACCACCAGAACTAACCCATCGGAGTGACGTCTAGAGAGCCGGTCGATCCACTGGGGGTTACCCATGTCGCGCCCATGGGAGACCGAGATCACTAGGCCCACACCCGCTTGAGCAGCCTCAGATTCAGCACCCGCCAACACACAACTCGCCCAAGGGTTACTGATGCCACGCAGTACCAAATCAATCAACTTAGCCCGCTTCTGGATCCCTTTTCCTCGGGGACGGTACCCCACCTGTTTCGCTAGATCGAGGATCTGGTCTCGTACTGGTCCACTGATTCCGGGGCGACCATTGAGTACCTTCGAAACGGTCGCCACTGATGTATCGGCCATCTTAGCGATATCCGCAATGGTGATCCGATCCACCATCTTTCCTCCAGACCTAAAACCAGACAGGACTAGCCTTTCACTGCACCTGCCAAGCCACCAACAATTTGCTTCTCCGCAATGAGAAAGAATACCAAAGCTGGCACCATCGAGATAGCCGTGTACGCCAAAACTGAGCCAGTATCTTGGGAGTACTGAGTCGCGAACTGAGTCGCCCCGAGAGGCAGAGTCCACGAATCTTGAGGCATCCCACCAGCAGCCATGACCAGTAATGGCAGGAGGTAGGCATTCCATGATCCAATGAAAGCCAAGACGCCCACAGTCACCAATCCAGGCATTGACAAGGGAAGAAGAATCCTCCAGAAGAAGCCAATCCGGGTGGTACCGTCAATGGCAGCAGCCTCCTCAAGTTCATCAGGAATGGCTCGCAGGAATGGTACCAAAATGATGACTGTTACCGGTAGGGCGAAGGCTATCTGAGGAAGAATCACTCCAAGATGGGTACCATGTAGCCCGATGTTGCGAACAAGGATATTCAACGGAAGTGAAGCCACTGTGAGTGGGAACATCAACCCTGCTGTGAACAGAGCATAGAGTGCTTGACGCCCCTTGAAGGAGTACCGAGCAATAACGAAAGCTGCCATAAGTCCCAAGACGACCACACCCAAGGTGGTACTGGCCCCAATGATGACCGAGGATGATAAAGATCCCCAGAACCTCTCAGAAGACAGCACTCGGGAATAGTTGTCAATGATCCACGGGTTGGGAAGGCCTCCAGGATTGGAGTTAATGTCCACACCGGAACGGAAGCCACCAATCCAGACGTAGATCACTGGTACCACAGAAGACAGAATCGCCACGATGGCGACAAGGTAGACCGCCATATGGGACAAAGCCTTGGTCACTGCATAGGGATCAGTTCGAGAGTCTTGGTGAGTCTTTGATTGTTGACCCATATCAACGCACCCCCCTAGTGATCGCACCTTCAAGATCCCGGCGCATCGCAAAGCGTTGGTACACGAGAGCCACTGTCAATGAAATCGCGAAGAGGATCACCGCAATAGCACTGCCATATCCGGGCGCTGTCTGACCATTTTTCAGCATGTAGACCGCCATTGTATTTGTAGAATTCAGTGGACCTCCACTGGTTGTGACCCAGACCATGTCGAAGAGTTGGAGGGAACCAATCATCGACAAGAAGACCCAGATGCGGATCGTTGGACCCAGGAGCGGCAAGGTGATGTGCCATTGGGTTTTCCACCACCCAGCACCATCAATAGCAGCTGCTTCATGGAGTTCCTCGGGTACACTCTGAAGCCCGGCCAGCATAATGAGTACAGCGAACCCAAGATATTTCCAGGTCAGGATTCCGAACATCACCCATAGTGCAATACTCGGGTCACCAAGAGCTCCATCACTAGGAGCGGGAAGTCCGATGGCTGTTATCCAGGAGTTGATGGCCCCTCGCGGCGAAAGCAGGAGGCTCCACGACAGAGCAGCGATAGCCTCTGCGAGAACATAGGGTACAAAGATGGCTGCACGAATGAAACCCCGTCCACGCATCTTTCGGTTCAACAGAAGTGCAACGAGAATCGCTAAAGGACCCTGGATGAGGATTGATGCGATGAGGATGAAGAAGTTGTTCCCGATGGCTTGTATGAAATCAGGATCAGTGAAAGCTTGGATGTAATTATCGAGTCCATTGAAGCAAGATGTTCCCCGCACTCGCTCTGGTGAACTACAGGAAATGTTGTTCAGTGATGCTACGCCATTCCAACGGTAGAGGCTATAGTACGCAGCCTGGATGACCGGGACAATGACGAAGGTGACGAAAACGACCAAAGCTGGACCGACGAAGATGATGATCTCCGCCCATTTGCGTAGATTCGAATCCTTACGCTTGGATTTGGATGAGGCAGGACCCGCCACGAGTGCGGGCCCTGCCTGAGTAGAAGTTGACATTGTTGGATTACTGCTTTGCGGCTGTATCCTCGAGTGCTTTGACAACAGACTCAGGGGTACCCTTGCCTGCCATAAGGTCGACGACTGCCTGGTTGAGTGGGGAACCGAAGTCCGGACCAAGAGCCGAATCCAGCCACAGTTGCACATAAGTAGCATCAGCTAGGCCATCAGCAACCATCTTCAGGTTGACATCAGTGAGCCCAGAGGTACCCGCAGGATTGGTGGGGATACCCGAACCGGTCTCTGCGAAGCGCTTCTGAACATCATCAGATACTATGTAAGCTACTAATTCGACTGCAACATCAGGAGCGTCTTTGTAGACTCCCCATCCGTCACCGCCACCCATAGCGATGCCAGGAAGACCAGCAGCACCTGGGACTGAAACCATGGGGAACCATCCAACGAATTCAGGAACTACTCCACCAGGAGCCAGTTCACCGATCTTGCCGGAGTTCCAGTGGCCCATCAGTTCCATACCGGCATTGCCATTGGCCACGAGACCAGCAGAGGAATCTGCACCAGTCTGTGCTGAGGTTGCCAACCAACCATCCTGGAAAGGCTTGGTGTCAACGAATTCTTTAAGTAGGGTTCCTGCTTCCACCCAGCAAGGGTCGGAGAAGTCGAGCTGTGGAATGGCAGATTCCAAGGTCTCCACCGAACAAGAGGCGAGAGCGAATTGGTACCACCAGTGACCGGCTGGCCACAGGTCTTTGGCACCCACGGCAATCGGGGCAACATTGATAGCCTTGAGCTTGGCGACAGCGTCGTTCAATTCAGGCAGTGTCGTGGGAACCTGAGCGATTCCAGCTTCCTCGAAGAGATTCTTATTATACCAGAATCCTTCAATCCCGAAGGTGTAGGGAACGCCGTATTGCTTGCCATCAACCTGCCATGGGTTAATTGAGCTACCCAGCTTGGAAAGGGAACTCGCAGCAGAGGTTGTGAGATCCTTGAGGTACCCCGCCTGAACCTGAGAGCGAACCTCGCCACCAGGCCACACCATGAAGACATCTGGGGCAGCATCTCCACCAGCTAGAAGTGCTTGGGGGATCAATGTACGTTGAAGATCCTCGTTCTGGTACCCAGTCACAGTGATCTTCACACCAGGGTGATCATTTTCGAATTCCTTGGCGACCTGTTCCCAGACCCCCTTCAGCGGATCAGAAGTCGCGTTGTGCCACCAGGTTAGTTCAACGGTCTCGGTGCCCGTATCCCCGGTGTTACCTGGATCAGCGGTTGTGGCGCATGCAGACAGCACGAGGGTACTGGCAGCCATGATGATGCCTATTGCAGTCAGTTTTATAACTCGCATTTCAGAGATTCCTCCTCTTTGAGCTTCCCGGATTTGTCCGGTTTGTAGGTCATGAGTGGACTAGTGGATTACTCCTTGAACTAGTCATGAAAGTTAGGTTACGACAGAAGAGCACCAGTTTTGGTCACAAAACGGTAACAAAGGAAATTCGTGAGAAAGTTTCACGCTCATTACATCTTCTGATGGCATTCATCATCAGTATTAGTGCTGGTAACATACGATTCAGGGAGGGAGGTTAGGAAGTCATTGTTACGAAAGTTTCGTACTTTGCACTTCAGGAAAGTACGTAAAGGAGCCACGAATATGACCGCTACCTCAACCCCCATGATCTCCCAACGTGTCCAGGAACTCATGGCAACCATGACCCTGAAAGAGAAGCTTGCTCAACTTCAAGGGATCTGGTTAAGCGCCCATGAGGGTGGTGTCGTCGCCCCTACAATGAATGCTCAAGGACAACTGGTTGCAGAGTATGAATCCTTCTCACAATCAGGCCTGGGGCACCTCACTCGCATCTATGGTACAAAACCGCTCACCCCTCGACAGGGTTTGGAAACTGTCATCTCACGCCAACGCTGGTTAGCTGATCATACTCGTCTACGGATTGCTGCCTTAGTACACGAGGAATGTCTGACCGGACTAGCCGCATGGACAGCCACGACCTTCCCCACTCCCCTCGCTTGGGGAGCAACCTTTGATCCCGACCTTGCTCATGACATGGGTTCAGCAATCGGTGAGACCATGGAAGCCCTCGGCATCCATCAAGGTCTGGCTCCCGTCTTGGATGTCATTACCGACCCTCGCTTCGGACGAGTCGAAGAATGTATCAGCGAGGACCCGTACGTCATCGCAACCATCGCAAAAGGATATATTGAAGGGATCCAGAAACACGGCCCATTAGCCACTTTGAAGCATTTCATTGGGTACTCAGGATCCAAGGGCGGACGCAATCTGGGACCTGTTCATGCAGGGTGGAGAGAGATCGAAGACCTCTACATGCTCCCCTTTGAGGTTGGGATCTTGGATGCCGGTGTAGGTTCAGTCATGAACGCCTATCCCGACATCGATGGTGTACCAGTCGCCGTTCATGAGTACCTTCTTACAGGGATCCTCCGTGACCGTTGGGGATTTACTGGTACCTGTGTGGCTGATTACTTCGCTGTCGCCTTCATCATGGAACTCCATCAGGTGGCTGAGAACCTCGGCGATGCTGCCGCCCAAGCTCTTAAGGCGGGTATAGATGTGGAACTCCCCACAGGCAATGCCTTCCGCGAACCCCTAGAAACCTGGATTGAAACCCATCCCGAAACCCTCCCGTGGATTGATCGTGCACTAGCACGGGTCCTCACTCAAAAAGAAGAGCTTGGCCTACTCGACATCGACACCGTCATCTCTACGTTGGAATCCAAACTTGAGCAGGTACCCGAAACTCTGGATCCTCCCGCTCATCGCCAGGTCGCCCGAAGGATCGCTGAGGAATCAGTAGTCCTCCTCGATAATTCCGCAGGGTTACTCCCCCTAGGTCCCGAAACCTCGATTGCAGTCATCGGTCCCAATGCTGATCGCCAAGCAGCACTCTTCGGGTGTTATTCCTTCGTTAATCATGTCCTCGCTCATAATCCTGGGGTACCCTCCCATATTGAGGCGCCCACCATCCTTGAAGCCCTCTCTACAGAGTTCACTCACGTCAGTTATGCACAAGGGTGCTCTGTACGCGATCAGAACACTGATGGTTTCGCTCAGGCAGTGAGCCTCGCAGAATCCGCTGATGTTGTCATAGCAGTCATGGGTGACCAATCAGGCCTCTTCGGTGAAGGTACCTCCGGTGAAGGATGCGACACTGACTCCCTCAACTTGCCAGGAGTACAAGAACAACTCCTTGAAGCCCTCTATGCCACAGGTACACCGGTTGTACTCGTTGCCGTGACTGGACGCCCCTATGCACTCGGCCCTCTAGCCTCCAAGGCCAAAGCCACTGTTCAATCCTTCTTCCCAGGCGAGGAGGGTGCTTCCGCCATCGCAGGAGTACTCACTGGTCGAGTCAATCCTTCGGGTCGCCTCCCAGTATCAATGCCCGCCTGTGTGGGTAGCCAGCCCTTCTCGTACCTCCATGCGAAACTGGGTGAACCCAGCGATGTCACTACTGTGAACTCCAAGCCCTGGCGACCCTTCGGATATGGTGAGTCTTATACCTCTTTCGAGTACACAGGTCTTCAGATCAGCGAGTCTGCGGCCACCGATGGTTGGATCCAAGCACAGGTACGAGTACGCAATACTGGGCAACGCGACGGATCAGAGGTTGTTCAACTCTATGGTCATGATCTCGTGGCTTCGATTGCACCACGATCTGTCCAACTCTTAGGGTACGCTCGACTGGATCTCGAAGCGGGCGCAGGGCGCGACATCACTATGCGTATCCCAGCAGCCCGATTCGCCTTCCACAATCGAGATATGAAACGTGTCGTCGAACCTGGTGGAGTCGAGTTGTGGTTTGGATCCTCCAGTCAAGACGAGATCACAGCCCGTACCCTCGTTCACCTCACGGGCGGTATTGCTGAGGTCACCAAAGATACACCCCGACTGGTTGAGGTAGTTCTGTCCTACTGAAGGTCAGTACATACTAATCCTGCCCGAAACCCGCCACATTGGAGATTTCTTGGCCTCCACGACGACGCGGCAGGGTTTTGGGTACGATTTGAGTACAAACCCCTACCGCGTCGATTTCGAGGCTGGTGTGAGGGGGACGTCCCCGGTGGGGATGGTTTGCGCACCTGGTCATCAGGGGCTTGGTTTTTCGCCTGGAACTGGTCTGGGACGCTGGTGGTGACCGCGATCTGCATCGGGATGGTGAACCGCTCGGTGGCGGCGAACCATAGGTCACAAATTGACCAGTGAGATTGCTTCAAATTAACTACTAAAGAACCTTTAAAGTAACTAATAGAATCTCTGCAAACCAACTAATGACATGATAGGTTTACCTGCATGAAGTATCTAAAACGCCTTGTTGACGAGGAACTTGTACAGGCTCTTCGCCGATCCGGAGCAGTCCTGATCGAAGGGGCTCGTGGATGTGGGAAAACTTCAACTGCGGAACGGGAGGCAGGCAGTGTTTTCCGCCTTGATACCGACCCGTTGACAGACCTCTACATGCAAACAGATCCTTCACAAATGCTTGAAGGGGCATCGCCTCGACTGCTTGACGAGTGGCAAATACATCCAAAGATTTGGGATCTCGTGAGGCGGGCCGTTGATGATCGCCAGCGAAAGGGCCAATTCATCCTGACCGGTTCTGTAACCCCAGAGGATACGATTCGCCGCCATTCCGGCGCTGGACGATTCACAGTGATTCGAATGAGACCCTTGACTTTGTGGGAAGAAGGAAAAAGCGATGGGGAGGTGAGTCTAGGCCAGCTAAGAAAGACTTGTGAACTCCCAATGATGCAGTCACCACAACCAACTCTTAACGAATGGACCGAGATTCTCTGCCGAGGGGGATGGCCTGCCATGGTTGAAGCAGATCTGAGCGACTCCATGAGATACGTCAAAGATTATCTTGATCTGATTGTCAGCGTGGATGTGGGCATGACTTCAAGCAGAAAACGTGATCCTATCAGAATGACGCGACTGATCGCCTCCCTTGCGCGAAACACCTCGTCTGAAGCTTCAATCAATACCTTGCGATCTGATGCAGGAGGACCTGATAATCCACTCGCCAGAGATACAACCTCGGATTACCTTGACATATTGGAAAGACTGATGGTGATTGAGCCATTACCTGCTTGGCAAACTGCTCTTCGTGGTTCAGCGACCCTCAGACAAGCCCCCAAATGGCATTTCGTTGACCCATCTTTGGCTGTAAGTGCGTTGAGAGCTAACCCAGCGAAAATCCTGAAAGAGCCGAAGACACTCGGAATGCTATTCGAATCCCTGGCAATACGGGACCTAAGAACATATGCAGAAGCGGATGGTGGAGTCACTTTTCACGCACGTGACTCGGTTGGGCGGGAGGCAGACCTGATCATTGAATACTCGGATGGGTGGATGGCCTGCGAAATCAAGTTGGGCATGGGACAAGCAGACCAAGCAGCTGAGTCCTTGACTCGATTTTGCGCAGCAGTTGATACGCAAACTGTCGGTCCTTGTCTAGGAAAAATCGTCATCGTAGGGAATGGACCGGCATATCAAAGAAATGATGGGATTATGGTTGTTCCTTTGGCCAGTCTCCGCCAATAGTGAACGCCAGTAAATCCCACTGTTTGAGAATCATGGTAAAGCAGAAATGGGCTTCGACAAGGAAAAATGACAAGCCTGACAGTGTTCGGATAAAGTCGTATTTCCTCCACAATCATATTATCTTAATCATCCTATAGGTTTATTCCTCCAGCCATCCAGGGCCTGAAGGGTCTCCCTTTTCGGCCATTTGTACAGGTGTGGAACGCAGTTCAGAATCATCAAGGGCGAAGGTACGAACCGGGCCGGGTCCGGTCTCAGCGGTCTCAAACCTCACGGTTACTAGGCCTCGTCCTGTTCCCCAGACCCATCCGGGACCATAGAGATCATGGGTAACATCATCACCTGGGCGGTACCCCTGATAGGAGTGACGTACTGTTGCCTGGGGCAGTTCGATACGTGACTCGTCGCCACGAGCAGCGCTGATCTCGAAGAGAGCCTCCTGAGCTTGGGTCGTGAAGCCAGAGACACCGACACCGAGCAAGCGGATCCCATTGGCCAGCAGGTGATGCTGTTCGTGAAGGAGGGAGACTGCGACCCCTGCGATGGTTTCATCAGAGTCAACTGCACCCAAGAGGGTACGTGAGCGTGTGTGGATCGTGAAGTCTGCCATCTTCAGTTTTAGGGTGATCGTACGAGCGAAAAACCTGGCCTTACGCAGACGCTTGGCCACCATGATGGCATCCCTAATAGTGACAGGCTCAAGTTCCTCTAGGGTTCGTAGATCCTTGTCGAAGGTGTCCTCAGTGGAAATAGACTTCACCTCACGGGAAGCAGAAACACCGCGATCATCGTGGGCATAGGCTAAGGCGGTCAGCCACTCGGCTGTGAGGTTGCCGAGTTCGCGTCTCAACTCATTGGGTGTAGCCTCACGCAACTCTGCCACCGTTTTGATCCCTAACCTTTGGAGTCTTTCGGCGGTCGCAGGGCCGACCCCAGGGATAGCGCGTACGTTCAGGAAGAGAATGTGGTCGGCTTCTGTACCGACTTCAATGATCTTTAAACCATCAGGTTTGGCCTCTTCTGAGGCCAACTTCGCCATGAACTTGCTTGAACCTATGCCCACGGATGCCGTGAGTCCCCCTGTAGTTTCGCGTACCTCGTGACGTAGATTCTCACCCAACCTTGTCAAAGCTTCAGCAGAGAAATCCGTGACTCCCCCAGCCCTCAGATCCACGAAGGCTTCATCAAGGCTTAGGGGTTCCACTAGGGGAGACAGTCCCTTTAAGATGGTCATCACCTGCGCTGAGGCGATCCTATAGGGGTTGAAACGCCCGGACAGAAAAGCAGCATTGGGACACAGACGTCGAGCTTCATGGGTCGGCATTGCAGAATGTACACCGAAGCGCCGAGCTTCATAAGAGGCCGTTGAGACGACGCCCCGACCAGAGACCCCACCGACGACCACGGGTTTCCCCCGAAGACTGGGTTTATCCCTTTGCTCGACTGCGGCAAAGAACGCATCGAGATCCAGGTGAAGGATGGATGCCTCAGACCGCATCTGAGGTCAGAGCCCCCAAAGCATCGACAGCGTCCGAACCTATGCGTTCATAGGTGACAAAATCGAACTCATCCCTCGGCTCGCGGCTGGTTTGCCTCCAATGAACCGGGTCAATCTGGGGGAAGGTCACCTGCCCCTTAGGCGCCAGCCTGACCTCAGTTAGATCAAGATGGGTGGTGTAGGGCCACAGAACCCGATAGATCTCTCCCCCACCAATGGACCACCATCGCTGCTCAGGCCGTACAGCAAGCAGACGCCCGATCTGCTGAATCTGTGAGACTGACACAACCTCGGATCCTCTGGTATTGCTCGGTTTCCACAGCCTGCTCCTCGTCAAAACGATAGAGGTACGCCCCGGAAGCGCGCCACCGAGAGAATCATAGGTACGCCGACCCATGATCAAGACCCCACCCATAGTCACACGCTTGAAGCGACCGAAATCCTCTGGAAGATGCCACAAGAGTTGGTCACCATCCCCAATCACTGCGTTCTCACCCACAGCAGCGATAGCTGTCAGGGAAGGAAAGGGCCACTCACTCTTGATCATCACACTGCAATCGGGGCTGGTATCGCGAGTTCAGGATCGTACCCATCAACACGGATATCACTCAACTCGAAGGCATCAATATCTGTGACATCTGGGTTGATCCACAGTTGCGGAAGTACGCGGGGAGCACGACTCAACTGCAGTCGCGCCTGATCAAGGTGGTTGGTGTACAGGTGGGCATCACCGAAGGTGTGAACGAACTCCCCCACCTTGAGACCAGTGACCTGAGCAACCAGGTGGGTCAACAGCGCATAGGAAGCAATATTGAAAGGAACACCCAGGAAAACATCAGCCGATCGTTGATACAACTGACAGGACAGCTTCCCCTCCCCAACATAGAACTGGAACATCGTATGACAGGGTGGCAAGGCCATCTGATCCATATCAGCCACATTCCACGCCGACACAATATGTCTGCGTGAATCAGGGTTGGTACGGATCTGGTTGATCACCTGGGAAATCTGATCAATATGGCGGCCATCAGGGGTGGGCCAGCTACGCCATTGGTATCCATAAATCGGCCCCAAATCCCCGGATTCATCAGCCCATTCATCCCAGATCGTGATCTTGTTTTCGTGGAGCCAAGCAATATTGGTGTCCCCCTTGAGGAACCACAACAACTCACCAAAAACGGATCGGATATGGATCTTCTTCGTGGTGACGAGGGGAAATCCTTGAGACAAGTCGAATCTCATCTGATGACCAAAAATGGATAGGGTCCCTGTTCCTGTCCGATCAGACTTCTCTACACCCTCATCGATGATGCGCTGTACCAAGTCAAGATATTGCTTCATAACTCACGATCCATCCGCTGTCTGGATGATGCGACTTCGCGCAGCATGATGGGAATCCTGTGTACAACACCTGTCATCCCGCGCAGTACCACCGTCATCCTGCGTGCCACCACTGTCATCCTGCGCGCAGACGCAGGATCCAACACAACAGGAAGCCAACTCTTCAATCCGGGGAATCATCGCCCTCAAAGCCCGACCTCGGTGGCTGATGGCATCCTTTTCCTCATCAGTCATCTCAGCAGTTGTCCGTGTTTCCCCTTCTGGGACGAAGATTGGGTCGTACCCAAACCCATGATCCCCGCGAGGAACCCGCGCAAGATTACCTTCAACGACTCCACGGACAACAATCTCCTGATCACCAGTGACCACAGCCATCGCACACACAAATCGCGCACTACGACGCTCATCATCGACGTCTTCAATCTGGCGAATCAACAGATCAAGATTCACGCCATCACCCGCGTCACTACCAGCCCAGCGAGCTGATCGCACTCCTGGCATTTGATTCAGGACATCGACCTCAATTCCCGAGTCGTCGGCAAGGGTCACCAACCCTGTTTGATTAAACCCGACCCGAGCTTTGATCAGGGCATTCTCTTCAAAGGTTGCACCATTCTCAACAGGTTCAGGATAGGGCTCAACATTAGCCAAGCCCACAACCTCAACAGAAACCGACGCTGAATCAAGAATTCTCCTCAGTTCTGTGACCTTATGGGCGGAACCGCTGGCCAGAAGTAGCTTCATTCAGGACTCCAAACTGAGTCGCTGGATCTCAGCCAACTGTGCACACCCCGCCAGTCCATAATCCATCAACATGTCGAGTTCCTTACGACTGAAGGGATCACCTTCCGCCGTACCCTGTACTTCGACAAGACGACCATCCCCAGTCGCAACGATGTTAAGGTCAACCTGGGCCCGCGAATCCTCTTCATAAGGCAGGTCAAGCATGGTCACACCATCAATGATTCCCACAGAGATCGCCGACACAGATCCAAGCAAGGGCTCCGAAACCAGTAGTTTGCGTTCCCTCAACCAGGACACCGCATCAGCCAAGGCCACATAGGCCCCTGTGATGGAAGCAGTACGCGTTCCCCCATCGGCCTGCAAAACATCACAGTCGATGTGGATCGTATTCTCCCCCAAAGCCTTATAGTCGATGATGGCGCGAAGACTGCGACCAATCAGGCGCGAAATTTCATGGGTACGACCTCCAATGCGCCCACGTACAGACTCTCGATCATTGCGAGTCTCGGTCGCCCTAGGCAACATGGCGTACTCCGCTGTCACCCAGCCTTGACCGGAATCCTTGCGCCACCTGGGCACCCCTGGTGTTACTGAGGCCGCCACGAGGACCTTCGTCTTGCCGAACTCGACCAAGACTGATCCTTCAGCAGCATCAAGCCAATTCCTTGTGATTCTTACTGGGCGAAGTTCATCCGCCTGCCTACCATCTGCTCTACTCATAGTTCCACCCTAACGTGCTCTAGAGACAATTCTTCACAGGCCTCTGCTGTACTCACAAAATCACCCAAGAGTCGCGAGGCAATCCGCGCAAACCTATCCGGGCTTCCAGTTGTCAGGAAACGTCTGATTCCCTGGGTCTTTGGGGCCAGCAAACCCTCCCGAGCCAAGAGAGCATAAGTGGAATTCGCGCACTCCTCAGCCGAGGACACCAACGTCACCTCATCACCAAGTACATAAGAAATCACACCAGACAACAAAGGATAATGAGTACACCCCAAGATCACCGTGTCTGCACCATAATCAGTCACAGGCTCTAAGTACTCCTGAGCGACCCCCAACAACTCCTCACCACCAGTGATCCCAGCCTCAACAAACTCCACAAACCGTGGGCACACAGCCGTCATCAAATCCACACCCGTCGCCGCAACAGCATCCGCATAAGCCCCCGAAGTCGCTGTCGCTTGAGTAGAAAGTACTGCAATCCTCCCCTTATGAGAAACCCTCACTGCTCGACGAGCAGCCGGAAGTACCACCTCAGCCACAGGGATCGCGTACCTCTCACGGGCATCAGCCAAAACAGCCGAAGAAGCCGAATTACACGCAATGACAAGGGCTTTCACGCCCATATCGACCAGAGCATCCAAACACGCGAGTGCATACTGACGTACCTCCGCAATAGGACGCGGACCATAAGGGGCCCGAGCAGTATCCCCAAGATAAATAATGTCCTCACCAGGCAACTGATCCACAATCGCCCGAGCGACAGTCAACCCCCCAAACCCCGAATCAAAGATCCCCACCGGGGAATTCACCTTATTACTCACCCTCCTATCGTAGAGGTTCAGTTACTCAGAGCAATCCTCAGGTTTGTATCGGACTGTGAAAACATGTGCAAGAATCTTCGTTTTCAGCCAAGTCTAGAATCTTGTCACTGTTTTCCACGCTGTGGTGGTCGAATACGGGAAACAGGTACAACTCTCTCAACCGACCGAAATTCGAGGGGTCATCTGCGATCAGTTGTTGTACGTGGTACCACCCAACTCAAACCTAAGCTCCTAGTGGTGTGACGATGAATAAAAGACCACATACCCCCTGTTACTAGGGAAAATGGTGATTGTTGTTCTCCGCAAACATAATCGATTGCCCCTCACTAATTTCTAGTGAGTAGTACATCTCGGCATCATTAGTTCCTCATGATTCATAGGAATCATCACATCTGTGGGATGGGAGAGTGGCTCAGGCCCCGCATCATTGTGGAGAAACCCTTCTGGACGACTAGCAATGGCGCCCTGAGAACCACGAAAGGTCCACAATGACACAAGTAAAGGCCTCTTCGACAGAAGAGAAAACTTATAGTCAACTTAGCGCAGGTCGGCGCTGGTTCCTATTGATCCTTGCCAGCATTGGCAGTTCTATTATTTATGCCCCTGCCTATCTGAAGGCTGTTTTTTACGATCCATTGATGCAAGCCCTTGGTGTCACAAACACCCAATTGGGTGCAGTCTTTGGCGCTTATGCCATTACTGCATTGGTCTGCTACCTGCCCTCTGGGATCATCGCTGACAAGGTGCGTATGCGTACCCTCTCTAGCGTTGGATTCATTTCAACAGGCATCCTGACCGCAATCTATGCGATGCTTCCGAGCCTGACCGTTCTATATATTCTGTTCATCTCTATGGGCGTCACAACGATCCTCATTTGGTGGGGAGTTCGGTACAAGCTGGTTCGCTTGGTATCCACAGAAGAGCAGTACCCAAGGAGAATAGGTATCTCCTATGGCTTCTATGGTGCAGCAGGTCTCATTATCGGTCTCATCTCAACTTGGGTCGTTACGATGGTTGGCGAAAACCTCAAACTTGGCGTCTCCATCTACCTGGGCTTCCTCGCTGTTGTGATCACGACGCTGGGTATTCTCTCCTGGATCTTCATTCCCAAGTTCGCTGGCGAAATCAAGACCGATGGTCAGGGCTTCTCGTTGACAGAGTTCACGAGTGCATTCCGTAACCCCGTGGTATGGATTGCAGCTATCTCACTGTTCTTCGTGTACTTCTACTACACAGGTGTGACCTACACCACACCGTACCTCACTGGTGTTCTGGGAGCCTCCCTGGTTCTCACCACCATCGTTGCCAACATTCGTACATATGGTATCACTTTGTTGTCGGGACCGATCTTCGGATACATCTCATCCAAGTTCAAGCCATCCATCACAATTGCTGTCGGCTCAGTATGCTTCGTTGTCGCTTTGGGAGCTATGATGCTCCTTCCTCCAGGCCCGGCCATGGTCATCGTCGCCTTGGTGCTCGTCGTCGTACTTGGATTCATCGCCAATGGCGCCTTCTCTGTCGTCTCAGCTCAGTTGACTGAAGGCAAGGTACCGCTTCACTACTTCGGTGCAGCCACTGGCTTGCTCTCCATCATCGGCTTCCTTCCAGACACCTTCTCCTCGACATGGTTCGGCGCCATCATGGATGCCGGCATTGACGCATCAGGCAATGTTGGCGCTGGAGCCTACCAGACGATCTTCATGATCCTCATCGGTTCAGCAGTACTCGCGGCCGTCTTCTCCCTAGTCCTGTACCTCTACCTTCGCAACAAGAAGAACAAGGGTACGGACGAGGTCGCAGATGGTACCTCTGCTGCGGGCGAAGCAGAAGATTCTGTGAGCAACTCCTCTGACCTCGTTTACGACAACACTGACAACGACTAAGAGGTCCCCACGATGACCGCATCCAATAAGCTCAATGTTCTTCAGTTGATCTCTGATGACATGCAAGCTGTAATCCAGAAGTCAGCAGAACTGGCACCCGATGCCTATGATGTGAATGCTGGTTTGGACTCCATGCGTACCGCCTATAGTAAAGAACGCGCGTACTGGAATGAAGGCGGACCTGAGGTCCCCTACACGGATGCGGTCATCACCACCTCTCAAGGCGATGTACCTGTTCGCTTCCACACCCCCACTCACGAGGTCTCCCCTGCGATTATCTATATCCACGGTGGCGGCTTCATCCTCGGTGGCCTGGATACCCATGATCGCATCATGCGTATCCTGGCTGACCAAACTGGGGCAACCGTCGTGGGAGTCGACTATTCTCTCTCACCTGAAGCCAAGCATCCTCGCGCACTTCGTGAATGTGTCGAGCTTGCCCAGTACCTTCACACCCATGGGTCGAAGCACGGAATTGATGGGGACTCCATTAGTTTCGCTGGTGACTCTGGTGGAGCCTTCCTGAGCTTGGCTTCCTACCTTTACCTTAAAAACGAGGTTGATGGTGCTCGATATATTCAAGCATTGATCCTCTATTACGGACTCTATGGTCTTCGCGACTCAGTTTCACGTCGCCTCATGGGTGGCACCTGGGACGGATTGACCGAAGAGGATCTGGCTTATTACATGGACTCCTATCTTGCCGATCCGGCTGATGCGCGTAGTCCCTATGTCGACTGCCTGAGCGCCGACCTCTCTACAGTACCGCCCTGTTTCATTGCAGCGGCCGAGTACGATCCCCTGATCGATGATTCGGCAGCCCTTGCGGCAGTACTGAGCAAACACGGGCTACACCACCGCTATGTGGTGTATGCCGGTGTTTTGCACGCCTTCCTCCACAATTCCCGCCACCTCGATACCGCTATGGATGCACTCGTCGATGGGGCTCAGTTCTTCCGTGACCTCGTGAAGAACCCACAAACCTCCCTATAAACCACCGAATAAGAAACAAGGAGAACCATAATGGATTTCGCACTCAACGATGAACAACAGCTATTCGTCGAAAACTTCCGGGAACTCATGGAGCGAGAAAATTGGGAACCTTACTTCGCCGAATGCGACAAGACCCACACCTATCCCGAGCGTTGGGTGAAGGCCCTATGCGAATTAGGCTTCGATCAGATCATGCTCCCCGAAGAGCACGGCGGCCTCGACCTTGGCCTGGTCACACTGATGTCTGTGTACGAAGAACTCGGACGCCTCGGCGGCCCGACGTACATCCTCTACCAGCTCCCCTGCTTCGACACCATCCTGCGTGAAGGTACCCAAGAACAGATCAACAAGATCATGGCCTATGTTGGCACAGGCAAGCAGATCTGGAATAGCGCATGTACTGAGCCTGGTGCTGGCTCTGATGTGGGCAGCCTCCAAACCACCTACACCCGCAAGAATGGCAAGATCTACCTCAACGGACACAAGACCTTTATCACTTCTTCAGCGAAGGTGCCCTTCCTCGTCGTGATGGCTCGCGATTCCGAGAACTATGACACCTTCACAGAGTTCTTCTTGGATATGAGCCTCCCAGGCATCAAGATCGAGCCCCTGGAGAAACTGGGTCTGCGCATGGATTCCTGCTCCGATGTCTACCTCGACAATGTTGAACTTGATGAGTCCGACATCTTTGGTACAGAGGGCAATGGCTTCAGGCGTGGTATCGGCGACTTCGATCTTGAGCGTTTCCTTGTCGGAGCCAGCGACTACAGCTCAGCTCTGTGCGCCTTTGAGGATGCAGCCAAGTACGCCAATGTACGCGTCCAGTTCGGTAAGACGATCGGTCGCTTCCAGTTGAACCAACTGAAGTTTGCCGAGATGGCAATCAAGCTCAAGGCCATGAAGTACATGCTCTACGAAGCAGCATGGTCCTTCGATCAAGGCGAGATGACCTCTGCTCAGGCAGCGATGTGTAAGTACTACGGCGCTAATGCTTCCGCAGCAGTCGTTGACGCTGCCATGCAGGTGATGGCTGGTGTTGCTGTTGCTGGCGACCACAGGATCCAGCGCATCTGGCGTGATCTTCGCGTTGATCGTGTCTCCGGTGGTACCGACGAGATGATGATCCTCACCCTCGCCAAGGGTGTCCTCAGAGAATACGCAGCCTAAGGAGTTCGCCATGACACTGCCAACACAGAAACCGTCTTTTGGCCCCCTTGACGACGTACGCGTGGTCTATGCAGCCGTAGAACTGGCTGTACCCAGGGCTTGCTGCCTCATGGCTGAATGGGGTGCAGATGTTACCTGGATCGAGAACACTGGCGCGGGTGACACCATCCGCGACACCGCTTATATTAAGCAGGCTGAACGCCGTAACCAGCGTTCTGTTGCCCTCAACTATTTCAGCGAAGAGGGTACGGAAGTCCTGCTGAAGATGTTGGAGAATGCGGATGTTTTCATCGAATCCAGCAAGGGTGGTACCTTCGCAAAGCGCGGAATCACAGATGAGATGCTCTGGGAACACAACCCTAACTTGGTGATCGTCCACGTCTCCGGTTTCGGCCAAAAGGGTGTACAAGACATGGTCACTCGCGCGGCCTATGACCTCACGGTGATGGCCTATTCGGGGTACATGAGCCAAAACGGCACACCCGAGCAGCCCATGAATCCTGGGCCCTACACCGGTGACTACATCAACTCTTTGATGATCCTGTCCTCGACCTTGGCTGCTCTGCATAAGGTGAAGATCACTGGTCAAGGCGAATCCATCGACCTTGCTATGTTCGAATCCCTGCTCGCCATCGGTCAGTACTATCTCGTTGACTATCTCAACGCGGGAATCATCTGGCCTCGCCCAGGACCACGAAACCAGAACCTGTGCGCTATCGGTGAATACCGCTGCTCAGATGGATTCATTGGCCTGTGTGTCTATGGGGTCACCCAGAATAAGTACCTCCTGGAAGCTATTGGACTGGGAGACCTCTGGGGTAGCGATGACTACCCAGAAGACACCTCGGCCCTATGGCTATCCAGCCCAAAGGCCGAACTCATCGAAGCCAAACTCGAAGAGTACCTCTCCACACGGACAGTCGCTGAGGTTGAGAAGGACTTTGCCGCTAACCGAATCGCAGCACAGAAGGTGATGGAGTTCCCTGATCTGGTTGCTGATGATCATATGAAGGCACGCGACGTCTGGATGGACTGGACCACCGCTGATGGCGAAGAGTTCCACGGCCTTGGTGTCTTCCCGAAGTTCGAGAAGAACCCTGGTGGAATGTGGCGCCCCATGCCGGCCCAAGGATACGACACCGAGGATGTTCTGCGTCGCATCGGTTACACAGATGAACAAATCGAGCATTTCGTCGCCACAGGCGTTGCTCTACAGGCATAAGAAACAAGGAGAAAAAATGAAGATAGTTGCCTCGTTCAAAGTCTCTCCCGAGACCCAAGATATTCAGACCCGTCCTGATCGCAGTCTCAACCTTGAACGCGCACAGTGGAAGGTTGGCACCTATGACCTCAATGCTATTGAGGCCGCACGCCAACTCGCTGATGAGGTCGGTGGTACGGTCGTCGGTCTTAGTGCTGGTGGATCAGCCCTCGAGAATGCAAAACTCACCAAGGATGCCCTCTCTCGTGGACTCGACGAATTAGTCACCGTGGTTGATGAAAACCTCGTGGGTTCTGAGAGTTATCAAACTGCATCAGTCCTGGCCGAGTCCCTCACTGAAATCGGTGACGTGGATCTGGTTCTCGTAGGTGCTGGTTCCTCAGATGAGTACACCCAGCAGGTTGGAAACCACCTGGGTCAGATCCTGGGATGGCCCACACTCAATGCCATCGAGACTATCGAAGCTGAGGGTGACCATCTCAAGGTCGAAAGAGTCCTCGAAGATGGCGTCCAAGTCATTGAGGTCCAGCTCCCCGCTGTACTCTCGCTGACCTCTGGCGCAAACACTCCAAGGATCGCTGGAATGAAAGACATCCTGGCGGCAGGCAAGAAGCCGGTCACCTCGGTTGCTGCTGGTGTACTCCCCTCACCAACAGCCACCCCAGTCTCCCAGCTTGCTCCCGAGCAAGTTGACCGTCGCCAGATCATCCTCGAAGGCGTGGACGCAGCTGCGGAACTCGCCATCCACCTCAAAGCACTCTAAGGAAGAACCATGACAAAGATATGGGTTATTGCACATGATGACACTGTTGCCGCGGATCTTGTCCGCAGCGCGCGAGGATTGGGCTCCTATGTGGGCACAGTCTGCATAGGCGGTCACGCGGTACCAGGTGCCGATCTGACACTGACAGCACCACAAATACCCGAGACTCTCATTGAAGGCTACTCTTCAGCCATTGCTGAGGTTGTCAAGGATGGCGACCTGGTTATCTTCAGTACAGACACACAGTCCCGCCTTCTTGCTGGGCTGGTCGCCTCCACACTGAAGACCTCTGTACGCAACATCACCTCGATCTCGGCTGAGGGTGATACCTTCACCATCACGAGGCCTTTGTACGGTGGTTTGGCTGTGGTAACGGAAACCCTGGGTAGTGGGGCATCTGTACTCGTTGTCGGACCTGGTGCTCTACCTGAGTATGAAGGCGACCTTCCTTCTGGAGAGGTCAAGGACCTTGAAGGTACGCCGTCCACGCCCGGATTGAAAGTTGTTGAAACCCGAACCAAGCAGGTCCAGGCAGTCAACCTTGCTGCCGCAAAGCGTGTGATTGGTGTGGGCCGCGGATTCGCCCAGGAAGCAGACCTTGAGATGGCTCGCGAACTCGCAGCCAAACTCGGTGGTGAACTCGCCTGCAGCCGTCCTATGGCTGAGGGTGTGAACTGGATGCCAGTCGAATGCTACCTCGGAGTCTCCGGGGCAACCATTAGGCCCGACCTCTACCTCGCCATCGGTATCTCTGGTCAGATCCAGCACATGGTTGGCGTCAACAGATCCAAGGTGATCGTCGCCATCAACAAGGACAAGAACGCACCGATCTTCACCCATGCCGATTACGGCGTTGTGGGGGATCTCTACGATGTTCTTCCTGCTCTGATCCAGGCACTATAAAGGAAGTCATAACCATGGTGGACATTGTTGGTACGACCACATTCCCACAGATGTGGGATGCGGCTGTACGCTGTGCAGGAGACCGAGTCTTCTTGGCCTTCCTGCACAGTGATGGTACTCGCCTCGAGTTCACTTATCGAGAATTCGACAAGGTTGTATCACGAACCGTTTCTCATCTGTCCCATCTAGGGATAGGTCACGGCTCGATGGTCGCTATGCAACTATGCAACTCCCCATGGTTCATATCCTGCCTTATCGGCATCACAAAGCTCGGAGCCATCGCGGTACCAGTAGGCCCAGGTGCTACTGGTACCGAGTTGGCCGGGATCTATGCCACCTGTGATGCCCAATGGGCCATCGTCGAGTCCATTCACGTGGACACCCACAAAGAATTACGCTTTCAAGGATTGATTCGCCACGGAATCATCTGCGTGGATGATCTCGTATCTAACGTGTCAGGGGACGCATATTGTGACACCTCAATTCCTGTAGTGATTGGGGTGTCACAATATGCGTCCCCTGACGCTCCGCCCCCTGACACTAGACCAAACACAGGACCAACCAGTGATGACATTGCGGAGGTGATGTTCACCTCGGGCACAACCGCAGCACCTAAGGGTGTGCTGGTTACCCATGCCAACTTGGTCTACTCAGCTCATGTTGCCACCTGGCAGGCATCGCTGCGACCAGATGATCGTATCTTCACGACCATGCCAGCCTGCCACTCCAACTTCCAACTGGTGGCATTAACGGGCGCGATTCTTTCAGGAGCCCGACTGGTCCTTTCCGAGAAGTACTCTGCTAGCCGCTTCTGGTCCCAGATACGCACCGAAAAGGCAACAGTGATCCAACTGACTGCCATGATGGCTCGTACCCTCCTTCTTCAACCATCGAGTGAAGACGACTCCACCCACAATGTGCGGGAGACCTTGTACTTCATGCCTTTGCCTGATGCCGACAAACTGGAGTTTGAGAAGCGCTTCGGCGTGAGGTTCATGAACTCCTATGGGTCGACCGAATCCATCTGCTGGGCGCTCACAGACCCACCTGTCGGGGAACGCAAGTGGCCTTCGGTGGGCCGTCCTGCTCTCGGGTACGAGGTCTCTATTGTGAGCCCTGAGGGTGACCATCTTCCAGCGGGGAGTCTTGGAGAGATCTGGGTGAAAGGTGTCCCCGGTCGTACCCTCATGAAAGGCTACCTGGGCAACGACCAGGCTACACATGCAGCCTTGACTGAGGACGGCTGGCTGCGTACCTCTGACACCGGATATTACGACGAACAAGGCTGGTTCTATTTCGTGGATCGGGCCCGCAACCTCATCAAACGTGGAGGCGAGAATATCTCAGCAACAGAGATTGAGACCCTACTCAACTCCCATCCCCTCATCAAAGAGGCCGCCGTGATCGGTGTACCCGATCCTGTACGAGACCAAGCAGTGAAAGCCTTTATTCAGCCTGAGTCTGATGCTGAACTGGATACAGCGGATGTCGCATCATTTTGTTCCATGCATCTCGCCAGTTTCAAAGTCCCCCAAATAATCGAGTTCGTGGAGGACTTTCCACGAACCGCCTCAATGAAAATCGAGAAGAGATCCCTGAGCTAACAAGGAAAGGAATATGCAATGGGTAATATCAATACAGAGATGGTCGGACAGACCTTTGGACCCTTCATTAGGGAGTACACCTTCCGCGATCTGGAGTTGTTCGCACTCGGGTGCGGCGCTGGGATCGACGGCAAACAGGACCTCATCTATATCAATGAACACGATGAGCGTGATCCGAAGCTTCAGGTACTCCCCATGTATGCCGCGATGCTCATCGTTGATTCTGCGGTGACACGCACCATCGACTATGGCTACAACTATGCTGGCTCCCTGCACTGGGGTTTCGACCTGCGTATCCATCAGCCCATCACGAAGATGGCCGACCGTCTTGAGACGAAGGTACGCCTTGAGGGGCTGTACGACCGTGGCGAAGGCCGTGGACTGCTTGCCCAGCACATTGGTGACACCTTCGATTCTGAAGGCAACCTGTTGTGTACTAACGAATCATGGGACTGCCTGATCTATGACGGCGGTTGGGGTGGACCCACACCACCTAAGGATGTTGTGGACATGCCTGATCGCGATCCAGATCACATCGTCACCGAGACGATCCCCTTCAACCAGGCTCTGATCTATCGCCTCTCGGGCGATTACCACCCCCAGCACATCGACTGGGACTATGCAGCCCAGAATAATGAGCCTCGTCCGATCCTTCATGCGATCAGCTATGCCGGTGTTGTGATGCGTCACGCCATCTCGACCTTCATCCCTGATCAGCCGGAGCGCTTGACGAGGTTCAAGACCCGAATCACCTCACCAGTACACCCGGGTGCCACCCTGGCCACCCACCTGTGGAAGGTCAGTGACACTGAGGCGCGTTTCATGCTTGTCGAAGCTAATGATCCTCAAGCAAAACCGCACCTCAACTGGGGAATCATCGAGTGGAGCTAACCCCATGAGTACCACCAAGAGCCACGTCATTGATGACGCCGTCATGAACCGTTTCCTGGTTAAGGTCACGGTCTTCTCCTCAGGAGGTTCCTTCCTGGACGGGTACGTACTGTCGATCATTGGCGTGGCCTTGGTTGGTCTCACCACATCCCTAAATCTGACCACCTCAGATGCTGCCTTCATTGGCGCAGCCTCACTGGCCGGCATCTTCTTTGGAGCAATTGTTGGTGGACGTTTGACAGATGCCTTCGGGCGCCGGCTAATGTTCCTTCTCGATGTGTCGCTCATCGGAATCGTCTCAATCGCCTGCATCTTCGTAGAGGCACCCTGGCAGTTGATCGTCTTAAGATTCCTGATTGGGTTCTTTATCGGCGCCGATTACCCTATTGCCACCTCGCTGATTGTTGAATTCGTACCACGCAAACATCGCGCCATCGGAATGGGAATCGTCTCAGCGTCATGGTACCTCGGTGCAACAGTTGCTGCCTTTGTTGGGTACCTCCTTTACCACGTCCCCAACGGATGGCAGTGGATGTTCGCATCCTCCGTCATCCCCTGTATCGCCCTGCTCATTGGTCGACACGATATTCCCGAATCACCACGCTGGCTTGCACAACGCGGACGTGTAGAGAAGGCGCGCGCGGTCATGAAGAAGGTCTACGGTCAGGAGGTGGATCTTGAAGACGAGATCCCCACCACCAACCTCGGCTTTAAGCAGGTTTTCACACATGGGTACCTTGGGCGCATCATCTTCTTGGGGATCCTCATTTTGTGTCAGGTGGTGCCGATGTACGCGATGTACACTTTCGGGCCACGGATCATGGCATCCTTTGGTCTCGCTGAAGGCTCATTATCCATCCTCGGCGAAACAGTGGTCTCCCTCTTCTTCCTCATTGGCTCCATCCCAGCGATGTTCTGGTTAAACTCCCTGGGACGACGCCCCCTACTCATCGGCTCTCTTGGACTCATGGCTGTGGGTCTGTTGATCCCCGGTATCGCTCCAGGGGCTCCGATCATCGTGATCATCATTGCTTTTGGACTCTATGCCTTCTTCTCTGGTGGACCTGGGATCCTCCAGTGGTTGTACCCCAATGAGCTCTTCCCAACTGAGGCCCGCGCAACTGCGGTTGGTGTGGCCATCGCGATCAGCCGTATAGGTGTGGTCGCCTCAACGTACGGATTACCTCTCTTCCTCGAATCCTATGGAATCGGCCCAACGATGTTGATTGGTGCTGGGCTTCTCCTGATTGCCCTCGTCATGTCGATATTCATGGCTCCCGAAACCCGAGGGATGACGCTATCCGAAGCAAGTTCACTTCATACGAAAGGATGATAGTAATGGCTGACTTTGATGCCATTGTGGTGGGATCGGGCTGTGCGGGCCCGGTAGCTGCCCATGAATTAGCCACACGAGGCAAGAGTGTCTTGGTGATTGAGCGAGGAAACTTCGCTGGTGCCAAGAATGTCTCAGGTGGGCGTTTGTATACCCATGCTCTGCGAGAGGTCTTCCCGAACTTCCGCGATGATGCCCCCCTGGAGCGTCGGGTGGTACGTGAAAGAATCTCGATGCTGGAACCCGAAGCGGGACTGACCATCGAGTTCTCTGATGAACAGATGAGGGATGAATCCCAGGATTCCTACACAGTACTTCGGGCACAATTCGATCCGTGGCTAGTTTCACAAGCCGAAGCTGCTGGAGCAGAGTACATCCACGGAATCGCGGTCGAATCCCTGATCAAGGATGGAAACCGGGTCACTGGTGTCAGTGCTGGTGGGGATGAGATCAGCGCAGATGTGGTGATCCTCTGCGATGGGGTCAACTCTCTTCTCGCCGAACAAGCAGTGGGTACTCCTCGCCCATCTCGCTCCTCAGTTGCTGTGGGAATCAAGCAGGTCATCGAATTGGATGAGCATGTCATTAATGAACGCTTCACCTGTTCATCCGATGAGGGTGCAGCCTGGCTGTTCATGGGTGATGCCACCCATGGTCACGTTGGCGGTGGCTTCCTGTACACCAATAAGAATTCGATTTCTTTGGGTCTGGTTGTCACTGTGGCAGACATGGTTGAAGCCGACACAACCATCGCTCAACTCTTGGAGGATTTCCGCCAGCATCCAGTGATTGCCCCTGTCATCGCAGGTGGTGCAGTGGTCGAACATTCTGGACATCTTGTTGCCGAGGGTGGGTACAACGCTTTGCCTACCCTGATTGGCGATGGTGTCATGCTTGCTGGTGAATCGGCCATGATGTGTCTCAACGCCGGATATACCGTCCGTGGAATGGATCTTGCCATCGCCGCAGGGATGCACGCCGGTCGTAGTGCAGCCACAGCCCTTGATAATGGGGACACCTCATCAAAGGGGCTTGGTTCCTATGTGAAAGCCCTCGAAGACTCCTTCGTCATCAAGGATATGAAGACCCTGCGTCGCTTCCCGGATTTCATGGAACACACCCCCCGGATGTTCTCCACCTATCCTGAGTTGGCTTGTTCACTGGCCCGCCAGATGTTCCTCGTTGATGGTACCCCCATGAAGCCGGTACGCAAGAAGGCCTGGCCCCTACTGAAAGACGTCGGCCTATTCAACCTTCTCAAAGATGCTCGTAAAGGAGTGAAAGCGTTATGAGTACACTCAAACCAATTACCGTGAATGTTGATGCCTACCTTGGCCTAAACAAGTACGAAGTAGATGAAGGAAACCCACATATCGAGGTTGCTCCTGAGCCTGAAACAGAACTCTTCAAGGAACTAGTACGTATATGCCCAGCTGGGTTGTACAAGATGGATGGGGATCAACCCATGTCCGTTGACTTCGCTGGATGCCTAGAATGCGGCACATGTCGCATAGTCGGCGCCGGTGCAATCATCGCCTCATGGCGATATCCGTCAGCCACTATGGGCATAGAGTACAGGTACGGCTAAAACCTTGGGAATACTCTCAGCTCCATCCTTGTTCCATCATTATCAATACAGATTACAATTGAAATAGGTATTCAAAATCTCGGAGGGGATGGAGATGACTACAGCACAGGGACGATCTGTCTTGGATAGGCTCGTCGACGATTCACGGATGAAATACCTCGGGTTAGTCTTAGTACTCACCTGGCATTACACCCTGTGGTTCGTTCCGACGGCCTTTCCAGCAACCTTCCTCTTGGATGACCGAATCACCTTCGGATGGCTCACCGCGCTGACGTGTACTGTAATCACCACGGTCGCCCTTGCCCTCGCTCTTGGGAGAACACGGCATCTCCCCCAGTCCGGATGGCTCCTTTGGACAGTTTCTGGTCTCGGGTGTGTCGCAACCTTGACACTCACTCTTGGATGCGGCACAACCCGAGGCCCACTCATTTGCTATCTAGCAAGTGCCCTTATTGGGATCTGCGCGGGATTTCTATGGGTCATGTGGGGTGAAAGGTATGCCTGTCAACGAGCCCAATTCACCATGGGTCGTCTGGCACCCGTCTACGGGATCGTCCTCCTTGCAGGGTTGATAGCGGTCTACCTCCTTCCAGGTATCCTTGCCCCGATTCTTGTCTGTCTCATGCCTGTCACCTCTGGGCTGCTTCTCAACCTCAGTTGGCGCAAGTCACAATCGGTGAGCTTTCCTCCGATCCTCACCAGGAACACCACCCGTCATGCGACCCTCAGCATCGTCATAGTGTGCCTCATCTCTTTCATCGTGGCCTATGTCAGCTACTTCGTGGTGGCGATCGTACCCTGGGAGGATCTGTGGGGTGTCGAACGAAGCTTCACCTTCGGAGTCGGTATCGGGGCAATACTCATCCTGGTTATTGGCCTTGCCCATGCCCGACTACAGGGGAAAACCACGATCTTCAAACTCTTCCCCTGGATCCTACTATTCTCCCTTGTGGCATGCCTGTTATGCCTATCATCCTATCCGGAAGATTTCACAGGATTCCTTCTTGCCCTCACCGCATCCTCGGTTCTCGAAGTCCTAGTGATCATGTATATGGCACGTCTGACTCTCAGCGGCTATACCCCTTCCGCAACAGCCTTCGGCATGAGTGCAGCAGCCATCCGATTCGGGATACTTCTCGGCAATGGTACCGCTCTCATCTATGAACGCATTCCAGGATTCCAAGACCTGTGGACCCAACCAACCCTGCTGGTTTTCGTTGTTGTCCTGGCTGGCCTTCTCATTCCTTTGGTACGACAGGAGTACTCCATTAACGACCTCACTGTTGCCCCTGTGGATGCCTCACAGTGGAGTACCACCCTTGAAGGAATCAGCAAACAATTCCATCTGTCTGCACGCGAGACTGAGATTCTTGAACTCTTGGGCCGCGGATACACCGCCACTGCCGTAGCCGAAAAACTCATCATCTCCCCCCACACAGTCAACACCCATGTTCAACACATCTACGAAAAGATGGGAATCCATCGCCGTTCTGAACTCTTGGACTATCTCAATAAAGGTTAGTTAAGGGGACGTATCTTCTAACACACTTTATTTGAAATCCATGAAGATTTGATCGCTGTACCGGGTACTGCATGTCGAAACTGCGCCACCGTCGTTGGATACACCAATTGTGAGCCTTGATAGTGGAGTTTGGGATGAGTCAGGGACGGGCAATCCGGGGTTTGCACTGGATGCGAAATACACAGCTTCCACATCCGGTTGTGGGGCATCCTGAAGCTAGTGGCATAGATGCTAGGCGCCCTGCTCGTACCAGGTGGTCGACGCAGGCGGTGACGACTTCTGTACTCAACCCAGTGGTGTGGGCAATCGTTGACACAGACCGCTGATTCTTACTAGCGGCCTCCAGGACCATGGACAGTGGGCCGCTCATAGGACGAGCCTTAGAATCTGGAAGGCCACGATGGAGGCGACAGTGGCCGTACCGATCTGAAGAATGATGCCAAAGCCGGTCCACTTCCAGCCAACCTCCCTGACTTGGGCAGCCAGGGTGGCGACACAGGGGGTGTACGCAAGGAAATAGATCATGAATGCGACGACTGCAGCCAGGGTGTGACCACCTGAGGAGATATAGAAGGCAGTCTGGATGTGGTCACCCAAACTGGTGAAGTCCTCAAGGTTGGCGATCCCATAGGTTTGACCCCAACTGGAGATGACGGCCTCCTTGGCGACGAATCCAACAACGAGGGCTGAGACCGTTTCCCAGGAGCCGAAGCCAGCCGGAGCAAAGATGGGGGCAACCCCCATGGCGAGCCATGCGTAGAGGGAGTCAGCAACCTCAATCTGCCCGAAGGTACCACCATTGACGGGGATCGCTTGGAAGAGCCACACGAGGATGACCGCAACAACAATGATGCCACCAGCAGTTTCGAGGAATCCTCTCAGGCGTACCCAGGTCATTGACCAAGTGAGTCTCAGTGTTGGCACTTGGTACGGCGGGAGGTCGATCACCAAGGGCTCGGAAGCCATCGCGCGCCATAAGGTACCACGAAGAGCCAGACCACCGATGACCACCAAGAGAATGGAAACGAGGTACATAGCAAAGACGGCCGTACCTGCCCATTTTCCGAAGAAGACCGTACCCAACATGACGAAGACCGTCAGACGGGCCGTACATGCGGTGAACGGAATCAGCATCACGGTCAGGAGTCGTTGTCGGGGGGAAGATAGGACACGAGTCGCTGCGATGGCGGGTACATTACACCCAAAGCCCACGACGAGCGGAAGGAAAGCCTGACCGGGAAGACCCAGGACACCCATCATCCGATCTGTGAGTACTGCCGCTCGTGCAAGATAACCGGAATCCTCCAGGAGGGCGAGAAGGATGAACATCAATGTCATCAGGGGTGCGAAGGTGAGCAGCATCCCCACACCGGAGATGAGCCCATTGACGAGAAAACCTTCAACCCATGTACCACCAAGGCCGACGAGTTCAGTCAACCAGATCGCCCCTTCGGAGACTGGCCCTGCAAACAGATCCCCCAGGAAATCTTGGAGGGGGGCAGCCACAGTTGTGGTGAGTTGGAAGACCAACCACATGACACCCAGGAAAATCAGTGGCCCCAGGAAGGGAGCAAGAATAAAGCGATCCACCTTGTCGGAGAAACGCTGAATATCCGAACTGGTTTCCGTCATTGAGCAATCCAAGATCTCAGCGATCCAGCCGAAACGCTCATCTTCCTCTTCCTCAATGGCAAGCATGCGTATCCGCGGTTCGGGCATTGGGGCTTCAAGTGCTTCGTGAATGGCTTCGGTGAGTTCATCGAAGCCTTTACGTCGGCGAGGATCAACCTTGACGACGGGAACCCCAAGTACCTTCGAAAGAGTCTTCGTATGAACCTGAATTCCGTGGCGTTCAGCCACATCCACCATGGTGACCGCCACAACCATTCGACGGGATTCCTCACGCAACTCACTGACGAGATAAAGGCTTCGTGCGAGGTGGGCGGCATCCACAACGACCAGCGTCAGATCGGGGCCTGGTATCTCCTCGACTACCATGGTACGGGTGAACTCCTCATCCGGGGATGCCGAACTCAGGGAGTAGGCCCCAGGCAGGTCAACCATCGCAACCTTGAACTGGTCACATTCCTTCTTGGATGTACCACGGGGGTGATGGCGCCACAGTCCCCGGGCAACCTCAACGGTCGTACCAGGCCAGTTTCCCATGGTCACCCTGGAGCCAGTGAGCTCATTGAAGAGGGTGGATTTTCCCACGTTTGGCGCCCCCACGATGGCAATAACGGCATCACCGTCAACGACATTATCGTAGGTCTGATGACATGACGGGGTCAGAATCTGTGCTCCCTGATTTTGCTTGCTCACGCAACTGCCTCCACACATAGGGTACGTGCCAAAGCCCCACTCACCGCAACCCTCGAACCGTTCAAATCAATAATCTTTGCGCCCCCCGACGCTTTCTTCATCACCCGTACCTGAGCACCTGGACGCCAGCCCAAGGTCATCATCCTGTGTGCAACTACCGGATCAGTAGGAACATTGATGATGGTGAACGTCGAATTCAGTGGAGCTTTCGCCAAGCTGAACCCAGTGATCGGTGACGTGGTCATAAGGTTAGGCTAACCTAACTTTTGAGGATTACGCAAGTCAGCGCTTTTAAAATGAAATAATTCACGATACCTTGAATATTGGGGCAAGGATTGACGTCAATGACGACTACTGTCATTCTTTCCAACAATCATGCTCAGCTTCAATCGGCTCTGCCTGCTCAAGCCAATCTTGATATAGTTCACGCTGAGACAAACATACCCCAACTTCCTCAGAAGACAAATCACCCCCAAAAGAAGCCGCATCAAGAATATCCACCATCATCCTTGTCGTTGAATAATCCCAAAGATGCAAGTAGACACACCGCCTATCGACAACTTGAGGATCAACAACATTCGACCATTGCCGAGCCCTATCAACTACTATCAAAGCCTGATCACGGGACATAAACTGTAAAGTAACCCCCCAAAAAAACAAACCATCAAGCTTTGATGACATACTTGGAGGGTAATCTGGTTCGGCCACCTCAAACCACTCTTCTAAATCCTCAATGAAATTCACACAAGTTGACCTCTCACATCTAGTCAACTGATCAGTATTCAATGCAAGAGAAATCAACCTGAACATAACTTGCGCTGTCGAATACCCCCATGGAATAAACAAGAAATCCTGCGGACTATCTGTATCAGACACAAAGATATTAGGCCATTCCTGCGACAGTTCAACAATCTCATCCGCCTGAGCCGCCGTCAATCCAGGCAG